>JBDSFG010000220.1:0-20505 GCA_039919615.1 Ginsengibacter sp. | reverse complement strand
GATGATAATTACCATTATCGCTTTATATACCTCTTCCGGGTTTTGGCACAAATCTTAAGAGTAGTGAATATATTTGTTGATATCAGCAAGTGTTTGTAATATAAATTGTGAATTATTGCTCTTTGTATTTTTAAGCTGATTATAACTATTTTTACAATGATCTTAATAGTGATGAAACATTATTAAAACAAAGTAATTCATAATGAAGAGATTTAAATGGCTCTTCTTTAACAGGCAATTATCAAAAATATTTTATGAAAAGTGTTTTAATAACAGGCTGTGCAGGTTTTATTGGAAGTACGCTTGCCGAGGTTTTGCTTTCTAAAGGTTTCAGAGTCATCGGGGTTGATAATTTTGATCATTTTTACTCGAAGCAAATCAAAAAAAATAATCTGCAAAATTTAACAGGGAACTCATTATTCCGTTTTTATGAAATAAATATTTGTGATGGCCTGGCCGATATTAGCGAAAGTATTGATATTGTAATACATCTCGCCGCAAAGGCCGGAGTAAGGCCATCAATAGCAGATCCTTCAGGGTATATAGAAAACAATATTACCGGTACCCAGCAGGTTTTAGAATTTATGAATTTAAACAGGATAAAGAAATTAGTCTTTGCCTCTTCATCATCCGTTTACGGTAACAATAAGAATATTCCTTTTCGGGAATCCGATGACGTGGACAATCCGATTTCTCCTTACGCCTTTACAAAGAAAGCTTGCGAACTTTTAACCTACACCTATCATCATTTATATAAAATAGATGTTATTAATTTAAGGCTTTTTACGGTATATGGCCCCAGGCAAAGGCCGGATTTAGCTATCCATAAATTTGTTAAGTCTATTTTAAATGATAAACCAATTGAAATATATGGAGAGGGCAATACTGCCCGGGATTATACATTTGTTTTAGACATCGTTCAGGGATTTTATAATTCTATAAACTTTATGCTGGAAAACAGGAACGTGTATCTAACACTTAACCTTGGAAATAATAACCCTGTTATGCTGATAGATCTGGTAAATATTATTTATAAAAAATTAAATAAGAAACCGATGTTAATTCACAAGCCAATGCAGGCAGGTGATGTGGACATTACCTACGCCGATATAACTCAGGCAAGAAATCTTATTAATTATCAACCTAAAATAGCCATAGAAAATGGTATAGAAAGCTTTATTAACTGGTACCAGCTTTTACAAATTAACCACACCTTTATTATCACTTGATTTTTTATTTATCACTAATAAAAAACTTGCCCAAAAAGGTAAAAATGGAATTTTATATCTAACCATGGTTCCAAAGTTGAAAGTTGAAATACCTATAACAAATGCCAGCGTAATGCTCACTACTATCGCAAATACCTGATAATTTTTATTTATAAATAACTTCCTCGTTAAGAAACGTGATTTTATAAGCACTCTGGTAAATAGGAAGACAAAAAATAGATTTTCCAATACAGTAAAGATCATTAGTACATTAGTGATTTCCCAGGGGAAAGGCCGGAAAAAAACATTAACCAGGCCTTGCGGTATAAATTTTAAAATTCCCCCGATACTGGAAACATCTATATCCTTCACATCTATTAAACTGCCAGTTCCAAAACTGTGGGCTGCAGACTCATAAATATCTATGTTTGACGAAATAATCTCTCCAATATTACTATTGATGCCTGCCGATATAGTGTTTCCCCAAAGCCAGTAAATACCTGGTACCGCTAATGTAAAAAGCAATATAACGGCTACCTTATTAAATCTGCTTTTTGACATTATTCTTTTAACACGATCGTAAAATATCCAAACAATAAAAGCAACTAAAAAACAATAGAAAATATAATTTTTTACTGTAGAAAGAATATAGCTGAAGAAAATCAATTTGAATATAATTCCAAACCGGATTTTTTTCTGAAAAAACAGTACAACAGAACAGTTAAAGATTATTCCTAAAGAGATCATACATATAGCCTCTTTGGCTAATCCGCTGCTCCAGAATACACAGGAAGGAACAAACATGCACCCAATTGCCAATGCCTTATTAAACCCGGTAATAATTTTTTTAGTTGTTGCATAGATTAATACAAACCCGTAGTAGGCTATATTGGTAAACACAAAACTTATTATCAGAAACCTGTTAAAGGTAAAAAATGCGGCAACACAGCTTACCCGGGATACCATAAAATTAGCCTCGCTATAATAACCCAAATCGCTATAATACGTCTGATTAGAATACCCAAGATTGAACAGGTAATCTTTAAACGATTCAGCAGGAAGAAAAATGTATTTTATGTTTTCCCAATCTTTAAGAATACTGTCGAATAGTGCATCCGAGCGTTCTTTATATCCAAACGGATCGCCATACTTATAATAATACACTATCATCCAGGCATACAGGAGGCCAGCTACCATTCTAATCCACCAGTTTATTAAAAGCCAATAAACCTCATTCGGGGTTTCCGCATGTTTTTTTGCGAAGTTCCGTGCCAGCAGAAAAAAAATTACGATATATGGAAGCAATAATATATAATCATAATATTCTATAATCTTAGTAGTCAACTTGTAATCTTTAACTGTATTTTGGTGGAAAATAAAAGGTTTGACAGCGATACCTGCAAACTATCTTCCATCTTAAGGCTAACTGGCAAGTTACTTATTTGTATTGTATAGTTTATGTTTGTTTGAGCTTTCTAAAATAAAATATTTAGTGGTATTCATCTATTATCATTGTATTTTTATTCTGTTTAAATGTACGGATATGTAGAAATAAACCTTTGTTTGTATATTGTTTTTACGCTTGTATTTTTAGTAAAATAATGTTTGAAATTGAGGGCTGGAATTTATATGAAAAAAAAAGTTTTAATTGTTGCTAATCTTAGCATGCACATTATTAAAGTAAGAAAAAGCCTGATACAGGCTTTAGAACACGCCGGATATAGTGTAGAAATTATTACAGCCAGGGATAAATATTTTGATGTATTACTTGCAGAGGGCTATAAAATTCACGAACTGCATGCACTAAACTCACGCGGCCAATCTCCCTTTGAGCAGTTTAAAATATATCATGAATATAAAAAATTGTATAAAAAAATCCGGCCTGATTTTATATTTCATTACACCATAAAGCCTAATATTTATGGAACAATAGTGGCAGATAAATTGAAAATTCCTTCGGTAATAACAATAAATGGTTTGGGCCAGGTTTATGAAAACCGTTTGCTATTTAATATAGTGTCGCTAATGTTTAAGCAGGCATGCAAAAAAACAAAAGCAGTTATTTTTCAAAACGCAGATGATCTCAATATTTTTTTATTAAAGAAACTGGTAGATAAAAACAAAACGTTCCTTGTCAATGGTTCAGGCATTGATTGTGATGTATTCAGTCCTTTATTTTGTAAAAATTCTTTTTCAGGGAATATGGGTAAAAATCTGAAATTCATGCTAACAGCCCGCCTGTTATGGACAAAGGGTTTAAAAGAATATTATGAAGCTGCTCAAAAAATAAAGAAGATCTATCCGCTGGTTACTTTTTATATTGTTGGTTATCTTCAGAAAGATTCAAAAATTGGTGTTACTGCTGAAATAATGAAAACCTGGGAAGAATCCGGTGTAATCAAATTTATGGACTCAGTCGCAGACATAAAGCAAATATTATGCAAATGTGATGTGGCTGTATTGCCATCATACTACAGGGAAGGTGTACCCAGGGTTTTAATTGAAGGGCTTGCTATGGCTAAACCAATTATTACAACAGATAATGTAGGGTGCAAAGAAACAGTTATCGATAATTGGAACGGGTTTAAAATTCCGGTAAAAAATACGGAACAACTATATTATGCCTTTGAAAAAATGATATTATTAGAAGAAGATGAATTTATTAAATTTAGAAATAACAGTAGGAAATTAGCCGTTGAAAAGTTTAGCGAAAAAAATATTTTGAAATTATATCTTGACCTGGCTGATAAATATTGTCAACCGTTAGCCCATATCTCTGCTGTATAATTTATTTCATTTTCTCAATTTAAAACACTTCATATTTTTGCCATACCTTATGTGGCTGGGGGCAGTTATCATGTGCAACCACTTATCAACTCCGGTGAGTTTTAGCTATTTTTTGCGATATTACAAAGTTTGCTTATTATTAATACCCGGTATTTAATACGTTGTATTTGCCGGAATAAATTTTTAAAAAAAATGTGTGGGTTAGCTGGTTCTGTCAATAATATCTTCGATTATGAAATAGTTAAGCAACACATGCTTCATCGCGGGCCGGATGAACAAGGGGGTTATCAATCAGGTAATGTGGAGTTATATCACTTGCGCCTTGCCATTTTAGATATATCCTGTGGCAAACAGCCCATGCATTTAGGCGAAAAATATACCATCGTCTTCAATGGTGAAATATATAATCACCAGGAGCTTAGAAAGCAATATAACATCATCGGTCATACAAATTCTGATACGGAAACTTTGTTGTTGCTATATGAAAAATTTGGCTCTGCCATGCTGAACCTGTTAGACGGCATGTTTGTTTTCATTATTCACGATAAAATTAAAAATATATTATTTGCCGCAAGAGACAGGGCGGGAAAAAAGCCTTTATATTATTATAAAAGTGAAGAAAAGTTTTTATTTGCCAGCGAGTTAAATTGCCTTAAAGCGCTTTTGCCTTTACAAATGGAGGAGTCAAATTTTTACCACTACCTCAGGCTTGGTTCTTTCTATCGCGAGCAAACGCCATACAAAAATGTAAATGAGTTAGCCTCAGGTACTTTTTTAATTCTTGATTGCTCTTCTCTTGCAATATCTAAAACACGATGGTGGAATATTCATGAGTTTTATTTAAAAGACTGCCTGGATTCACTAGAGGAAAGTATACAAAAGACAAATGATTTTTTACACACAGCAGTAAAACGACGGCTTGAGTCTTCAGACCTTGAAGTGGCCAATTTTTTGAGTGGAGGTATAGATAGCGGCCTCATCACAGCAATTGCAAGCGAGTACACGAGGAATTTAAAAACTTTTACGGTTTCTTTTTCAGGTGAATATAATGAGGCGCCGCTGGCAAAACTGGTGGCGGAAAAATACCATACAAATCACCACGAAATACAAATTTCATTTGCTAATCTTAAAGATGATCTGGAAAATATTCTTTCAAACTATGGGGAGCCGTTTTTTGATAGTTCTGCCATTCCAAGTTATTACGTATGCAAAGAGGCAAAAAAAAATGTAACGGTAATTCTTAACGGAGATGGGGCGGATGAATTGTTTGGTGGATATCGCAGGTATGTACCTTTTGCCAAGTATGATTTTTTTGAAAAAAACCCCGTACTAAAAAATGCGGCTACATTTTTAAAACATGTGTTACCTGCCTCTGAAAACAAAAGATCGATGTATGATTATTTATACAGGCTTGTTTCAATGGCATCAAAATCGCATCTGGAAATTTATTTATCCGCAGGTGTGGATATAATGGAAGACCATGAAAAGTTTATATTAGATCCTGGATTTGATTACCTGGAACAAATTAAAATTGATTTCGACATGATTGCTTTAAGCCCTTTATCAGGGTTGAAGAAAATCATGAACATGGACTTTGATACAAATCTTTTCAGCGATTTACTTGTTAAGATGGATATTGCCACAATGGCTAATTCTTTGGAGGGACGCAGCCCTTTTTTGTCGAAAGAACTAATGGAATATGCGCCGGGTGTTAAAGATAATTTTAAAATAAACGGTGGCACAACTAAGGTTCTGCTAAGGCAGCTGGCAAAAAAATACCTGCCCGCCAATTTGATAAACCAGCCTAAACGGGGCTTTGAGGTACCTCTGAAAAGCTGGATCGAAGGAGAATTAAAAGAAATAGTCTTTGATCATATTTCGTCATCAAATGTGTTATATAAAAACTTTATTGATAAAAAATTTGTAGAAAGATTACTTAGAGATAAAGTAAGGATATCCGGCGAAAAAAGGGCAAAGATATTATGGACAATTCTTTCAATGGAAATATGGTATAAAAAAGTTTTCCTCCAAACAAATGCCTCCTGATTCTGTTACATAGTATACCACCAGTTATTTTTCGTATGCCTTTCACTATAAAAGATATTTCAAATCTCACCGGTATTAAACCGCATACCATCCGCATTTGGGAACAACGATACAATTTTTTAAAGCCAAATAGAACAGGTACCAATATTCGCTTTTATTCTCAGGAAGAATTGAAGAAGATACTAAATATTGCTTTGCTTAATAAAAATGGCTTTAAAATTTCTCACATAGATAAAATGAACGATGAAATAATAAATGAGAAAGTTATTTCGCTCCCTTCATCAAATGCCAGGCAGGAAAAAATAGTAAATGACCTTATAGAAATAATGATCGAAGTTGATATGGATAGCTTTGAAAATATACTGGATAAATACATTAATTCATTTAATATTGAAAAGGCAATTCTCTCGATAATTTTTCCCTTTTTAGAAAAAATTGGCGTTTTATGGTTAACAAATAATATTAACCCTGCACAGGAGCATTTGGTAAGTAACATAATTCGTCAAAAAATTCTTGTGGGAATAGAAACCATAAAAGTTAATGCAAAAGCCGATGAACGTGTATGCCTCTTTTTGCCGGAAGGCGAATATCACGAATTGGCATTGCTGTTTATATCTTTCCTTTTTAAGAAACAAGGCTTATCTGTTGTTTACCTTGGTGCAAGCGTACCAATGAGGGATGTGGAATTTGTTGTGCAGCTAAAAAAGCCCCGGTATTTATACACCCACCTTACTACAGCGGGCCAAAATTTTAATTTTGATAAGTTCATTTTAAATGTTTCTAAAAAATTCCCCGGCATACAAATAGTTATTTCCGGAAAATTAACCGCCGGTTACATAAAAAAAATCCCCGCCAACATTACATTCAGGAAATCGCTTACTGAAGCAATGGAGTTTATTTCCGCTTTGTAGCTTTAATATTTTGTTTAAGTTATGAATATAAAACTTTACACAAAAAATGCGTTTGTAAGAATATTATGTTTAACTTTGCGTATAAATAAGTTAAACATAATTATGTCTGCAATTGAATTTAATCAGCTCCTTTTGGGTAATGCCGAATTCCTGAAGCCTTTTGCATTCAGGCTTACCGGCGATAATGAAGCCGCCAAAGATTTGTTACAGGAAACTATTTACAGAGCGCTTGCAAATAAGGAGAAATATAATTTTGGCACAAATATTAAAGCATGGCTTTATACAATAATGCGAAATATTTTCATTAATGATTATCGAAAAAAGGTAAAACAAAATGTAATACTTGATGATTCGGTAAATGATTTTCTTTTGAATTATACCCAGCTATTAATTTCAAACACTGCAGAAAGCGAATTAAAAGTAAAAGAGATCAATACGTCAATTCGACAACTCCCGGGTATTTTTAAAAGTCCATTCTTATTATATTTTGAGGGATACAAATACAATGAAATTGCAAACATGCTTCAGGAACCTTTGGGCACAATTAAAAGCAGGATTTATTTTGCGAGAAAGTTACTAAAAGCACAAGTTGACAGGTATAATTAATGATTAGAAATATCTCAATTATGTTTTGATTGCTTATCTTCCTTTAACTATTTAGAATTGAGAAAAGTAATAATTATAGGAAGTGGCTTTGGCGGATTATCGGCCGCCTCATTTATGGCGAAAGCCGGATGGGACGTAACAGTTATTGAAAAGCATGAAATACCCGGCGGAAGAGCAAGACAATTAAAAGCATCTGGTTTTACTTTTGATATGGGGCCAAGTTGGTACTGGATGCCGGAAGTTTTTGAAAAATATTTTGCCTGCTTTGGAAAGAAAGTTTCGGATTACTATTCTTTGCAAAGATTAGATCCTTCTTATCGTATTTATTGGGAAAATAAAACTATAAATGTTCCGGCGAATTACGAGAAACTAAAAGCCCTTTTTGAAAAAATTGAACCAGGCTCCGGGAGGTATTTAGAAAAATTTTTGAAAGAGGCTGCCTACAAATATGAAGTAGGTATGAACAAATTAGTGTTTAAGCCGGCCCGATCCTTTTTCGAGTTTTTAGACTGGCAGCTTATAAAAGGATTTTTTAAATTAGATGTAATTATCTCTTTCGAAAAACACGTCAATAAACATTTCAAAAATCCCCGGCTTAGGCAGCTTCTAGAATTTCCTGTGTTGTTCTTAGGCGCTTTACCGCGAAATACACCTGCCTTATATAGCCTGATGAACTATGCAGATATAAAATCAGGAACCTGGTATCCGGCTGGTGGAATGTACCAGATTGTGGATGGCATGTATAAACTTGCAAAAGAAACGGGCGTAAAATTTTTGTTTGGGCGAACAATTAATAAAATAAATTGTAAAAGTAATATAGCGGTTAGTGTAACATCAGTTTGTGCAAAAAATAATGATGATTTAAATGAACACGTTGCCGATGTGATTATTGCCAATGCCGATTATCATTTTGTGGAAAAAAGCCTGTTACCGAAAAGTTTGAGAAGCTATTCAGATAAATATTGGGACAACAGGGTTATGGCGCCATCTTGTTTGTTATATTATGTAGGACTTAATAAAAAACTGAGTGGTTTAGCGCACCACTCGTTATTCTTTGATGTAAATTTTGAAAAACATGGAGAGCAGATTTACACTGATCCCATGTGGCCTGATGAGCCTTTATTTTACGTAAGTGCGACGTCTGTTACAGATAATAATGTTGCTCCTGAAGGTTGCGAAAATTTATTTTTCCTGATACCCGTTGCCGCAGATTTGCCGGGAGATAGTGATGAAATAAGAGAAATATATTTTGAAAAAATTGTTAAACGTTTTGAAAAACATATTGGACAAACAATTAAGAAATCAATTATATTTAAGCAATCCTTTGGCCCTGATGATTTCGTAAATGAGTATAATGCTTTTAAAGGTAACGCTTATGGCCTGGCAAATACCTTATTGCAAACGGCAGTTTTTAAACCGGCATGCAGAAGCAAAAAAGTAAAGAATTTATTTTATACAGGACAGCTTACAGTACCTGGGCCGGGTGTTCCACCCAGCCTGGTTAGCGGGCAGGTGGTGGCTACCGAAGTTTTGAAACACTTTAAATAGTAAAATTAAATTGAATTATATGATGCAGTTATTTCATGATGTGTCTAGGCAATGCAGCAAGCTTACCACTCAGAAATACAGCACTTCCTTTAGCAGTGCTATTCAATTCTTACATAAAGATTTGCGAACGCCTGTATATAACATTTATGGCTTTGTTCGCTTTACTGATGAGATCGTAGATACGTTTCATGAATACAACAAAATAGAATTGCTGAATGAATTCAGGGAGGAAACCTATAAAGCTATAGAAAGGAAGATCAGCCTTAATCCCATTCTACACAGTTTTCAGCAAACAGTAAATGAATATGAAATTGATAAGAAACTGATCAACGCTTTTTTCAACAGTATGGAGGCTGATCTCAATAAAACCAATTATGATAAGCAATCTTACCGGGAATATATTTACGGAAGCGCCGAAGTTGTAGGATTGATGTGTCTATATATTTTTTGTGAGAAAGATAAAGAGCAATTTGAAAAGCTAAAACCTTTTGCACAATCCCTTGGCGCAGCTTTTCAAAAAGTAAATTTTTTAAGAGATGCAAAAGCTGATTACATCAATCTGGAAAGGACCTATTTCCCGGAAATTGATTTTGAAAATTTTACATGGCAAATGAAATTGCAGATTGAAGAAGAAATAGGTGCAGATTTTGACAATGCCTGCAAGGGTATTTTAAAGCTGCCGTTTAAAGCAAAGTTTGGGGTATATCTGGCCTATAAATATTACCTCTCTTTATTCGCCAAAATTAAGAGAACAAGCCCGGCACGCATATTACACCAACGGATACGTATACCCAATTATTCCAAAGCTTTAATTGTAATGACAGCGAGGGTAAAAAACCAGCTTAATTTAATATAGTTATTTTTGCAGCATAAATTTTTAGCAGTGACAGAAGTTATTTTGGTGAACCAGATGGATGAACAAACAGGTACCATGGAAAAGCTCGAAGCGCATCAGAAAGGCTTATTGCACAGGGCTTTCAGTATTTTCATCTTTAACAGTAAAGGTGAAATGCTATTACAGCAAAGGGCAGTGGGTAAATACCATAATGGGGAATTGTGGACGAATACATGCTGCAGCCATCCTGCTCCCGGGGAGCTTACCTATGCAGCCGCTAACCGGAGACTAAAAGAAGAAATGGGATTTACAACTCATCTTGAGAAAGCTTTTGACTTTACTTATAAAGCTTCTTTTGAAAATGGCCTTACGGAACATGAGTTTGACCATGTTTTTATCGGCCATTATGATGGCGAAATAAAAGTGAATAGATCAGAGGTAAAGGACTACTGTTTTAAAACAACTGAGGAGCTTGAATCTTTATTGCAAAACCATCCGAAAAAGTTTACAGCATGGTTTAAAATCGCTTTTCCAAAATTAGAAGCTTACAGAACTGTAGTCAATAAATCATATTAAGAGGAGGCTATGCATATTCTTTTATTTATTCTAATAATGCTTTCAACATTCCTTGTAATGGAAGGAATTACATGGCTTACCCATAAGTATATTATGCATGGTTTTTTATGGTACCTGCATGAGGACCATCATAAAAAAAGCCCGGGTATTTTTGAAAAGAACGATGCATTCTTCCTGATCTTTTCAATACCCAGTATCTTATGCATTGCATTTGGAGTTACGCAAAACCTGTATTGGCTTGCTGCAATTGGCTTTGGTATAATGCTGTATGGATTTTCCTATTTTATTGTACACGATGTGATCATTCATCAGCGGATAAAACTTTTTACACGCAGTGATATTACGTACATAAAAGCCATAAGATGGGCGCACAAAATGCACCACAAACATCTTGATAAACATGACGGCGAAAGTTTTGGAATGTTAATAGCAGCAAAAAAATATTGGGACAAAGTACGCTCAGATAAGAAAAGAAATTCAGGTAAAAATTTTGCATCTGCTGATAGCGCTTCTGTATAGCTTCGTCACGGGCTTATCTTACTATTTCAAAGTACCTATTTCAGAATATCTTTACACGGCCTTTCTCTTATTAATCCTTGTTTTTAGTGTCACTAGATTCATCAATTCAATATGATTTTATTTTCGCCGGCACAGGTTGTGCTTCGTTAAGCATTGTAATGCGAATGATTGATTCAGGCAAATTTGCTGATAAGAAAATTTTATTAATTGATAAAAACCTTAAAAATAGAAACGACAGAACATGGTGCTTTTGGGAAAAAGAAAACGGCTATTTTGAAAACATAGTTCATAAAAAATGGGACGACCTTTTGTTCAAAACAAATGAGCTTTCCATTTCTTTGGAAATTGATCCTTATCAATATAAAATGATACGTGGCATTGATTTTTATAATTATTGTTTTTCCAAAATTCGTCTTCAGCCTAATATTGAAATTAAACCTGGAGAGATAAGTTTTAAAGAAAAGGAAATAAAGATTAACGATGAATTGCTGCCGGTTAATAATGCTATAGTGTTTAATTCAATTTTAAACACTTCAAAAAAACCCCAGGATAAATTTTACCTGCTTCAGCATTTTAAAGGGTGGATAATTGAAACACCGTCAGATCAATTTAATCATCACCAGGGAACACTTATGGATTTTGGTGTATCGCAGAATTCAGGAACTGCTTTCATTTATGTATTACCCTTGGCACCGAATAAGGCGTTGGTGGAATATACGTTGTTCACAGAAAGTTTATTGCAAAAAGAGGAGTATGATCTTCAACTTACCCAATATATAAAACACCATCTTAACATCGGCGATTTTAAACTAATTGAAGAAGAATTTGGTGTGATCCCGATGACGAATGAAGACTTTGCACCAAACGAAAACGGGATGTTTAACATTGGTACAGCGGGCGGGCAAACAAAACCCTCTACGGGTTATACATTTCAGTTTATACAAAAGCAGGCTCAGCAAATTGTTCAGGAACTTATTACAAACGGTCATCCGTCAAAAAAAATAAACTTAAAAAAACGATTTCATTTTTACGACAGTACATTATTGCACATTCTTTCAAAAAATAAATTGCAGGGAAAAGAAGTTTTTACACACCTTTTTAAGAAAAATAAGGCTGCTAAAGTTTTTAAATTCCTCGACAATGAAACCACTTTAAAGGAAGAGCTGAAGATTATTTCCTCACTTCCAACCAAAGAGTTTTTAGTTGCCGGAGTTAAAGAACTTATTAAGATGCTATAGCACTATATAACTTAATACTTGCAATTTATTACCTGCTTATTCTACCTCTCTTAGCTCTTCCCACCTTGAAGTATATCTTGGAGAACGTAACTCCTGCCTCATTTTCCAATTCCGGGTAAGCCCGGAAGATGCAAATTTCACCGCATCATCTCTCAGGCTAAAATTAAGGTTGTCTATAGCACCCATCAGGCAGCGTTTATTATTATCTGAAGCCGGCATAAATAAATTGCTTTGTATAGAATCATCCGGAATAAGGCCACTAAGCATCACGCCGGCTTTTTTATATTCCTTACCATATTTAAAAAGTTGTTCTGCCATTTGCATAGCTGGTGTAATAAGTTCACTGGTAATAGACGTGGCAAAGGGTAAAACCGTGCAAGAGCTAATTGTAGCTCCATGGCTAAAATTTGCTGAATGACTTTGTTCTTTAGCAACGATAAATACACTTATGCATGAAGCCGCACATTGTTGTCTTCTTAGTTTTTCCGCGGCCCTGCCAGTATAAGTAGCAATGGCTTCTTTAATGTCTTTTAATTCAGTTACGTTTATGCCAAACATGCGTGTGGTAGCAATCATTTTTTTAGTATCTAATGGCTCGTCCATGGTTATACAGGGAATTCCTTTTAATTCCCTGATAAACCGCACACCAACCACTCCTCCCAAATGTTTCTGCGCCCACTCTTCCGGCATATTGCTTAAATCCCAGGCGCTGGTTATTCCCCAATTTATAAGCTTTTCAGCATATGCATTTCCTACACCCCATATTCCATTAACTCTTGTTCGTTTTAATACACTTCTTACATCATCATCATTTATTATAGTAGCAACACATTTGGTGGCAGCCTTATTTTTTTTAGCAATATGATTGGCAATCTTTGCAAGCGTTTTTGTAGAAGCTACGCCAACAGACACTGAAATACCTGTCCATTGCTCCACGGTATTTCGTATGTGTAAGGCATAATAAGCAAGCTGTTCTGTGCTGATCATACTCAGATCTAAAAATGCTTCATCAACTGAATATACTTCTACTTTTTCTTTACCAGCCAAGGCTCTCAATGTTTCCATTACCCGGTGACTCATATCTCCATACAAATTATAATTAGATGAGAACGTTGCTACATCATGCTTTTCTATCATTGGCTTTGCAAGAAAATAAGGCCCGGCCATTTTCACACCGAGTTCTTTTGCCTCATCACTCCTTGAAATTATACATCCATCATTGTTGCTCAATACAACAACAGGATTCTGCATCAGCTCAGGACGAAAAAGTCTTTCACACGAACAATAGAAACTATTGCAATCAACAATTGCATACATACCTCTAACCTCCTGAACGGGTAACTTTTGAATAGTCTTATCTAACGCTTCGTTATAATTCATAACGCAATATTTTTATTCCCCCTTCCGGTATTAGGGGGTATGAATAACATAAGTAACTACTCCCCAGATGGAAAATTCTTCGCATGATTCATCAATATTTATGGGAGATAATTTATTTGGCTCTGCCAACAGTCTGATGCTCCTGTTGTTTCGTTCAAAGCGGCGTATCAACATCTCGCCATTTAAAATAGCAATAATCACTTTGCCGCTAACTGGCTTTACTGAACGGTCAACAATTACCACGTCATTTTTGTATATGCCTGCTTCCTTCATTGCATCGCTGCTTACTCTCATAAAAAAAGTTGCTGGTTTATTGCGTATAAGTTGTTCATTAAGGTCAATGCCTCTTTCCATATAATCATCGGCGGCGGCGCCAAAACCTGTGGCATTTGCGGTGGGGATATCCCATTGGTTTAGTTTCTTGCTGCCATTATAGGTTGCGGTAAAAATTCTTTCAGTATCCATATAAATAAGTTTAATTAATTACTAAATTGTTTAGTAAATTTATGCTAAAATAAATAGCAATAAAATTTTTCAATCTAAAATATTTTACCTATGGATAAAACATCATTAATACAAATTCCCGGCTACAGGTATAATGAATATCTATTAGTGCTTAGTCCGCATGAAGAACTATGGAATAGAATCAAAAAAGTAAAAGAAGAGTTCTCAGAAAAATACAAATCAGACCAGGCAAAATGGGGGAAGCCACATGTAACACTCGCTAACTTTATTCAGCTTGAAATGATGGAAGACAGGCTGGCTAACAGGCTTAAGGCAGTAGCAATGGGCCATCATCCCATAAAAGTTGAGCTGAAAGATTTTGGAAGTTTTCCGTCACACACTATTTACATAAATGTTATTTCAAAAATACCTGTTCAAAATCTTGTAAAAGAAATAAGGCACGAAGCACAGCGGTTAATGAAATTAAACGATGATTATAAACCCCACTTCATCATGGCGCCGAATTTAACCATTGCCCGGAAATTAAAGCCATGGCAATATGAAAATGGGTGGCTTGAATACAGCAACAAACATTTTACCGGAAGATTTATTGCTGATGCAATGCTTTTATTAAAGCGACCAGTAGATGAGAAAAAATACCAGGTTGTACAGCGGTTTGAGTTTCAAAATTTGCCGGTAACTACAAAACAGGGAGAACTATTTATATAACCGCCAGGTGTGTTCTATAATCGTCTGTTGTATCACTTACGGCATCTTCCCGTAATTCTATTGAGCAAGGCTGTTGAAAAAAACAGGTGTACAGAAGAACCAAACTTCATCATTCACTATTCTCAAATCACTAAGTATGTCAGAAAAATTAAAACAAGATCACTATAAAGTAAAACCTAAAGAACACGTTGCACCAAAAACTTCTCTTAACGGCGAAGATTTAGACGGAGCAGCGGCGGCTTCATCATATATCTCCGGCCGTGGTGCACAGTTCAACACAAAAACCGGTTTTTAAAAAATGAAAAAACGAAAGAGCATGTAGAAGCTATTGATGATTGGGAAGAAGCGTTGTTACCAACGCAATACCTGGAACTGGCATCAAAAACAATTGTAAATAAAGTGGAGAGTAAAGATGTGGGTATGAGCTATAGTATGAACCCCTATGCAGGTTGTGAGCACGGCTGTATTTATTGCTATGCCCGTAATGTGCATGAATACTGGGGTTACAGCGCCGGCCTTGATTTTGAGCAAAAGATCCTCATCAAAAAAAATGCGCCACAATTGCTGCGTAAATTTTTAATGCATCCAAAATGGGATGCCACACCCATCATGCTCAGTGGCAACACAGATTGTTATCAGCCTGCTGAACAAAAATATCGTTTGACAAGACAAATGCTTGAGATATGTAATGAGTTCAATCAACCAGTCGGTATCCTCACAAAAAATTCATGGATACTAAAAGATAAGGATGTGCTGCAGGAAATGGCGAAGAAAAGAATTGTGTCGGCTATGGTTTCCATTACATCTTTTAATGAAGACCTGCGAAGAGTAATGGAGCCAAGAACTACTACTGCCAAACAAAAATTAAAAGTGATCAACGAACTGAGCAACGCCGGAGTACGTATGGGAGTTATGATGGGGCCCATGATACCCGGATTGAATGAACACGAAATGCAACGCATAATGAAAGCCGCAGCAGATAACGGCGCAACATTTACAGCTTATACTTTTATAAGATTGAATGGTGCCATTAAATTTCTATTTCACGACTGGCTGTATAAAAACTTTCCTGACCGTGCAGATAAAGTGTGGCATTTAATTGAGCAAAGCCATGATGGACAGGTTAATGATACCAGATGGGGAGTACGTATGCGTGGCGAAGGAAACATTGCACAAATGGTAGCGCAGCAATATAAAAAATACGGCAAGCTTTATAAGATGAATGCAGAAGAATGGAGTTTGGATAGCAGTATTTTTAGAAGGCCGGGGGAGCAGGGGAGGTTGTTTTAAAAATTAATTACTAAAAGCTTTAGGATATGAAGAACCGATAGATAAACATTTAGTAAAGATTGCTAGCAAGAATATTCCCTTATATTATTTGGCTTTCTATTCCAAGAATCCAAGAGGAAATGATTTTTTCAAGAAGGTAGAAAAACCTATATCACCTCAACAAAACTTTTTTAATCATGGCACAATCAAGCATCGAATGGACAGAAATGACGTGGAATCCAACCACAGGCTGTGACAAGGTTTCAGCAGGTTGCAAATATTGTTATGCAGAAGTTATGACAAGGCGTTTGCAGGCAATGGGAATTGAAAAATATAGAGATGGTTTTAAGGTAAGAGTTCATGAAGACGCTTTAAATATTCCTTATTCCTGGAAAGGCTCTAAAGTTGTTTTTGTAAACTCAATGAGTGATCTGTTTCATCCTGACGTTCCTTTAGAATTTATACAAAAGGTTTTTAATGTAATGAATAGTACTCCTCATCACACTTACCAGGTACTCACAAAAAGATCTGAGCGGTTAAAAAAATTACATCATTTATTAAACTGGACGAATAATATCTGGATGGGCGTTTCTGTAGAAGATGAAAGAGTAAAATTCAGAATTGATGATCTTAGAAATACTAATGCTAAGATTAAATTCCTTTCATGTGAACCATTGATTGGACCACTTAAAAATATGAATCTAAAAAATATTGATTGGGCAATTGTTGGTGGCGAAAGTGGAAGAAAGTCAAGGCCGATGCAGGAGTTATGGGTTTGGGATATAAAACAACAATGCCAGGAACAGGAAGTTGCTTTCTTCTTTAAACAATGGGGCGGTGTAAATAAAAAGAAAGCCGGAAGAGAATTAGCCGGTATGACCTATAACGAAATGCCTTCGAAAGATCGTAGTATTTAATATCTGTGAATATTCAAAATCGCATTTGGAATTGATTTTATATTAGAATAAACGTTAGGCTAAACCTCAAAACTTTTATGAACTCATATAATAATTCTCATTCAAAAACGTTTCTATCGTATTAAATCCATCCCTATGATCGTCAAAGAAATTATTTTTGAGCTTCTCATTGCAGTGCATATAATAATACAGTTGCAACCAAAGAAACAAAGAAGTTAATACTTCTATCTCTATCTTATTCCATCTGCACTTAACAGCAAAATTTATTTTGCTGGTGTAACATTTAATATTCCACTGGTGTTAAAGAAACATTTAGTGTGATAATTATTTATCTTGTATTCTCAAAACTTTTAACATGAATAAAGTTCGTTGGGGAATACTAAGTACAGCCAAAATTGGTCGTGAAAAAGTAATACCGGCTATGCAATCGGGTGAGTTTTGTGATGTGGTGGCTATTGCCTCACGTGATAAGGATCATGCTCAGTCAGAGGCTGCCCGCCTCAATATTCCCAAAGCATACGGCTCGTATGAAGAATTATTAAGCGATACAGAAATAGATGCGGTTTATATTCCCTTGCCTAACAACCTGCATGTACCCTGGGCCATAAAAGCAATAGAAGCCGGCAAACATGTTTTGTGCGAAAAGCCAATAAGCCTTTCATCTGCGGAAGCAAAGCAACTGTTAACTGCTGCCAATAAAAAACCGCATCTGAAAGTTATGGAAGCTTTTATGTACCGCTTTCATCCGCAATGGCAGCATACCCTTAAGCTGGTGAAGGACGGCAAAATAGGAGAATTAAAAAGCATTCATTCATTTTTTACTTATTACAATGTTGATCCTGCTAATATCCGCAATCAAAAAGATACGGGAGGTGGTGGTATGATGGATATCGGATGCTATTGTATTTCGCTCTCACGCTTTATTTTTGGCAACGAGCCTGCCAGGGTTTTTGGAATTGTTGAATACGACCAGCAATTGCAAACAGACCGCATGGCTTCGGGTATTTTAGATTTTTCGACCGGCACAGCTACATTTACCTGTTCAACGCAGTTAATGCCATACCAGCGTGTAAATATCCTGGGCACAGAAGGACGCATAGAAATAGAAATTCCTTTTAATGCCCCGCCGGAAAAATCAACCCGTATATGGCTTAATATCAAAAGCGGAACTGAAGAGATTATTTTTGAACCAATAAACCAATACACCCTCCAGGGAGATATGTTTTCAAAAGCGGTATTAAATGGTACACCTGTGCCAACTGATTTAAACGATGCATTAAATAATATGGCAATAATAGAAGCGGTTTTTCAAAGCGCTAAAGAGGGAGTGTGGAAACAATTTTTGTAACCGCCCTGAGTTTGCCCGCAGTTTACTTATTTTAATGGCATCAGGAAGATGTTTAGTCCTTTAGCATATTTTACTTTATTACTTTTATAAATTTTTTTATATTTTGTTATTTAATAAATTACACAAAATTTCAATTATGAGACGATCTACTTTAATACTCGCTGCATTTATAACATTTATAGCGACATCACTTGCATTTATTACTGCAGATGAGCCTTTATATAAGAATTTAAAAGTTTTAAAAAAGAATACTACCAAAAAAGAGCTTGATAGCGTCATGCACTTTTTTACCGTGTCTCTTGGTGAAAAATGCACGTTTTGTCATGTAAGAAATGAAGCAGCAAAGTCAATGGATTTTGTAACTGATGAAAATCCTAATAAGAACGTAGCCCGTTTTATGATGCGTATGGCTACTAAACTAAATAAGAAATATTTTAAAGATAAAGATAAAGACGACGATAACGAGGCAAAAACTATGGATGCCGTAACCTGCTATACATGCCACCACGGGGTAGGGCACCCTGCAGTAAAACCTGCTGCGGCGCCGGCAAATAATGGAGGAATGCCCCAAGGTAATATGAAACCTTCGATGCCCGCTGATTCTTCTAAAGTACCGCATTAGGATATTGTATAATTAATTGTTTGTGTGGCTGAAGCCGTATCAATGATCTTTCTAAAGTAGGGCATAATATCAGGCCTGGCCAAATTCTATATAACGGAAATGTTATCACACTTATGCATGTTCACGTATTCCATAATCAGACTTAAGGGATAAGATAAATTGAGTGGTTTTAAAAATTTATGTACTGGAAGGAAAAATTATCATCAATAAATTTGTTCATCATAAGGCAGGGAATCGTTTACAGCAGTTTCTTTGTTCAATATAAACGGGTTTTTCCATGCAACGTAAGCTGCTAGTAGATGCATTAGAATCAACAGCGACAAACCTTTTGAAAGATCTGCTTTTTCAGAGATGAGGCCAATGACAGATGGCCCGGTAAGAAATCCGATCAACCCCCCGGTAGTTACCATTGCAAATCCTTCCACAGTGCTTACCCCGGGGATATTAGCCGATGCCCTGAATAATACAGGCACAATACAGCAGCAACCAAACCCTACCATAAGATATCCAAATATAGCAATCATGACTGCTGGGGCAGTCACCACTATTAAAAATCCGGTAGCGGCCAATAAACTTCCCGATACCACAACATTTTTACTGCCGAGCTTTGTGATCAGCATATCACCATTTAATCTTCCAACAGTCATAGCTATGGAAAAACCGGCATATCCCAGGCTTATCAATGCTTTAGGCGCAACTAATATTTCTTTAAAATAAATAGCGCTCCAATCTGCCACGCAACCTTCTGCCATAAAACTTACCATGCAAATAAAAGAAATACCCAATATAGTTAACGAGGGCAACTTGACTGCAGACCTTGAATGAATCATTTCAGTGTTAGCCAGTAAATATTTTTTATTGGAAAGAATAACCATAATTATAACAAATGCTACCATCACAATTTGCCAGCCCGATGGAATGTGAACTGAAAACAATAAAGCGGCAATACCTGCGCTTACTGCTCCTCCAAGGCTATACATGCCATGGCAGGTACTGATCAGGAGCTTGTTTGATTTTTTCTCAATAAGATTTACAGTGGCGTTGGCAGACATACCATTTAAAAAACTAATGGTGCCAAAACAATACAAACATATCCAGAACATTAAACGGTTAACTGAATTGATCTGGAGTATCATGATGCAGCACAAAATAATATAGCCGGTAAACATCCATCTGCCAACTGGTATCTTGCTAAAAACCCTGGTTGAGAGCAACATGCCCGTAATTGCACCAAGCGGCGAAAGCAATAAAGAAAGTCCAAGACTGCCATCAGTAAAGGCAAGCCTCGATTTTATACCCGGTATAGCAGCCACCCAAATGGCAAATATGAGGCTTGAAGTAGCGAACATAAATCCTACGGAAAACAGAGTCCTGTTTTTAATAAATGAATAAAAGTTTTTAATCATAATAAAGGGAAATGGAAGTTGCGAACTTACAATAAAGTTAAGTAGCGCCATGTACCTGCCAACCTGCCTGTATCTTTTAGCAGCGGCTGCAAACAGCAGCCAATGACCGGGTTCAA
>JBDSFG010000184.1:0-3921 GCA_039919615.1 Ginsengibacter sp. | reverse complement strand
AATAAAAAACTTAAAAGTTGCTTGTATCCGCTTCTCGCCGCCCCATATGCTGCATAAAAAATAAACCGGGATTAAAGCAAGTTCCCAGAAAAAGTAAAATACCAGGGCATCAATCGAAACAAAAACTCCCATAAGGCCTGCCTGGCTCAGGAGCATTAATCCATAAAATGCGGTTGTTTTTTTATACTCAGTTTTATAAGTTGCGGCAAAAATCAAGGGGAAAGAAAGTGCAGTTAAAAAAGTAAGCATATGCCCCATTCCATCAAGGCCTACAGCAAAGGTGCTTCCAATATAAGGCAGCCACACATAACTAACATTGTTATATAAAAAATATTTTGTGTTATCAGCATAATATAAACTTATGCATGAAATTAGTAGGGTAATTAAAGAGGAGAATAAAGCCCACGCTTTTACTTTTTTTTGATCTTTGATAAAGAATGTAATCAAGCCCGTTATCAGGGGACACCAAAGCAGCAGTTCAGGAAATGTAAAGTAATTACCGAGCATCAAATTTATTTTGCAAACAATTGAATAATGAATAAAATTACTACGCCTATTACCATCATTAAAATATAAGTACCTACCTGACCGCTTTGTAGTAACCTTATCTGGCGACTGCTATAATTTATACCGCGGCCAACCCCATTAACCAGGCCATCAATTCCTGTCCTTTCAATAACATTATTAAAAAATAGTGACAAAGCCTTTAATGGTTTTACAATGATCAAATCATATAATTCATCAACATACCATTTATTGACAAGAACTTTTCCAAGCCCGGTTTCATCTGAGGGTTTAACCTGGTAGTTTTTATATTTTTTCCATGCCCAAATACTTGTTACTAATATTAAAATTGTTGATACACCCGTAAGTAAGTATTCTGTTTGGCGGGGAATTTCAGGATTTAAGAGGATACCATTTGATTGCGCAAAAATGGGATTTAAAAATTCCTGCAGCCTGTGCTCATGCGGGATCATAAATTCGGGGATACCCACAAGTCCCCCTGCAATTGAAAGAAATGCCAGGATAATTAGAGGAATTGTAATTGCAGAAGGGCTTTCATGCAAATGATGCGACTGTTCTTCGGTACCTCTGAATTTCCCCAAAAAAGTCATTGCCAGTAAACGAAACATATAAAAGGCTGTAAGTAAAGCGCCTCCTAATCCTATAAAATACAATACAGGGTTATGAGCAAATGCACCGGCTAAAATTTCATCTTTGGAAAAAAAACCTGAGAACGGGGGGATACCCGCAATTGCAATACATCCTGTAAAAAAAGTAAGGTAAGTTATTCGCATATGCTTACTTAATCCTCCCATATTTCTAATGTCCTGCTCACCACCCATTGCATGAATTACAGAGCCTGCGCCAAGAAAAAGGAGTGCCTTAAAAAAGGCATGAGTGATTACATGAAAAACGGCGCCGGTATAGGCTCCAACACCTAAACCTAAAAACATATATCCCAATTGACTCACTGTTGAGTAAGCCAAAACTTTTTTTATGTCATTTTGCTTTAAAGCAATTGTTGCGGCAAGTATAGCAGTTGATAAACCAATAATAGCGACAAGGGTCATTGTAGCTGGCGCATGCGTGTAGATCAAATTGCTTCTCGCTATCATATAAATGCCTGCGGTTACCATTGTAGCAGCATGTATTAAGGCAGAAACAGGAGTTGGGCCAGCCATTGCATCTGGCAACCATGTGTACAACGGTATCTGGGCACTTTTGCCCATAGCGCCGACAAAAAGTAACATAGTTATGCCAACTAAAGTTGGGGAATTGATTGCAGATATAGAAGAGATAATCCCATTATTACTATTAAAAAGATCATGAAAGGAAACTGTTCCAAATGCATTGATCATCCAGAAAATTCCGAGAAGAAAACCAAGATCGCCAATGCGGTTCATTATAAAAGCCTTTTTTGCCGCATTATTATAATCAGTATTCTTAAACCAATAACCTATTAATAAATAAGAACACAATCCCACACCTTCCCAGCCAATAAACATGATAACATAATTGGCGCCGAGCACCAATATCAGCATTGAGAAAACAAATAAATTCAGGTATGCAAAATATCTTGCAAAATCTTTACTGTCTTCTTCACGCATGTAAGAAGTTGAATAAACATGAATGAGAAAACCAACGCCGGTAATAATTAAAAGGAACAATGAAGAAAGCTGATCTACCTGGAAGGCAAAGTCAACTTTTATTTTTCCAACACTTATAAAATCAAAATAAGAAAATATTTGGGCAGTAAAATTTTCATCTCTTACCTGAAAAAAAATTAAAAGGCTTATAAAGAAAGATCCAAGAATTACTCCGCTGCCAATAATACTTACGAATGATTTTGATAAAATATTTCTTGCCAACCCGTTAATTAAAAAACCAATTAAAGGAAGCAGTGGAACTAAGTAAACCAGATTTATCATTGAAGTCAAAATTTTAAAGTAAAAAGTAAAAAACACGGATGATTTTTACTTTTTACTTTTTACTTTTTAATTTTTCAGCCTGTTTAAAAAATTGATATCAACTGAATGTGTATTTCTATACATCATTACAATAATCGCTAAGCCCACGCTAACTTCTGCGGCAGCAACCACCATAATAAAAAAAACGAAAAGCTGTGCATCGGTGGCGAGACCGGGATATTTTGCAGCAACCCCGCTCATATGCATTTTTGAAAATGCCACCAATAAAAGATTAACCGAATTCAACATTAGCTCAATGCACATAAAAACAATTATTGCATTGCGGCGAGTAAGGGCGCCAATTACACCTATGCAGAATAATGCCACCGATAAAAATATGTACCATCTAATTTCCATTAATCCAGTTTTACATAAAAACCAATACCCATTGTACCGGATGCAGGTTTTATTGAAAAGATATCTTTTATTGTTTTTACTGCAACACCATTAAAAATATCCACGGCTTTGTAAGAAGCTGCTTTAGTTAAAAACTTTACAATTAAACCCGAACCAATACTTATTAAACCTGATGCTATTGCAGTTTGGCCGCCAGAGGTGCTGTTTGCAGTTTTACTTATGTTTTTTACAACACCATAAACTGCAACAGCGCTACCTGCAAATGATGCAATTTTATACACTGTGCGGCCTGTATTAAATGTGTTGAATAGCCTATTAACATCACTGTTCTTTTTCATGCCAAGAATTTCGGCGACCTTATGAATTTTTGTAATTGATATGTTGCCTAACGAAAACTTTGGCGCAAATCCTTTTTTTACATTCATCACTTTCCCGAGAATATCATTAATATTAAGATTATTCAGATCAATTTGCGCAGCAGCCTGTTTGCTAACACAACAACAAAATACCATTATACCAAACAGCGCCTTTTTCATACTACAAGTTTATTTTTTGAGGTTCATCTCTTTTACCAATAACCACTGCGCCCACCATTGCGCTCAAAAACAATACACTGCTTATTTCAAAAGGAATAACATATTCATTGAACAGTGCCATGCCTAAAACTTTTATCAATCCCACGTCGCTGCCCCGTGTGAGTGATATTTTTATATCTGCAGACTGTGATAATGCTGCAACAAATACAATCATTAAACACATGCCTGCTATTACGCCAGCCATTTTTAAATACATATGTTTTGCCGGCTCTGCAGCTGCATTCAGATTCATGAGCATTATTACAAAGAGAAACAATACCATAATTGCACCGGCGTATACAATTATATTTACAATAGCCAGAAATTGGGCATTCATTAAAATATAGTGACCTGATATTGCGAAGAAGACGACAATTAGCCACAGCACACTGTAAACCGGATTTTTACTGAGAACAACACCTGCCGCCGCGAGGATAGCCAGAGCTGATAAGAACCAAAATAATAGGTGAGTAATCTCCATGTTAGTTGATAGTTGATAGTTGATAGTTGATAGTATT
>JBDSFG010000144.1:0-3974 GCA_039919615.1 Ginsengibacter sp. | reverse complement strand
AGGCACCTGGCAGGGGATTTATCTGTGCGAACATCGTAATTATGGCGAAGGGAGGCATTTGGTAATTACAATTTGGGGTGAGTAATTTTTTTTTCAGCAAGCTTATTAAATCAGTTTATGGTCAAATCATTAAGTGTGGAAATCAAAATAATCGCCGCTTTTGCAGGTCAATGATGATTTTATTAAAACCAGCTTTTGGTCCTTCTTCGGGTTGATGCCCGTGCTGGTTTTCCAATTAGCACCCCTAATAGTCCCCTGGTAACTTCACGAAAAACAGTTTTTGTTAAACTGTTGTTTGTAATTGCCTTAATGGTATCGGCAATTCCCGATGATTTTTCTTCACGATTACTTTCGTGCTGTTTAAGATCAGGTTCATTATTTTCAGGCACTACTAAAATCTTTTTGCTCAAAATTTCATAGGCGCTTTCCCTGTCGATTATTTCATTATAATCTCCTGCAATTTTTGAAGCCTTAACTATTTCATCCTGTTCAGCCGGCGTAAGTACATCCATCCTGGACTGGGGTGCACACATCATAGTATGAACAAGAGGAGTAGGAATTCCTTTTTCGCTCAACACAGTAACCAGTGCTTCGCCAATTCCTAATTCAGTAATTAATTCATCTGTTTTGTAAAATTCAGTTGATGGAAAATTTTCGGCAACGAGTTTAATTGCTTTCCTGTCTTTAGCTGTAAAAGCACGAAGTGCATGTTGAATTTTTGTACCTAACTGGCTTAATATGCTATCAGGAATATCGGTAGGCGACTGCGTGCTGAAATAAATTCCAACTCCTTTACTTCTGATTAACTTGATTATTGTTTCCAGTTGTTGCAATAAGGCTTTGGAGGCTTCTTTAAAAATGAGATGGGCTTCATCAATGAAGATCACCAGCCTGGGTTCACCCTTATCGCCTATCTCAGGAAATTTGCTATAGATTTCAGCAAGAAGGCAAAGCATGAACGTTGAAAATAATTTTGGTTTATCCTGGATATCGGTTAGTCGCAGAATGTTAATGTAACCTTTCCCCTCGCTGTCCTTCTGTAAAAGATCCTCAACTTCAAAAGATCTCTCACCAAAAAATTTATCTCCTCCCTGTTGTTCAAGCTCCAGCAGTTTTCGCATAATAACGCCGGAAGAAGAGGATGAGATTGCCCCATAATTCTGCAGTATTTCTTTTTTACCTTCGCCATCAGCAAGGTGCTGAAGTGAGGCTCTAAAATCTTTAATGTCAAGCAAAGGCATTTTTTTATCATCGCAATATTTAAAAATAATTGCGATTGCTCCTTCCTGGTTTTCATTCAACTCAAGAACTTTGGAAAATAATACGGGGCCAAACTCTGATACCGTAGCTCTTAGCCTAACCCCCTTTTCATTTGATATGGTCATCAATTCTGTTGGATATTCACAAGGTGTCCATGGCGCACCAATTAAATCCATACGTTCCCTTATTTTTGGATTTTCAGTTCCGGCTTTTGATATGCCACTTATGTCACCTTTAATATCCATTAGCAACACATTTACACCCTGTTCTGATAACGCTTCTGCAAGGCGTTGAATGGATTTTGTTTTTCCCGTTCCCGTTGCCCCTGCAATCAATCCATGACGGTTAACAGTAGCTAAAGGCAGCTTAACGTTTTTACCTGGAAGTGCTTTTTTATCATAAACTGCACCGCCGAGCAAAATGCTTTTCCCATCAAAAGAAAAAGCATTTTGGATTTGTTCACTAAATTTTTCCTCAGACATAATATTTTTATATGGATATTTTTTAAAATAAAAAACAGGGTTTACCGCAAAATTGGTTTTCGTGTTTCTGCAAAGCAGATGTTTTCAAAAAAAAAATCAGGGCATTAATATTCGCAAGCTATGCAATCATTTGTTAATTAATTCTCCCAGGGCCGCATCAAGCGTGGGATACAAAAAAGTAAATCCTGTTCTTTTTATTTTATCGCAGCTTACCGTTGCGCTTTTTAAAATCTCTGTACTTCTTTCTCCCAGAAATAATTTTAAAAATAAATTGGGCACATGCACTGGAATATAAAATGATTTACGCATAAGATCTGCGGTTTTGATGATCAGTTTTTTATTACTTACAGGTTCCGGTGAAACAGCATTATAGCTGCCGGATAAATTTTCATTTTCTATGGCATAAATAAACATTCTGCATACGTCATCAATATGTATCCAGCTTATTACTTGTTCCCCATTTCCTAAAACGGCGGCTATACCAAAGCGTATTGGTTTTTTAAATTCCACAAAGGCGCCTCCGTCATTGCTTAATACAATGCCTAACCGGAGCTTTACTAATCGCTTACCCAGTGTGGTCGCCGGTTCAATACTCTCTTCCCATAACTTGCAGGTGGTACCAAGAAAACCCATATCGGGCCAGTCAGATTCTTTAAAACCATCCCACGCAGGTAAATGTTGTTTTGGATTTTCACCATACCAGCCAATAGCTGAAACAGCTATAATTGCTTTTACCTTATTATTGGTTTGTTGCAAAGCGTTAACGATAAGGTGGCCGCTTTTTGTCCGGCTTTCCGCAATTTCTTTTTTATAATCCGCAGTCCATCTTTTGTCCATCACTCCGGCTCCTGCAAGATGAATTATATAATCCGCTTTTGCTATAGCATCATTATCAATTTGCGGCTTTTCTATATCCCATGTAGCATAAGTTATCCCTTCCTTTGTCTTATTAGTAACAGGCTTCCTGGTTAATATCACCACGTTATATCTCCTGTTGATCAAATGGCTTGTTAAATTTTTTCCTATAAGGCCTGTGCCGCCTGTGATAAGTACTGTAGGCATAATTTTAATGTAATTAGTTAGCAAAGTAACTTCTTACATTTGCTTATCAAATTTTATAATTAGGCCAGTAAATTTATTACCATCTTTACATACTATGAAATTTAAAATAGCATTTCTGTTTAGTTGCTTACTCTTACCTTTTATCATTTTTGCGCAACGCATTACTTATTCTGAACCGGAGAGAGACGACTCAAGATCATTAAACTTTGAGATTGTTGGTAAGGTGAGCGGTAACTTTATAGTGTATAAAAATATCCGTACAAAAAATGCCATAAGCGTTTACGATAATGACATGCGGCTAAAACAAAGGGTTGAGCTTAACTTCATCCCTGACAGAACGATCAATGTTGATTTTATTGCTTACCCTGATTACTTCTATGTTATATACCAATATCAAAGAAGAAGTATTTTATACTGCATGGCTGCAAAAATAGATGGGGAAGGTAAAAAAATAGGCGAAGCCGAACAGCTTGACACTACATTTATAAATGTGTTTGCCGACAACAAAATCTATAACACCATTTTCAGTGAGGATAAGCAACATATCATGATCTATAAGATTCAGAAAAAAAATGATAAGTTTAATTTTACAACACTGCTGTTCAATCCCAAATTGGAATTGCAGCGCAAATCACGATGGGTAGTAGCCTATGAGGAACGCCGGGATGTTTACAGCGATTTTTTTGTAGATAATGCCGGCAATTTTGTTTTTGCAAAAAGTGAAAAAGAGGGCGTAAGAGATTTGCTGTCAAAAGTTTTTGTTGTTACCAAAGCGCCTCTTTCAGATACTTTTACAATTAACCCGATAAATACTAACGATTATTATCTTGATGAATTAAAATTAAAGGTTGATAATATCAACAGGAAATATTTAGTGAACTCATTTTTTTACACACAAAAGAGGGGCAATATCGAAGGCCTCTTTACAGCAGTATGGGATACTGAAACAGGTAAGCAAACCGTACAAAATTCAATAAAATTTAGTGACACATTAAGGCACGAAGCCAAAGTAGAAGTTAGTTCAAAGTTTGCCTTTAATGATTATTTTATCAGGCAGATAATTCTGAAAAAGGATGGAGGATTTATATTAACGGGTGAAAATTATTATACCCAATCAAGAGGCAATGCCTGGAACCGGCAGGATTATCTGTACGGCTACTCATCGTTATC
>JBDSFG010000013.1:0-3469 GCA_039919615.1 Ginsengibacter sp. | reverse complement strand
TTTCTAAATGAACTCCCTCAGGTACTTCAAAAGGTATTTTATCATCCCGGATCTTTCGCCTTGCTCTTACCAAACGCTTGTTAATATTTTCTTCGGTTGTAAGAAAGGCCCTGGCTATTTCCGGGATGCTAAAACCACAAAGTGTTTTTAATGTGAGCGAGATTTGTGAATCACCTGAAATAGAAGGATGGCAGCAAGTAAACATCATTCTTAATTGATCGTCCCTTATGGCTGTTTCAGAAAAAAGATTTTCTAAAGCTGCATCAGCCGTCCATGCTGATTTTAAAAAATGAGCTACTTCTGAAGAGTATGTTCGTTTATACTTTTCACGATTTACAACATTAAGCGCTTTGTTTTTCGCCACCTTGTACAGCCATGCCACCGGGTTTTCAGGAACACCTTTATAATTCCAAACTTTAATTGCTTCCAACAAGGTATCCTGAACAATATCTTCCGCTAATTCAATATTATGAGAACCAAAAATGCGGGTAAGCACAGAGATTAGTTTCCCTGTTTCATGACGGAAAAGATGATCAACGAGGTTTGTTATTTTTTCATGTGTTACTTCAGCTTCCACATTATATTTTGTTTGTAACAAATATAAAAAATAAATAAGTGGTCATTTTTGATAACGGCTAATTCTTACTTTGAAGTGCTTTTGGGAAATGGCCCATTTCACGTACAAGAAATTATTTCTAATTTTAATAGCCCTATCGGGGCGATATTTTGGTAACAGATATCTAATTTGGTGACATATTGAAGCCCCATCGGGGCGATATTTTATATGGCAAATACTTATTCACAAATTACTATTCATGCAGTTTTTGCAGTCAGGTATAGAGAAAATTTTATCCTTAGAGATTGGCGGGATAGTTTGCATCAATATATTTCAGGTATTATTACAGGAAAAGGTGCAAAATCATTGGTCCCGATGTTAATCGGGAGAGGATGGAAAGATCATGTGCATATACTGTTCGGAATGCCGCTTACAACTTGTATTTCTGACTTTATGAGTGCTATAAAAGCAAATAGCAGTGGGTGGATTAATGAACAACGATTCGTAAAGGGAAAGTTTCAATGGCAGTCAGGTTATGGTGCCTTTTCTTATGCAAAAAGTCAAAGGGATGTTGTAATTAAATACATCATGAACCAGGAAGAGCATCATAGAACAAAATCATTTAAGGAAGAATATTTAAAAATGCTTACAGACTTTGATGTTGAGTACGAGGATAAATACCTGTTTGAATTTTATGATTGAGCAGGTAAAAATGCCGCCCCGATGGGGGCTTTGCCCCAGGCATTTTTAGGTTGTTACCAAAATTTCAGCCCTGCCGGCTTTTAAAAAGTATCAAAATCGGTACACATCATTACCTGATAAAATTTTAATAGCAACTCAAAATAAATTAGCCTTGATAACGGCATGAATCGAAAAATTCAATGTTTCTATTTTCGCTTTTTCTTAATACTTGCTTCAGGTATCTTAATTAAAGAAGACAGAGTTATAATAGCAACAATGGAAATGCTAAAATCATAATGAAAAGTTTATCGGGAATAAGTATATTAGTGAAGACTTATCAGCCATCATGCTCAATTTATATGAGATCTTAAAAAATTATCCAGGCCTTTCAAAACAACTCACCTGTAAAGAATTGCTATTTACAAACTACGAGTGTCCGCAAACTGAAAGAAAAGAACAGTTTTTTATTGAGTGCAACTTCATAGCTTACGTTATCAGCGGTAAAAGAATCTTTCACAAAAACAGGGATAGCTGGAGCCTTTATGAAGGCGCTTGTGTATTTGTAAAGAAAGGAACACATATTGCTGAAAAGCAGGAAGGAGAAGGTTGGTGTGTGATGGTATTTTTTATGCCTGATCATTTTCTTAAGCAATTGATAAATGAAAGCAGGAAAAGCTTGCCGTTAAATAATTTACCTGAAGCAGGTGTTGATCACGTATTGCCCCTGGATGTAAATGAACTCAGCAAGTCTTTCTTCACTTCCATGTTACCTTATTTTTCGCAAACACCGCCACCACCCGAAAACTTGTTGGAACTGAAATTTAAAGAGCTGATCTTATCGCTTCTCTCCAATAAAAAGAATGAACGTTTTCTGTCTTACCTAAACAACCTTGCTAATGACAAGTACCCGTCATTGGAAGAGATCATGCAAAACAATTATGCTTTTAAACTTACCCTGGCCGAGTATGCTAAACTAACCTGTAAAAGTGTTCCTACATTTAAACGGGATTTTAAAAAGGTATTTAAGGACACACCTGCCAAATGGGTGATGAAAAAAAGACTAAACCTTGCAACTGAAATGCTGGGAAATACTAAGCTAAGCATTGGAGAAATTACCTATGAATGCGGCTTTGAGAACCAAACGCACTTCAGCCGTGTATTTAAAGAAAAAATTGGAACATCCCCTCTGCAGTTTAGAATGAATCTGCAAGAAACTTCAATGATCAGTTGACGATTGATATTAGATTGGCATGGGCAAAAATTAGTGATCATTGGTTATCTCTGCGACCAATCATTTTGATACAAACAGAAATATTTTTGAGCTAAATAGAACATAACAAATATTTGAGGGGGCATACTTTTGAGATATAAAATAGATAAACCTTTAAACGTTTGTAAATATGAAAATTGAGACAACAACAACTTCTTCAGAAGCAATTTCTAATACCTATCTTTTAGAGACAGCCAGTAAAATTGGACCTTCACTTAGCCAATATATTAATGAAGATGAAAACAACAGAAGAGTTTCAAAACCGGTGCTTGATGCATTGAGACAAGCTGGTTTTCTAAGGATGTTTTTGCCTAAGTCGCTTGGCGGTCTTGAAGCGGATCCACTTACCACGGCAAAAGTGGTAGAAGAAATAGCCAGGCATAATACAGCAGCAGGCTGGTCTATGATGGTAGCCAATACATCAGCCTGGTGGTGCAACAGGCTACCCGAAAAAGGAGTTGAAGAAATTTACGAGGACGGACCTGATACATTTATTGCAGGCGCTTTTCATCCACCAATGAAAGCTACTCCGGTAGAAGGAGGCTTTTCAATTAATGGCAGAAGTCCTCTTACAAGTAATGTGCATGAAGCAAAATGGATATTTGTTACTGCCTTTGTTATGGATCAAGGCCAGATGAAATTCCATGATGGCATACCCGAAGTAATAGGGGTATTTATGAATGCAGCAGAATGTGATATCATTGATACATGGTACACACTGGGCATGCGTGCTACAGATAGTAATGATGTGGAAGCCCATGATGTATTTGTACCCGGCCATCGTTCTTATCCCCTTGCGCCTGAGTTTGAGGCAAGCTCACATTATAAAAGCCCGCTTTATAAATTTCCTGCTATTGGTGCCAGTATAGCGAGTCTTATTGCGCCGGTTGCACTTGCTGTTGCACGCAATGCGATTGAAGAATTAAAAGCGATAGCAGAAAAGAAAGTGCCATTTGGTTCAA
>JBDSFG010000100.1:0-11010 GCA_039919615.1 Ginsengibacter sp. | reverse complement strand
CACTGCAGCAGAATTATCAAAGGCTTTTGCTTTTTCCCATGGAAGCCCGTTCTCTTTAAGCCTTGTTTGTATATCCCTTGCTGTAAAGTCAATACCTACAGAAATTCCGTTGTAATAATTAGCAGCATGTTTCTCCTGGATATATTTCCCATTTTTGCTAATACGGAGTACTAACTCACATTCGTAATTTAATTCATTAGTAAATTCAGGATAATAAAAGGGAGTGTGACTTTGAAGTAAAGCGCTTTTTGGCTTTATAAAAATGATTGGTTCATCTGATAACTCGTTACCTAACTCCTTAGCATGTTCCGCATAATTACGACCAACACAAAATATCTTCATACAGTACCTGTTTTTTGTAAGGTTTGGAGATTCAGGAGACGAAAATATAAAAAAAGAATGTAAAAAAAGAATTATCAATTTTAAGGCTTAGTGAGATCATAAGATAAACTATTTATCATACTCATTGTTTTATCAATGCCAATACTGGCAAAGCTTTCAATAATCTCTGCACATTTCTCAATTTTATATTTTACAAGCGGCGCTTCTTCCTTATTCCATTTTCCTAACACAAACTCTACCTGCATTCCCTTAAGATAATTATTGCCTATCCCAAACCGCAGTTTCGGATATTCATCAGTACCTAATACATTTTGAATATCAGTAAGCCCATTATGCCCTGCGCCTGAGCCTCTTTTACGTAACCTTAACTTCTCTAAGGGCAATGCCAGATCATCTACAATTGTTAAAGAATTTGCCAATGGAATTTTTTCCTTATCAAGCCAGTATTTTACTGCCCGCCCGCTAAGATTCATAAATGTAGTTGGCTTAATGCATATAAATGTTTTTCCTTTCCACTTTACTTCTGAAGTTTCGGCAAGGCGGGCTGCTGTAAAAAACGCACCATGCTTTAATGCAAAAGCATCCACGATATCAAATCCGATATTATGACGGGTATTCGCATATTCACTTCCAATATTTCCCAGGCCAATAAGCAGAAATTTTTGCATGGCAACGAAGATAAGAGAAAAGATTTTTTGGTACTCCACCGCTGTCAATACATCAAATCCTTAAGGGGAAGTCCTGCAAAAAAAAACTTCCGCAAAATTTGCAGAAGTCTTAGTTAGAATAATTTTAATCCTGGGGTTAATGGTTTTTCAGAATAATAAATTTAAGACTTTTCTAAAAGCCGGTTTTCATTGGGATTAATGTTTTTTCTTAGGTTTTGGAATCAGGTTTTTTTCGGATTTTGGATTTTAAAAAAAAGAAGTTGACTGACATTGGATTTGGTTTTCCTGGATTTTGGAAATGATTTTTTTCAATGGATTTGGATATTTTTTGATTAATGTTTGTTGAACACCAATCAACTTCTGAACACAAAGTTACATTGTTCTGTACGCCCGCAAAGAGCGGTTGTGCTCTATTTTTAGATTATGGTATTTACTGGTATCGTAGTAATTAAACGTATCTCTTTATAGAACAATTACGTTTTTACAATTAATAAATAATAAAATATTTTAAAAAAAAATTCATCATCCTGAACACCATCACAAATAACTTGCTATCTTGTCGTGATTGAATTTGCTTGTCAATAATTTAAACAATCCCTAAATAATTTGTTTATCGTTTTCAGACAAATCCTATTGATAAAACCAATTATAAAATGCCCGGATTATTCCGGGCATTTTATTTTTATTTGTTACAGATAGATAGTAAATAAATTTGCATGATTGTTTGTTTGTCTGTAAAAAATAAAAATATAAAGATTTGGAAGATGCTATTTTATAGTAAAATAAATTAGGCGATTATAAAAAATATAAAACACTTTGTATTTACTTTGCCATCATTACCAGTCAGAAATTCCGGAAAGTTTTTAAAAGAAATTTACTTATTCAATGATCTACCGCAGTAAAGCTCCATTGCGCATTGGCCTCGCAGGAGGTGGCACAGACGTGAGCCCTTATAGTGATAAATATGGAGGCGCCATTTTAAATGCAACTGTCTCTCTATTCGCCTATGCCAGTATAGAACTGCCTGAAGAAAAAAAAATTATTGTACAGGCATTGGACAGAGATGAAATAGAAATTTATGACTGGCAAAATGAACTGCCCATAAATGGAAAATTAGACCTTTTGAAAGGTGTTTACAATCGAATACAAAAAGATTTTGGGATACCTTATACTGGTATTCGCTTATCTACTTTTGTTGATGCTCCTGCAGGCTCAGGCTTAGGCACTTCATCCACTTTAGTGGTGGCTATTATTGGCGCTTTTGTTGAGATGCTCAAACTGCCTTTGGGAGATTATGACATTGCACACTATGCCTATCAAATTGAAAGAGAAGACCTCAAACTTTCCGGTGGAAAGCAAGACCAGTATGCCGCAATGTTTGGTGGTGTTAACTACATGGAATTTTACGAAGATGATAAAGTTATTGTTAACCCGTTGCGGATAAGGTCGCAGTATTTGCATGAGCTGGAAAACAACCTGGTATTGTATTTCACTTCAACCAGCAGGGAAAGCGCCGCAATAATTGATGAGCAGGTTAAAAATGTAAATGAAAAAAATGAAAGAAGTATTGAAGCTATGCACCAGTTAAAGGAGCAGGCACGAATGATGAAGGAAGCACTGCTTAAAGGCAGGCTTAGTGAATTTGGAGAAATACTTGATTTTGGTTTTGAGCAAAAGAGAAGAATGGCAAATAATATCAGCAATAGCGACCTTGAAGAAATTTATGAATCAGCCAAAAAATCGGGCGCCACGGGGGGGAAGATAAGTGGTGCAGGAGGCGGTGGATTTATGATATTTTACTGCCCTGGCAATACACATCATGCTGTGGTTAAAATCTTAAAAACCTTTGGCGGAGAAGTAAAAAAGTATACGTTTACAAAATACGGCCTTACAGCATGGTGTGCATAATCACCATTGTAATAAAAGCACTTGCCATGATATCCAAAGCTTCAACACCCCAGGAGTATTTAGATGAATTACCAGCAGACAAGAAAGAACCGTTGGCTCAACTGCGGGATATTATTATTAAAAACTTGCCAAAAGGTTTTAAAGAAGTGATGTCTTACGGCATGCCAGGTTATGTGGTTCCTCATGAAATATATCCCGCAGGTTATCACTGCAATCCTAAATTACCTTTGCCATTTGTAAATATTGCTGCCCAAAAAAACTTTATCGCAGTCTATCACATGGGTATTTATTGCAACCCTGAATTGCTTAAATGGTTTACAAACGAATATGCAAAACAAACCACTGTTAAATTAGCTATGGGAAAAAGTTGTTTACGCTTTAAAAAACGGGAAAACATCCCCTATAAACTGATAGGTGAATTAATAAAAAAAGTAAGTGTAAATGACTGGATAGCTATTTACGAAAACAATATAAAAAAGAGGTTACTCCCTAACGAATTTTTTTCTCCCATATTTAATAAAGAGTTTTGGCCCCTCTGCAAACCAGGATGCTAACTGGATAATTTTTATTTGCATTCAATTGCAACTAAGCCTCTAATGCCGCCTCAAATGGCAACAAACCAGCTACTACATAAGTTAGCGCCGGTTTTCCCCTGCATGCTGAAGTAATTTTTTTATCAAAACAATTTGTCCCAAATGATAATGCATGTGTTCAATAATTCCGTTAATATTTCTGTAATAGGTTCCATATTTTTTATCCGAAAAAGTTTGCTCAAGCTTATTCTCCGTTAGTTGTTCAACCAAGCCGGCAAAGTTTTCGGCATCAGCCCAGGTTTTATCTAATAGCCTTTCCCAGTCTTCCCGAGATAGGATTGGGGGAGCGTCAAAACTATATTTGTCGTGGGCATCGAGTGCTTCTCCCTGCAGCACCTTCAGTACTGCACTTACAAAATAATTCATATGATAAACGAGCGCCGCAATTGTATTAAAGTTATAAACCTGGGTAGTGGCTTGTTGCCAGGTTATGCCAGACAAATTATCTTTAAGATTTACTGCAGCCCAGTTCCCTCCAAAATGTACATCTCTAAAATGCTTTGCTATTTGCTGTGTTAGATTCATATGCTTGATTTTTTAGGGATTATTGCAGCAACCGCTAAGGCCTGGTCACATGGCGGCATTTATATATTTTTCAGGTAATGAATTTAGAGTTTTTTTTCTTTGCGATACTTCTCCCCCATTAATAACACTGAAATAACGTTATCGATTTTATTTACCAAAGCCCGTTGGTTATAAAAATGACCCGGAAGTGACGACTGGCAGGTAGAATAGAATAAACATCTGTTCAATTTCCTTTGTTCTTTAGTACCGCCTGGTGTAAGAGAATATGAAATGCAACCTATGATGGCTTAGCCGCAGAAATAAGAAACTTGAAGACACAACAACTGAGTCATTTTATTAGTATGGCCGGTGAAAGAAAACATCAACCCCGGTATTAATCGTCATGGCACTACCATCGTCTTCGTCTGCACTGTATGCGCACTAAAATAACCTAATGCACCGCCCTGCATATTTGTTACCGGGTTTGAAGGAGTGGCCTGGTTGCTGCCGCCGGTGGAACTTCTGTCAAGGCTAAACCAATATTTGTAGCTATTGGGATCAATACATAACAAATCAACCTTTACAGTGTCGCCGGATTTTATAATAGTGCTGTCATCACCCTTGCCAGGAAAGTAGAACAGTTTGTAATTATTTGTTCTACCATCAGTATAGTCGTCATTTTGAATGAATAGCTGTTTCTCTTTTAACCCGTTTACATACTGAATGAAACGATAGTTGTTACCCCTTCCGGCTGGATCCTTAAACTCTACATTCGCTATTTTGCGTGTATCTGTAAAAATAAATTCATCGGTTGTATAAATCGTATCTAAGTTTATTCTTTGAGGCATAGTGGATTCAGCGAAGAAAGTTTTGCCGGCGACAATAACAGAAAGGTCATAGGTTTTGCCGCTGATACCAGCGAATGCAGGTGACTCATATTTACCTGCTGAGGTTTCAGTAAAAGTGGTAGCAGTACCGCCTCTTTCTTTCATCGTTACTCTGGCGCCGCTGATGCCGGCAAAATTATTGTCCTCATCAAAGTCTTTAGTTTGCGTTATTAAAACTTTGGCAGTACCTGCCTGGTCAGTGATCACGGCCTCTATTACATATTTCTTTTCTACATTATTTAGGTTAATATCAATTACTTTCTCACAGGAAGAAAAGGTCAGCAAAAAAAATAGCTGAACTATATAAAGTTTACTATAGTATTTTTTTTTCATCAGGTCAGAATTTAAAGTTGTAGGAAACCGACGGAATGAATTTGAACAGGGCATACCTCACGGCTTCGGTTTTGTCGGGATCATCTTTGCTGTCACGGAAGTTGATAACATAAGCATTCTCCCTTCCATACGCATTATACACACTGAAAGTAAACTCTGACGACCAGCGTTTCTTTTTCGGCAATATACAGGTGGCGCCTAAATCAAGGCGATGATAGTTTGGCATTCGGTAACTGTTACGATCTGTGTAATAAAAAACAGTTTGATCATTGACACGATATTTGCCTGTAGGAAAAGTAACCGCATCACCCGTGTAAAAAACCCAGTTGGCAGATAGCGTCCACTTTTGGTTAACCTGATAGGCACCTACAATAGCTATCTCATGCGTTCTGTCCTGGCGGGCATTGTACCATTTGTTACCGTTGATGCCATTAATCTTTTTCTCCGTTTTTGAAAGTGTATAAGCAAGCCAACCCGTAAACTTTCCAGCTTTCTTTTTAAGTAACCATTCCAGGCCATATGCACGGCCTTTGCCAAAGAGCAGTTGCGATTCAATTGCATCAGTGTTGGCGAATATATTAGCGCCGTCACGATAATCAATCTGGTTCTGCATAGCTTTATAATAGGTTTCAACACTAAGCTCAAATTGGCTGTTGAAAAGATCCTGGTAATAACCGATGGATGCCTGGTCCGAAATTTCCGGCTTAATGATATTCGTATTCGCTATCCATTTATCAGTGGGGCTTGACGAGGTGGAGTTGGACACGAGATGAAGGTTTTGAACATTGCGGCCATAAGACACTTTTATGGATGTGCTGGTATTGAACAAATAGCTGGCTGCAATACGTGGTTCAGGGTTGATCCAGGTTTTTACAACTTCGCCGCTTTTATAATTGATGGTATCAGTGACGTTTCCTTCGTTATCTATGGTATAGTAATCACCTTTACCTAAAACGCTGAAAGCTGAGAGACGCAACCCAACAGTCAGGCTTATTTTATCCGATGCTTTCCACGTATTGGTAGCGTAAATGGCGTTCTCTGATGAATAACGTTTTTGCAGCGCTGTGGCATTAACACTTAGTGATTCGTGTACTTTTATTTCGCCGGGAGTTATCGTATGATAAATAGTGTTGAAGCCGAATCGAATACTATTCTTGCTATCGGGATACCACTGGTATTCCTGTTTCAGGTTCCAGTCCTGTATCTTAGAAAGAATATCAAAATCATCACCACCGCTCTGGATAGATATATTGTAATTATAATTACTGAATATGAGAGACGTATTTGAAAAAAGTTTACGATTCAAAATATGATTCCAGCGCAACGTACCGGTTGCATTGCCCCAGTCAATACCAAAAGTTTTACCAACGCCTAATACATCTTTACCAAAATAACCGGAAAGATAAAGCCTGTCCTTATCCCCTAACTGGTAATTGAGTTTTGCATTAAGGTCATAGAAATAAAGTATGTTCTGCCTTATAGATGAATCTTTTGATAATTTTAAAAACATATCAGCATAAGTACGTCGGCCGGTTATTAAAAAAGATGACCTGTCTTTTTGGAGTGGGCCTTCAACATTGAGTTTAGCGGAGATAAGGCCCATGCCCCCGCTAACATTAAAGTCCTGGTTATTGCCGTCATTCATTTTTATATCCAGCACCGAAGATAGCCTGCTGCCATATTGTGCCGGCATCCCTCCTTTATAAACTGTCATGTCTTTAATAGCATCGGAATTGAATGTAGAAAAGAATCCAAGTAAATGTGAAGCATTATACACCGGAGCTTCATCCAGTAATATGAGGTTTTGGTCGCCTGCCCCACCACGCACAAAAAAACCACTGTTGCCTTCACCTGCTGATTTGATACCCGGTAATAGCTGAATGGTCTTTAGAATATCTCTTTCACCAAATAGTACAGGAATATTTTTTATCTCTTTGGTGGAAAGTTTTTCAATGCCCATTTGCGGACTGCTGATACTTCTTCCCCTTGATTGTGCGCTGATGATTACTCCCTCAAGGTTTTTAACTTCATTCTCCAGGGAAATATTCAGGTTAATATTTTTGTCTAAAACAATTTCTTGTGTTTTGCTTTGAAGGCCGATAGCGCTCAGTTCAATTTTGTAATTACCTTTTGCCAATGTGAGGGAGTAAAAGCCGTATTCATTGCTAATAGTTCCTGTGTTACCCACCCGGATGCTGGCTCCGATAAGTGTTTCCCCGTTTGCTTTTGATTTGATAATGCCGCTGAGGGTGAATTTTTGTTGCGCCTGTACACTAATGATTAGCAGAAATGCAAGTACGGACATTAATATTTTTCTCATAAGCTTATTGAATACGATTGGGGAGCAAAGATATTTTCTTAGCATCAAGACCAGCAATCTTATTCGGCTAAGAGAACAAACAAAAGGTTAAAAAGTTTTGTTCCAGATATAATTGTTGTTTTTCCTGAGCACACTTTCTTCAATAATAAATAATTTCAAAAGTCTACCAATTTAGTAGAGAATTGATTATGTTTGCATTTTTATTTTACAAAATGCCCTGTTGAACAAGCTTAAGTTCAACAATTACCTGATAAAATAAACCTCAATCAATTGTTATCAACTATGGCCAAAAGGGAGATGATAGATTCGTTGGAAGGCAAAAAGGCTTTTACTGTTTCCGCAAAGGAAATACTTAAACCCGTCATCTCTTGGAAAAAATCTAGGTTAGGTATTTATAAAGAGCGGTATCAATTACAGGTTTATTTATTTTAGAGAGATGAGAAACAAGATTATTGTTTATATGTTCATAACGATAAGCAGCACTGCATTTGCTTATGGCCAGAATGTAAAAAGCACAGAACATTTACAACAACTGTGGTTTGGTTATTTTAACCAGGCAAGATTTAGCAATAGGTGGGGCTCATGGATCGATCTGCAGTTGAGAACAAAAGAAAATTTTACAAATGAACTATCACAAAGCATTTTACGGTTTGGACTTATTTATTACGTAACTGATGCAACAAAACTTACAGTGGGATATGCTTATGTAAATAATTTTCCGGGAGATAATCACAAATACATTTCTCAAACAGAACACAGGCCATGGCAGCAAATCCAGTGGTATACAAAATATGGAAAACAAAGGATGATGCAGTCGATAAGACTCGAAGAAAAATTTAAACGCAAAATTCTAAATGATTCCACATTGGCTGATGGATATAGCTTTAACTATAAGATACGATGCAACCTCTGGTATGAAATTCCGCTAAGCAAAAAGGGGGTTGTACCAAATACTTTGTCTTTTATAGTAAACGATGAATTTCATATTAATTTCGGCAGGCAGATTGTAAATAATTATTTCGATCAGAATCGGTTTTTTATTGGTTTAAAATACCAAACCAATATTCATGACAATTTACAGGTGGGTTATATGAATTTATTTCAACAACTGGCAGGCGGTAACAAGTATAAAAATATTAATGCAGTTAGAATTTTTTATTACCAGAATATTGATCTGAGAAAGAACAAATAAGGCTATAGTGATAATAGATCAAAATCATACCTTTAAAAACATGCCCAATCAAAAAAAGTCAGAGGAAGTGTTAGAAGACAATAAAAATATTACCAAAGGTGGCAACAATTTGTTCCCTGTTTTTATTAAGCTGGAGGATCTTCGTTTACTTATTATAGGCGGTGGAAACGTTGCTTTGGAAAAACTACAGGCAGTAATTCAAAATTCGCCAGGCACTGTTATCAATTTAATTTCTCTTGCTATTAGTGACGAAATTTATAAAATTGCAAGCCACCACCCAAAGATCACGCTGATTCAAAAGCCTTACTCCATAAGCGACCTGGAAGATATTGATCTTGTTATTGCTGCAGTAAATGATATCCCTTTAAGCGAACGGATAAGGAACGATGCAAAAAATAAAGGCATATTAATTAACGTTGCTGATAAGCCAGGGCTCTGCGATTTTTATTTAAGCTCAATAGTAAAAAAAGGTAATCTTAAAATCGCTATTTCAACCAACGGCAAATCTCCCACAATTGCAAAACGCTTAAAGGAAGTTATCAATAACTTAATTCCTGAAGAAGTAGATTCAGTTTTGGAAAACATGCAGCTTATCAGAAATGATATCAATGGAAATTTTCAGGAAAAAGTTAAACAACTGAATGATCTTACAAAAACACTTGTTGCCAAACAGGTAACCTTACAGGAAGCAACAAAACCCGAGCAAAAAAAATGGCAAAAAATTGTAAAGTTTTGCCTGCTTGCTTTTTGTTTTATGATACTTGGTCATGCAGTGTTATGGTTCGTGCCTTTAAATAACCTTGTTGATGGTATAAAAAAAATCCCTGATTACATTGATACAAAATCTTTTTTAATAATGCTTATAACAGGTTTTATTGCACAAATGGTAGATGGTTCACTTGGTATGGGTTATGGCACAATCTCAACTACCTTTCTTTTGGCCAATGGTGTAAATCCTGCAATAGTGAGCAGTCGTGTACATTCGGCAAGAGTTTTTTCAAGCGGTGTATCCGGATACAGCCATCACCGGTTCGGCAACATCAATAAAAAACTATTTAAGGCATTGGTTATTCCGGGAGTTATTGGGGCAATTATAGGCGCTACACTTGCCTTTTATGGTCAAAAATATTCTTCATGGGTACGTATTCCTTTGTCTGTGTACACGCTATACCTCGGCTACTATATCATGCGAAAAGCATTTCAAAAAAGGGTACTGCATGCAAAAATAAAAGGCGCAGGAAGACTTGCTTCTATAGGCGGCTTTATGGATGCCTTTGCCGGTGGCGGGTGGGGCTCACTCGTTACAAGTACCTTGATCTCCAAAAGAAAAAGCCCGCGTTATGTTATAGGTTCTGTTTGCCTGGCTGAGTTTTTTGTGGTGCTTGCAAGTTCAATTACATTTTTTATTTTTTTAAAAAGCCTGCCCCTCACCGATGTTGCAGGACTTATAATTGGTGGCCTTATAGCAGCTCCCATAGCTGCAAGGCTGGTCGGCAAAGTGCCATTAAAAGCTATGTTCATCGGCGTAGGCACTGTGGTAATTTTAACCAGTTTTATAACACTCTGGCGGGTAGTTAGCCAATTGTATATGGCACATTAAAAAATTACGGGGGTTCCCGGGTTTATCTTACCGGAGTATTTAATTTATTACATAATTTTTTCTGCAAAGTATTTTTTTGATCAATGTAATTTAATTATTGCACCTACTATTTCTTTCCTAATTTTAATAGATTATTTATATCTAAAAACATATTTATGAGCAGTACAAGACGAAGGTTTCTAAGAAATAGTACATTGGCCCTGGGTGGCAGCATGGCTTTCTCTAATAAGCTTTTAGCATTAAATAAAAGTAAAGGCCTGGTTGGTATACAGCTCTATTGTGTCCGGAATGAAATGAAGAGCAACCCTCTTGATACATTACAGCAGTTAGCAAAGATGGGCTATAAAAATGTAGAGCATGCTAACTACGTTGACCGGAAATTATATGGTTATTCTCCATCAGAATTTAAAAAGATACTAGACGATCTGGGCTTAAAAATGCACAGCGGCCACACAGTAATGAATGCCGGGCACTGGGACGCATCCGCCAAAGACTTTACGGATAAATGGAAATATACTGTTGAGGATGCAGCCGTTTTAGGCCAGCAATATGTTATAAGCCCCTGGCTGGATGAAAGCCTGAGAAAAAACTATGATGACCTGCTGGGCTTTCTTGACCTGTTTAACAAATCCGGTGAGTTATGTAAAAAATCGGATATGAAAT
>JBDSFG010000099.1:0-5563 GCA_039919615.1 Ginsengibacter sp. | reverse complement strand
CATAATTCTTCTCAACCCCTGCAAATCCGGGTGAGCCATTATTACTTCTATCAACCATTTCGATAATCCCTTACCCCGGTAAATTTCATCGATAAAAACATCTGCGAGGTAAGCAAACGTTGCACCGTCAGTTATCATCCTGGCAAAACCAATTTGCTTTTCCTTATCATAAATACCAAAACTTAATGAGCCTTCAACAGCTTTTTTTACAGTTTGAAAAGGTATTCCTGCTGACCAATAAGATCCTGATAAAAAACTATGTATATATCCAATGTCCATTTTACTTTTATCAGTAGAAATGATAAACACATCTTTAGCTGCTGAATAATTCATGAGAATGCATTTTAAACAAAGATGGTAAATACAATTAATTTTGCACCATTATGCAAATAAAAGATGACCTGCAATTAAGATGGTGGAAGCTGGAAGAAAAACTTATGCAAAAATTCGGAAAAAAACCTGATATGGAAGCCCTGCTTTTTTTAATTGGCATACAGGAGTTTGGCAACATAAAAAGTAAATTCACCAAGGAACAAAAGCAGGATCTTATGCATGTAGCGGTTTGTTCGTTATTAGCCCAAAGCGGCTATTATGAACTTGAAGGCGTTGATAGTGAAGGCTGGCCTCATTTTAAACAATTGCTGGAACTTCCTTTATTTAATATGATAGAGCAGGAAAATTTTTTAAAAGATCATGTATTGCTTTACTTTGAGAACAATGATTTTTTTCAACCTTAGTTTTTTATAAACCGGACACTACCGATAGATTGTATAGAAGTATTGCCATTTGCCAGCACACTTGCATTTGAGGGAGTTAACAACCTAATATTTTGTTGTGGCAAAGTTTCAGAACTTTTAAGGTTAACACATGTTCCTCACAGTGCCTGAATCGCAAACCATTAAAATTACAGTGGAGCAGCCCAAGTCATAGCAACAATAACGTTATATGAAGCTTCAGAATAGGGAACAATTACTTCATCTGTATTTTTATGACAGGTGCAAAAAGCGGCTGACAGAAAAAAATAAAGTACGGTTTTCATTCTCCCTATTTTTGTTGAGCAGACAAAGTTCTTTAACTAACGAAAGACATACTTTAAAAGTTTTATTACTGAAATTATGACGAAAATTTTTGCAATACTATCGTTGATCTTTTTACTTTCATGCTCTTCTACAAAAAATATGCTGGTAAAAAAGTATCAGGATGAAAGAATAAAACTAACTACTGACTCGGGTATAATCATTCTTAAACTGTATGATAAAACGCCTCTTCACAGAGATAATTTCATAAAGCTGGTTAATCAACATTATTTTGACAGCCTTCTTTTTCACCGGGTGATAAAAAATTTTATGATACAGGGCGGAGATCCTGAAAGTAAACATGCAAAGCCTGGAGACGCACTTGGAAACGGCGGACCTCCGTACACCATCCCTGCAGAATTTGATACAAGTTTATTTCATAAAAGAGGAGTTATTGCTGCGGCAAGAGATGGTGATGATGTAAATCCTTCAAAGGCCAGCAGTGCAAGCCAGTTTTACATTGTTCAGGGAAAAATATTTACTGATACCGGATTGGATTCTGTAGAAAAATTCCGCCTTAAAAGAAAAATTCCGGCATGGCAAAGAGAAATTTATAAAACAGTTGGTGGCACGCCGCATCTTGATATGAACTATACTGTTTTTGGGGAAGTAGAAAGTGGTATGGAGGTGGTTGATAAAATTGCTGCGACCATAACTGGTGATAACGACCGGCCTTTGCAGGATATAAGAATGAAAATAGAATTGATAGTTGTAAATTAAACCAGGAGGCAAAGAAATCAATTGAGAAATTGTATTTTGCAAGCCTAAATAATCAACTAAATAACATCGTATGGCTTTTCCCGACAATCTTCGTTATACAAAAGATCATGAATGGATAAAACTAGATGGAGATATTGCCACCATTGGTATTACAGATTTTGCCCAGGGTGAACTGGGAGATATTGTTTTTGTAGAAATTGAAACAAAAGGCAAATCACTCTCTGCAGAAGCTGTGTTTGGCACAGTAGAAGCAGTAAAAACGGTGAGTGATCTTTTACTGCCTGTGTCAGGTACAATCACTGAAATAAATTCTGCGTTGGAAGCACAGCCGGAGCTTGTAAATACTGATCCCTATGGTGAAGGATGGATGATAAAAATGAAGGTAGATCATGCTGGGGATGTTGAAAAGCTTATGGATGCTGCAGCTTACGAAAAGATAGTAGCTTAGTACATTAACCGGCCAACGATATAGATAACATACTATTTAGTGTATAAAATTGATTTTAAAAAGTTTTTGCCAGGCATTGCCTGGTTTTTTGTAGTGTTAATTCTAATGTGCCTACCCGGAGAAGACATACCCCCTTCTGATTGGCTGAACATAGATTTTTTAGACAAATGGTTACACGCCGGTGTATTTGGCCTTTTAGTATTTTTATTTTGCTGGCCTTTTTACAAATCTGCTTTTGGCAAAGATGAGCGAAAACATTATTTCATTAAAATAGCTTTGGCAACAAGTATATGGGGCTTAGCAATTGAGTTTATCCAAAAATTTTTTATTCCGGGCAGAAGTTTTGATTTGTTTGATTGGGCTGCAGATAGTGTTGGCGCATTGTTGGGGTTTTTTATTTGCTTCTATCTTTTTATAAAAAAAGAGAAGACATTTGGTTAGGATGGGGAAGGGTAATTTAAAATGGTTCAACTTTATCATCTCCCAAATCTCTGATAAACGTTAACAGGGCAATCCAGAACTAGCCACCCAGCTTGGATGCCTCAATTTTAATCAATATATTTGCTTATATGGACAATGTAGAGAATATGGAGTACAATACTACCAGGAATCATTTAGTTATACGGGAATATGGCCGCCATATTCAAAAGATGGTGGAATACCTGCTTACGCTAGAAGACAGGGAAAAGCGTCAGCGCAATGCTTATGCCTTAATTGAACTTATGGGATTTTTAAATCCTCATTTAAAAAATGTTGAAGATTTCAGGCATAAATTATGGGATCATCTTTTTTTGATCAGCGATTTTAAGCTCGATGTTGATAGCCCTTACCCAATACCAACCAGGGAAACCCTAAAGGCCAGACCCAATGCTTTGCCTTACCCAAAAAGGTATCCTAAATACAATCACCTGGGGAAAAATATTGAGATTGTAATTGATAAGGCTTTAAACGAAGAAGATGCTGAAAAGCGCCAGGGCTTTGCAAATGCAATTGCTTATTACATGAAGCTCACTTACAGTAACTGGCATAAGGAACTGGTGCATGACGATAATATTCAAACCGAATTAGCTGCCATTACGCAGGGCGAATTAGAATTTAATAACCGGCCATTTGTTAAACATAGAACCGATAACAGGGTAGAAGATGATTACGGCGGAGGCAAATACCGTAAAAATTTCAGCTCAAGAAATAGCAACCGCTCCAACCAGGGAAGAGATGGCCGTGATAACAGAAACAATAACAATCGCAATAAATTTAATAAAAAAAGATACTGACAAGAAACTTTAATTGATAATAATAAACCCTGGCTATTTTATATTGTCAGGGTTTTATTTTTGTTTACTTTTCAGCCGCAAAAAATTATTGTAACAATGGCTTCATTTGAAGTGAGGGGAGGCAAAAAACTAAAAGGTGAAATAACTCCGCAGGGCGCTAAAAATGAAGCGCTGCAAATTATCTCCGCTGTTCTGTTAACCTCTGAAAAAATAACTGTACACAACATTCCCGATATTTTAGATGTAAATCTTCAAATTGAATTGTTAGGGGAATTAGGGGTAAAGGTTAGCAGGATAAACAGGCATAGCTGTACGTTTCAGGCTAATGACATTGATATAGAATATTTAAAAAGTGAAGCATACCAAAAAAAAAGCGGGCGTTTGCGTGGAAGTGTAATGCTGGCTGGCCCTATGCTGTCACGATTTAAAAAAGCATTTATTCCAAAACCAGGTGGAGATAAAATAGGCCGCCGCCGGTTAGATACTCATATAAATGGTTTCGAAAAACTCGGCGCTAAAATTTCTTATGATACTGAAGATGCTTTCTTTCACATAACTTCCGAAGAATTAACCGGAGCAAACATTCTATTGGATGAACCAAGTGTTACCGGCACCGCTAATGTACTGATGGCATCAGTAATGGCCAACGGTACTACAACCATTTATAATGCAGCATGCGAGCCTTACATTCAGCAACTGTGCGGAATGTTACAACATATGGGTGCAAAAATTGAAGGCATTAGCAGCAATAAACTAATTATAACTGGTGTTCAATCGCTGCATGGAACAGAACATACCATATTGCCGGATATGATTGAAGTGGGCTCGTTCATAGGACTTGCCGCAATGACTCAAAGCGACATTGTCATTAAAAACGCCGGCATAAAACATTTGGGTCAAATACCGGCTAAGTTTCAGCAACTTGGAATTAAGTTGAATTTTGAAGGCGATGATATTCACATCCCTGAACAGGATATTTATGAGATACAAACTTTTTTAGATGGCTCAGTGCTAACAATTTATGATGGGCCATGGCCGGGCTTTACACCAGATTTGTTAAGCATTATCCTCGTTATAGCAACACAGGCGAGAGGCAGTGTCCTTATTCATCAAAAAATGTTTGAGAGCAGGCTATTTTTTGTAGACAAAATAATTGAGATGGGTGCCCGGATCGTATTATGTGACCCTCACAGGGCTGTGGTGGTTGGTTTGGAAAGAGAACACCCTTTGAGAGGAATAGTTATGAGCAGTCCTGATATCAGGGCTGGCGTTGCATTACTTATTGCTGCGTTAAGCGCCAAAGGCAAAAGTACTATCCAAAATATTGAACAAATTGACAGGGGTTACCAAAATATTGATGAACGGTTAAACAATTTGGGAGCCGATATAAAAAGACTATCATAGACAAAAGTAATTAAGTTAACAGTAAGCGGGTGAATGACAGCCAAATTACTCAATAATCTTAGTGATCAATAATAAGTAGTTATTAAATAATAAGCATGGATAAGGAATATAAAAAAATGGTTGTTATTACGGCTCCATCAGGTTCCGGAAAAACATCTATCACACGGCATCTCATTACTGTATTTCCACAATTGGTTTTTTCTGTATCAGCAGCTACCCGAAAGCCAAGAATAAATGAAAGGGATGGAGTAGATTATTATTTTATTTCTTCTGAGGAATTTCAACAAAAAATTTTACAGGATGAGTTTGTTGAATGGGAAATGGTGTATGAAGGAAAATATTATGGTACATTAAAAGCAGAGTTAAAACGTATCTGGCAAAGCGGTAAAATCCCAATGATGGATATTGATGTGCAGGGCGCTATTCATGTACAAAAGGAATACCCCATAAACTCTCTTTTTATATTTATTCAGCCACCTTCGGTAGGGGAGTTAAAAAAGCGTTTACAAATTCGTGGGTCGGAAACAGATGAATCACTGGAAGCCAGGATCAATAAAGCTTCCTATGAATTGTCGTTTAAAAACCATTTCGAAAATCTTGTGGTAAACACTGATCTGCAAAAGGCGTGTGCTGAAGCTGAA
>JBDSFG010000086.1:0-12883 GCA_039919615.1 Ginsengibacter sp. | reverse complement strand
GGGCGGGAGTATTATTATCGCTACTCAGCGTCCTGAAACTATAATGGGCGATACCGCAGTGTGTGCAAACCCGACTGATGAGCGTTACATTCATTTAAAAGGCAAATCGGTTTTTATCCCTCTTATAAATAAAAAAATACCGGTGATTTTTGATGAGTATGTAGATAAAGAATTTGGGACAGGTATTTTAAAGATTACCCCTGCCCATGATATAAATGATTATACCATTGGCTTAAAATATAACCTCCCAATTATCGATACATTAAATGAGGATGGTACTTTAAGTGAAGCTGCACAAATATTTGTTGGAGAAGATCGATTTATAGTTAGAAAAAAAATAACAGAGGAATTAAAACAAAAAGGATATTTAATAAAAGAGGAAGAATATCAAACGAGGTTAGGATTTAGCCAGCGTACCAATGTTATTGCAGAACCAAAGATTTCAACGCAGTGGTTTATTAAAATGAAAGAGCTGGCAGGGCCTGCCTTGCAGGCTGTAACAAACGGTGATATTAAAATTCATCCCGGCGAAAAGTTTTTTGCAACTTATAAATATTGGTTAGAGAATGTGAAAGACTGGTGTATAAGCCGTCAGCTTTGGTGGGGTCAACAAATACCTGCATGGTATGATGATAAAGGAAATTTTGTTGTCGCAGAAACTGAAGAAGAAGCGGAAAAGATTTTTCATCAGGCAAATAACAATACGCCTCCCCTGACGGGAGAGGTTTGGACAGGGCTTAAGCAGGATGAAGATGTACTTGATACATGGTTCTCATCCTGGCTTTGGCCAATTGAAGTTTTTAAGGGAATTACACAGCCCGGAAATATAGATATCGATTATTACTATCCAACATCAATACTGGTTACAGGGCAGGATATTATTTTCTTTTGGGTATCACGAATGATAATGGCGGGAATGGAATACATGAAAGAAAAACCCTTTAGTGATGTTTATTTTACCGGGATGGTTCGTGATAAGCTGGGAAGAAAAATGAGTAAACAACTTGGTAACAGCCCTGATCTTTTAGCGCTAATAGAAAAATATGGAGCTGATGCGGTAAGATTTGGAATTATGATTTCTTCTCCCGCAGGGAACGACCTGCTTTTTGATGAAGGAAGCCTTGAACAGGGAAGAAATTTTAATAATAAATTATGGAATGCATTGAAGCTTGTGAAGATGTGGGAGGGAAGGCAGGGAAAAGTTGGGGAATACAGAATTCCGGAAAGGAGCGGAGATAATTTTGCCATCAGATGGTTTCAAAATCGCTTGAATGAAGCAATTACTGAAGTTGAAGTGTTGTATAATCAGTTTAAATTAAATGAAGCATTAAAAGTTATTTATTCCCTTATTTGGGATGATTTCTGCAGTTGGTATCTTGAATGGGTAAAGCCAGGGTTTGAACAGCCTATTGATGAAATTTTTTATACCAAAACGATAGAATTTTTTGAAGCATTATTACAATTACTCCACCCATTTATGCCTTTTATTACGGAAGAAATACATCACTTATTAAGAGAGCAAAAAGTTGACCTTGTTGTAGTACAGTTTGAAAAAGCCGGCATTATAGATAAAGATATTTTGCTGAGGGGAAAGATCTTAAAGGAAGACATAACCACAATACGAGATGCAAGAAGGAAGAATCAAATTAAGAATAGCGAGCAAATAAGATTTATGGGCACAGCTTATTCAAATTCTTTCTATGGAGAGAACCGTGATATGTTAAGCCTTCTTGAAAAACAAACTAATACTAAATATTTTTCTTCAATGATAGACGTAGGTCAGGAATATTCTACGAACGAAATCACTGTAATCTCATCTGGCAGAACTTTTCTTTTATACATGGAAAGACAAATAGATACAACTGCCCAGCACGATGAATTACTAAAAGATCTTGCACATCTTAAAGGTTTCTTAAATTCAGTTGACAGTAAATTAAATAATGAGAAATTTGTACAAAATGCAAAGGCGGAAATAATTGACCTGGAGAGAAAGAAGAAATCTGACGCTGAAATAAAGATCAGAATCATTGAAGAGGGCCTGGCATCATTAAAATAACCTAGCTTTTTTTTACAATCCTGGTTCTAATAGAAACATTTATGGCAATTAAAAAGTTTGTTTACCTGGCGTCGTTTGTATTTATCATTTCCAATACAATAAAAGCACAAACCTCTCTGCCAACAGTAAAGCCAGGCACCATAACCAAAGTGCAAAAATTTACGCCTCCTATAGTTAAAACATTTTTAGGGCGAAATTCACACATAGCAGAAGTTACCGTTGACGAAGCCAACCAATTGGTTAATTTGCCTCTCAGAATTACAGATGATAAAAGCAATGTTTATTTAATAAACTCTTACCAGTTTATGTATAAAAAGAAGAGTGTAGTTGAGAATGAGCAAACCGGAAAAAGAGAAACTGCTTTTGCAACCGTAGCTGATGTTTTTAAATCCACACCTCTTCCGCAGGTTTGGAGAAGCAACATTGGCGGAGCAGTTCAAAAAGGGGAGGAGCTTTATTTTTTTGATATCATTGTAAAAGATAAACTTAACCGGAAATTTTATGCCCCCGATTTAAAGATAAGTGTTAAGTAATGATAACTATAAAACCAGCTAAACTTAGGGATATCCCTGTTATAAACCAACTGGCATATCGCATCTGGCCGGCTACATATAAAAATGTTCTTTCTACAGATCAGATGGAATATATGCTCTCCCTCATTTACGGTACATCTTCATTACGGAAACAAATAAAGGAACTGAATCATAAATTTATTGTTATATATAAAAATAAAATTCCGCTTGGATTTGCTTCATATTCTTTACGAGCAAACAGCAAAAATATTTACAAGCTTCACAAAATTTATATTCTTAAAACCGAGCAAGGGAAAGGTATTGGCAACTTTGTATTAAATAAAATCACTGATGAAATAAAATTAACTGGTGCAAAGTATCTTGAACTCAACGTTAACCGCAGCAATAAGGCAGTAGACTTTTATAAAAAAAACGGTTTTAAAATCATTGGCGAAGAAGATATTGATATAGACAATGGCTATTTTATGAATGATTATGTTATGCGGAAGATTATTTGAACCGCTTGTCTTAAGTGAGATTTATGGGATTAAGGACTCATAAAAGGTAACCAGCTTTTGGATTTTGCTTTATGGAGAATACACTGCTTCGAACACAGGTTTTTATTTTTTATTTCTAACTTTCAACGCAATGCTCACAATTCACAACTCACTCATACACCAACTGGTGCGTTTGCTTTATAATACCCATAACAAAAACACTTTGCACATGCCCCATATTCTCAAGTGAACTTAATTTGTTTACATGAAAGTCGTAGTAGGCATTCATATCTTCACAAACTACTTTTAGCATAAAATCAAACTCGCCGGATATACTGTAACATTCAATGATTTCATTTAATTCCTGTATAGTTTTAATAAATTTAGTTCCTGCATTTTTATTATGTTGCTTTAATGAAACATAACAAATAACCATTAATCCCTTGTTTATTTTAATGTGATCAACAAGCGTGGCGTATTGCTTTATCACGCCATTTGCTTCCATACGTTTAATTCGTTCATGAACTGGCGTAGTGCTTAAATGCATTTTGCCGCTTATCTCCTTAACGGTAATCCGTGCATTTTTTTGCAGAAGGTGAAGTATAGAAAGATCTTTTTTATCTAATGCTATTTTAGCAACAGGAAAATTTTCTTTTTTTAGTGATTTGGCCATAAGTTTTGTCCTGTTTATTCTTTAAAAGTATTAATAAATGTGCCTTTATCCTAAAGTTTTAAAATGTTATGTATATTTATTCTAACAAAGTATATTTGTGATCTAAATAAAAATTTATGTCATCTATCACAAAAAACCACATTGACTTTAGCCTTAAAAACAAGGTTGCCGACATGAGCCTCGCTGAATGGGGCCGCAAAGAAATTAAATTAGCAGAGGCAGAAATGCCCGGTCTTATGGCGTTGCGTACAGAATATGGTAATAAAAAGCCATTGGCAGGCGCACGTATTGCAGGATGTCTTCATATGACGATTCAAACTGCTGTATTAATTGAAACATTGGTTGAGCTTGGTGCAGAAGTTACCTGGAGCTCATGTAATATTTTTTCTACTCAGGATCATGCTGCTGCAGCAATTGCTGCTGCTGGTATCCGGGTTTTTGCATGGAAGGGGCAAACAGTTGAAGAAAGCGACTGGTGTATTGAACAAACATTGTTCTTTGGAAGTGCAGATAAACCTTTAAATATGATTCTTGATGACGGTGGGGATTTAACTAATATGGTATTTGATAAATACCCTGAGCTTATACAGCACATTAAGGGTTTATCAGAAGAAACTACTACAGGAGTCCACCGTTTATATGAAAGAATGGAAAAAGGTACTTTACCTATTCCCGCTTTCAATGTAAATGATTCTGTTACCAAATCTAAATTTGATAACAAATATGGTTGTAAAGAAAGTTTGGTTGATGCAATTCGTCGGGCTACAGATGTTATGATGGCTGGTAAGGTAGCTGTTGTGGGAGGTTACGGAGATGTAGGTAAAGGCTCTGCTGCTTCATTAAAGGGTGCAGGCTGCAGAGTTATAGTTACAGAAATAGATCCTATCTGTGCATTGCAGGCTGCAATGGATGGGTTTGAAGTTAAGCAAATGATCGATGCTGTTAAAGAATCTGACATAATTGTTACAGCATCTGGTTGTCGCGATCTTATTACTGAGCAGCATTTCAGGTTTATGAAAGATAAAGCGATCGTTTGTAATATTGGCCACTTTGATATTGAAATTGATATGTCATGGCTGAATACAAACTATGGTAATACCAAGAACACCATTAAGCCGCAGGTTGATTTATACACAATAGATGGCAAAGATATTATTGTGCTTGCAGAAGGACGTTTGGTAAATCTTGGCTGTGCAACGGGGCATCCCTCATTTGTAATGAGTAATTCATTCACCAATCAAACACTTGCTCAATTAGAACTTTGGCAAAACGCCGAAAAATATGAAAACAAAGTTTATGTTCTTCCAAAAATATTAGATGAAAAAGTTGCCCGCCTACATCTCTCAAAAATCGGTGTGGTGCTTGATGAACTTACGCAGGAACAAAGCAGTTACCTTGCGCTTCCAAAAGAAGGACCGTATAAACCCGAACATTACAGGTATTAATACGTGAACCTGGAAATTAAATGTTAATTCATGACCAGAAATCCGCTTTTTAAAGGCGGGTTTCTTATATTTAGGCAGCATTAATTTTATACGCGGTATACAATTTGCTTATAGAATCAAATTATTAATAAAACCAAATAAAATGAGAACTGGAAGACCAAGAGAAAGAGCTATAACATTAATGGATGGCTTTTATATTGAAATTAGTAATGCCGGGGAAAGCAAAGGAATTAAAATTAGAAGTGAAAGTAAAGCGGCCATGGATACTGCTGCTAAACAATATTCAAGGTTTAAAGTGGTTACTGTTCTTGGAGAATATAAAAATGGGGTTAAGAGAGTTGAAGAGACTGCCTAGGTACATTAATAGATTTCTGGAATTATTATACAAATACGATAAATATTGTGTATCATTAAAGTTCATCGCTAGGTGGGGCAGTAAAAGGTATAAACAGAAACTGACTAATAATAATTTGGCTGAAAGTCGTGTTTAGTTAATTGCACCTTTCAGATCTATTGATAAGGATACAATAATATTTTCCTCTTCTATCAAAACTTTCATTTCATGGCTCCGGGGATAGATAAGTTTTAGCCGGTTGTTTAGGTTCAGAAGAATAGTATTTTTCGCGTTGAGTGTTGAGGTATACATAGGTTTGCCCCAACTGATTAGCACTTCGAGGATTTTATTGGCAACCTTAATATTAATATTTATTTTTTTATTACTAATATTTAAAACAGATACCTGGTTAAATGCATTTTGTATGCATTGAAGTAATATAAAAGAAGCAATACTTTCTGATTCGATACTACCGGAAACATCTATAGTCACTTCAATTGCCTCATCTCTCGTGCACTGTTCTAATTCTATGTATTCCTTTACTATTTCCAATTCGCTCTTTAAGCTAACTTTTGAATTTTTGTTTTCATAAATAGTATTAATCATGATGTTACTGATTTTTGTTAGTATCTCAAAAGTGTTAAGTCCTTTTTTTATTGCCATCAGCTTGGCCCTGTTAATAATATCAACCAGAAAAACCGGCTTCATTTCTGAGTTGCCCGTTTCAGTTTCAAGACTTGCCTTCTCATTTCTTAACAGGTCAATTTCTTTTTGGCTTATAAATGAGATTTTACCTAATTTGATTGCCGCAGCCATGCAACCCTCCATATTTATCTGGCTAAACAAACTAAAGGATAAGTAATCATAGCTTAATGGCCTTGCGGATTTAGGCAAGCTAAACCAACCTCTTATAATGGGAATTGTCTCCGCAATATAAAGTTCAAATACTGCAATGAAAATACTGCTGAATACTAACCACAGGAATATCATGCTTATGTATCTGCCCTTAAATAAAAACATTGGAAGAAGAAAATAAATAATACTATAACAAAAGATCATATCCATGGGAGTAGATAAAGTAACTTCAACTAAAGAATAAAAAAAACGGTTTAATAATGGAAGACCAGCCTCAAGCCCATAGGTTCCCAGGATTGTATAATAAGCAATCCACATAAACCAGAAAATTGCATGACGGCCAATGCGATACCTGGTATTGTTAGAAAAAATTAAAGGATATATATTCATGCAGAGAATCTTTCCTGAAACAATATAGCAGAAAAATAATTTTAAATCATCGTTGTACCAGATAAAATTAAAACAGATGAAATAAACCGTATAGAAATAAATCAGGAGATTATGTGCGACAAGCCAAGATTAGAATTGAATGAGTGTCTAATGCTCTTTAGCTTCAAAATAATATTGAATGATTTAACACGCAATGCAGTTATAAATAATTTCACTTTAATGTGCCCCCCTTATTATGCAGCAATAAAACAACGGCCATTTGTTTATTACCTTTTTTCCACGCTTCAATTTTACCTGGGATAGGTGGAATAAGACTACCTAAAACAATATCCTCATAGCCATCTCCGTCTACATCCCCTGCATCCATGGTCATCCAACTGCCTTCATCAAAAGCATTTATAGTAAAGGGGGTAAAATGAAATGCGGTAGTTTGCTCGAGATAGATAAATGATTCCTGAGGTTGATTTTTGGTATCAGGGAAAAATGAAATTGCAGCAATATCAAGATCGCCATCTTTATCAAAATCCCGTGCTAAAGCTTTATAGCAACCATGAATCGGGAAGAAATATTTTTGACTGAAATTATTTTTTTTATCATTCAAATAAATATAAACACCGTGATAATATTTTAATGCTTTGGATGAATAATCACCATTATCCCCGCAGGTATACAAGAGGTCTTTATAACCATCATTATTAAAGTCAATTAATTCAAAGAAACTTGAACCATAGATTGGCGGAAAATCTAGTACTTTTTTCGCTTCAAATATCCCATTTCCTTTATTTACAAAGAGAAAGATTCCTTCCTGCGCCTGTGCCATCAATACAATTATATCCGGCAAGCCATCATTGTTTAAATCATTGATATAAGCTTTAATGGCGCCTGGCAGCGGGCTTAGAATCTTTTTTTCGAATCCTTTATCAGCACTTGCTCTCATCCAATAGAAAGCGCCTTTGGTATTTCCAAAACCGCAAACAAGATAGTCCTGTTTGCCATCACTGTCAAGATCATATTTTGTGATTTGTACCGGACGTGGAATACTGTCAAATACCCGGGCCATATAGGTAAGGTTTCCTTTCTCGTCAATGTCAAAAGTATCAACACTTCCGGTGCTACGGTCATTTGGATTCATAATTCCGATATCGGTAAAAATCCCATTTCTTTTTCCCGCCTGCAATAGCGGAGTATTGAAATTAAGATCGACAACGGTTCCCTTAACTTTATTATGTGAAACAAGGTTTAGCTGCTGATTATAAATATTTAAAGAAGAATCAAAAGTGCTGGCTGCATATATCCAATGATTACCCTCATCAATTTTTACAAAAGAGGTTGATGGAAAATTGCCTTGCGGCAATTTTACTATTTTTTCGATAAAAAGATTGGTCATAGCTTTTACAACATCCCTTTGCTGTGCGGGCATTGTGTCCGGTGCGTAGTTAAGATAATAAGTCAGAATTTCTCTCCATTCTTCTACAGTAATAATATGATTTTGAGCTGGCAGTGGAGTTTCGTATAAATAATCTATTCCCAGTTTTTTTGCCATAGGTGGCAATACATCATCTTTCCAGGTTCTTTTATCAAGTAAAGCCGGCTCAGGAAAAAGATGGCATGATCCGCAATATGTTTTTGACAATCCTTCTCCGGGGCTTTCTTCTCTATTATTTAAAGGCGTACAGCTAATTATAAAGGAAAGGCCGATAAATGTCCATTTAAAATATTTCATTAGATGCTAAGTTATAAATCTTTATGCTACAGTAATCGCTCAGCAAGCTACAGCACAGCAAGAAATCAAACAACGCTATATTTACAAGTCAAAATATTTTCGATTTATTGTAATCCTTGTAATCTTAAATGCAATGCAGAGTAATAGCCATATCTCATATTATTAATCATGGAGCGATGTTAGGAAATAATAAAAAAGAATCAATTTAATTTCGGTATGAAGAATAAAATCTTATTAATGCTATTAGCCTTTTTATTTATTCAATTTTCAATTGAGGGGTCTCCAATTCAACCGGTACATCTTACTTGTGAATACATCGGGAACCCATTAGGTATAGACATTGCAAAACCACAGTTAACCTGGAACTTTTTATCTGATGAAAGAAATCAAATTCAAACAGCATACGAAATACTTGTGAGCGATAGTAAGGAAGACATCAAATTTTTTAAAGGAAACGTTTGGCAAACGGGTAAAATAATTTCACATCAAAATATACATATCGAATATGATGGCTTACCACTGAAACCTTTCACAAAATATTTTTGGCGGGTAAAAGTGTATGATAAAAATGATAAAGCATCCTCCTGGAGCTGGCCGGCAACTTTTGAAACGGCAGTATTAGGACCAGCAGACTGGCAGGCAAAATGGATAGGGGATGGCACTAGTCAATTTGAAAAAGATGAAGATTTTTATGAAAACGATCCTATGCCATTATTTCGAAAACAAATTATGGTGAATAAAAAAATAGCACTTGCCAGGTTATATATATCCGGGCTTGGCTATTCCGAGGTTTACATCAACAATAAAAAAATTGGCGATCATATCCTTGATCCGGGGTTTACCGCGTATCGAAAACAAGTACTGTATGTTACCTATGATATTACTTCTTCTTTAAAGCTCAAAAGACTGAACACAATTGGTTTTATACTTGGCAATGGTTGGTACAATCCACTTCCTCTGCGTTTATTCGGGCGCTTTAATTTACGCAATGTGCAACAAACAGGAAGACCTTGCGTAAAGGCGCAGGTATTAATTAAATACACAGACGGAACCGCTGAAACCATTGCTACAAATGAAACATGGCAAACCAGCCCCGGACCCGTAATACGCAACAACGTGTATTTGGGAGAGGAGTATGATGCACGCCTTGAAAAAAGTTTTACTGCTGGAGGCGGATGGACAAATGCCAGTGTAACCATGGGACCTGATGGTGGATTAACTGCACAAATGCAACCACCCGTTCGTATTACAAAAGTTATTAGACCTGTAAGTATAAACGAAGCCGGAAAAGATACTTTTATTGTAGACATGGGGCAAAACTTTGCAGGTGTTGCAAGGATAAAAGTAAATGGCACAAAAGGCGCTGCTGTTTCGTTGCGCTATGGTGAAGCGATATATGCGGATGGCTCTTTAAACTACATGACTTCAGTGGCAGGGCATATTAAGGAGATATGGCATTTAGGCGGTGGTTCAGGTGCACCAAAAACTGCCTGGCAAAAAGATGTATATATTTTAAAAGGTGATGAAACTGAGCAATGGAATCCGCGTTTTACCTTTCATGGTTTTCGCTACGTAGAAATTACAGGATGGCCGGGAAAGCCTGCCATTACAGATATTGAAGGCTTAAGAATGAATTCCGATGTGCAGCAACAGGGATCTTTTTCCTGCTCCAATGATATGTTCAATACGTTGCATGAAAAAATTCAATGGACTTTTAAAAGTAATATTTTCAGCGTACAATCCGATTGCCCCGCCAGGGAAAAAATGGGTTATGGCGCTGATATAGTTGCAACGGCCGGAGCTTACCTCTATAATTATAACATGGCTAATTTTTATAAAAAGACAATACAGGACTACGCTAACGATCAGCAGCCTGATGGTGGTTTAACTGAAATTGCGCCTTACACTGGTATTGCTGACAGAGGCTATGGCGGTCAATCGGGGCCGTTGGGCTGGCAACTGGCTTTTTGTTATTTACAGAAAAAATTATACGAATACTATGGTGAAAAAAAGGTAATTGAACAGCAATATCCTGTATTTAAAAGGCAGATAGAGTTTTTACAATCCAAAGCTATAAACGGTTTATTTCATTGGGATATTGGCGATCATGAAGCATTAGATCCAAAGGCGGAGGCTTTTTCTGCGGCCTGTTTTTATTATCATCACGTTTTACTTGCAACAGAATTTGCAGGCATACTAAATCAAAAAGAAGATTCCATTAAATATGCAGCTCTTGCTAAAACTATTAAAGACGCTGTTGTGAGAAAATATTGGATACCTGCTACAGGGCGGTTTGATAACGCCACGCAGGCCGCACAAATCTTTGCATTGTGGTATAATCTTTCTTCTGAAAAAGATAAAACATTTGATGTGCTGATGCAGGAATACGCACGCCATAACTGGCATTTATCTACCGGCATATTTAGCACGATGATGATGTTTGATATTTTAAGAGGCAGCGATAAAAATGATATTGCTTATACAATTGCCAATCAAAAAGATTTCCCCGGCTGGGGCTTTATGTTGGAAAATGGCGCCACCACTTTATGGGAATCGTGGGAAAAGCCTGAATCAAGTTCTATGAATCATCCGATGTTTGGTTCTATTGACGAGTGGTTTTACAAATCATTACTGGGCATAAATGCTGCGGCCCCCGGCTTTAAAAAAATCGTCATTAAACCGCAGCCTGCAGTACTTACGTGGGCTAAAGGGTCTTATCAATCTATATATGGTGAAATTAAAAGCGAATGGAAAAAAGATTCTGCAGCATTTCGTTTGAAAGTAACTATACCTGTAAATACAACTGCTGAAGTATGGCTGCCTGCAAAAGAAAATAAAATAGTTACAGAAGGTGGTAAAAGTAATTTTGAATCCGCAGGCATTGAATTAGTGAAATATGAAAAAGGGTATGCTGTTTTTGCCGTTGGTTCAGGAAACTATGATTTTGTGGTTGATAAATGATGGTGCCAAAACCTTTTATAGTAGTGCATTATCCACCATACATCATGCCTTCAAATACTAGTCTGAAAACAGCAGTCAATTAAATTAATAAAGTTTATTAGGGGTCCATTTCTAATCTTTGTCATTCGTTCTATTTAATCCTCTTATTGTAAAAAAAATTACCCCGAACAAAAAGCTAAATATTATTGTAAATACCCAAATCGATAAGTGTTGATGAGGATGAATTACTGAGTTTTTTATATAGTAAAAAAGATCGTCAGGGTTTGTAATAATATCCCAGCTATTAAATCTCGGGAACCTGCCAAGATAAACTCCATAACTGCAAAGTGTGATAAAAAGCAATAAGCTCATTTGTACCCATTTATACTTTAAATACCTTTTTAAAAATTGTTCTGCCTGGAGAAGTGATAATGTGCCTGCTATAATTCCGTTCCAGGAGGCCGATGACACTAATATTAAATCAAACCACAAAGGACAGCCGGTTCGTTTTGTAAAGTGAAAAATATCTGTTACGAGGTAAGGAGCATTTGGCAAAAAGAGTAACCATATTCCAAAATAGAAAACTGCTTTAATACCAGGCTTGTTTTGATTAACTAATCTTCCCTTAAAAACCAATATAATCCACAATAGACAAAGGTTTGGGGATAACAATAGTTGATAAAATTTGCAGCAAAAATGAAATTTGTATTCAAAACCCTGCAAATTATTTTATGCTTTCAAAATCAAAATCAACATCGCAGTTAGGCTTTTACAGCACCTAACGTAGTAAACGCTTATCGAAGAGCTATTTATTAATGAACGTGACTGATCTGCATACTTCATATGTTTAAAAGTACTTTGAAATACAAAGTAATGTAATACTATTGATGTTTCCAAATTATTTTTAGGGAAAATAGATATCATGCCAATTAGGTTCGAGTTAAGAGCCGCCCCTTACGTTGCCTTAAATCGTTTGAAAATCTAAAAAAGCATTTTTATATCACAGTAATTCTTCGTAGTAATTTCTGCAAGTTTTTATGCTTCTGGCAGTATATAAGGTATTTAATAAATTATTTATTAAAGTCAATGGCAGGGCAAAGTAATAAATAAGCTGTAAATGTCTTGGGTAAAGCCCTCACGAAAAATTGGTTTATTTCATTAAAATCAAATAGAAACCGGTTATTAAAAGTGAAAAATTATCTATAAATTATTTAGCATTTCAACTGTTATTGAGCATAAGTATGCTAAAATGATAATCTATAAATTTTAGTATATTAAAATGATTATAAATAATTAAATATCATTATAATATAAGAGTTAATTAAAATTTATATTTTAAATATTTCTGACTAAATAGAACTGAAATTTATATAATAAAAATATTAGCTTTAAAATTATTTACTATATGTTAAAATCTTGATTTTCATATTTTTACATGGTTTATTTGGTATTAATTAA
>JBDSFG010000016.1:0-6676 GCA_039919615.1 Ginsengibacter sp. | reverse complement strand
AAATACACCAATCTTTTTCATTGGGCGATGAAGGAATTTAATAATCTTGAGCCTAATATTGAACCCACCGCAACCGGACATATTGTGGAACAGATAAATATGATTGAAACAATTATTGAGGCCGGCTATGGATATGTTTCAAATGGTTCTGTATATTTTGATGTGAAAAAATATGCCGCAACCCACGATTACGGGAAGCTTAGCGGAAGAGTTATTGAAGATCTTCTGGAAACAACAAGAGTGCTGGAAGGGCAGGAAGAGAAACGGGACAAAGCGGATTTTGCTTTATGGAAAGCTGCACCACCTCAACATATCATGCGCTGGAAAAGCCCGTGGGGAGAGGGTTTTCCCGGCTGGCATATTGAGTGCAGTGCAATGGCAACAAAATACCTTGGAGCTGAGTTTGATATTCATGGTGGCGGCATGGACCTTATGTTTCCTCACCACGAAAGTGAAATTGCGCAAAGCACTATTTGCAATCATAAAATGCCAGCCAGATATTGGCTGCATAATAATATGATAACTATTGGCGGTAAAAAAATGGGCAAGAGCTATAATAATGTTATAAGGCTTACTGAGATATTCAGCGGCAATCATCCATTACTTACCCAGGCGTTTAGCCCTATGACGATCCGTTTTTTTATTTTGCAAACTCATTACCGCAGTACGCTGGATTTTAGCAGTGAAGCATTGGTAGCAGCCGAAAAAGGATTGAAAAGAATGTGGGAAGCTTATGAAATATTAATGAAGTTACCGGTTACAGCCAACCTTCAATCTGCAACTAATCAGGAATTAGAAACCGGAATCACCAAACTTATTGGAGAGTTAGATGAGTTTATGAATGATGATTTTAATACCGCCAAAGTATTAGCCAATCTATTTGAGATAGTTCCGGTAATTAATTCAATGAGCGACGGGTTAATTTCCATTGATGCGCTTTCATCTTCAACAATGCAATTATTGCAAACATCATTTAAAAGATATCTTGAAGATATTTTTGGTTTAAAGAGCCTTACAGAAAATGATGAAACATTAAACAATGTTATGCAATTGCTGATTGATATTCGCAAAGAAGCTAAAAATAAAAAAGATTTTGCCACATCAGATAAAATAAGACAACAACTAAATGCCGCAGGTATTTTATTAAAAGATCAAAAAGGTGGTAGTATGAGATGGGAGCTCGTTTAGCTAAGAGATAAAAGAGTTGAAAAAGATAAAGAAGAAGTTATTTTTTAATTTCTTTTAATTCCTGCACAATTTTTTATTTCTCTTCATTCTTTCATGTCTCCTTCAATTTTTTATCTCTTAAGTATGAACTCTTTCATCTCTCCTTCAACTCTTTTATCTCTTAGCCAATGGACCATATAAAGCATCTTTCAAAAGATAAAAAATTAAAAAAAATTCTCGGGGCTCAGGAGCCATTTGTTTTAGTGCAAAGAAAAAAAGTTTATCTGGATATGTGTGCTTCAATACTCAGTCAGCAGCTTAGTACAAAAGTGGCTAAGGTGATTCATCAAAGATTTTTAAACTTATATAGCAATAAGCAGCCCTCAGCACAACAAATTGCAGCAACTCCCGTGGAAACCTTTCGCAGTATAGGTTTTTCAAATGCCAAGGCGAGCTATGTACATAATGTGTCTAAATTTTTTATTGATAATAAAATTACAGATGGCCAATTAAACAAAAAGAGCAACGAAGAGGTTATAGATCTTTTAACACAAATAAAAGGTGTTGGCAAATGGACTGTGGAAATGATACTGATGTTTACTTTAGGAAGGGAAGACGTATTTGCTGTTGATGATTTGGGCATTCAGCAGGCCATAGCCAGGCTATATAAATTGGACAGTACAGATAAAAAAGCACTGAAAGAAAAGATGCTTTTGATCTCCTCAAAGTGGAGCCCTTACCGCACTTATGCATGTAGATATTTATGGGGCTGGAAGGATAGCTAAGAGATAAAAGAGTGAAAAGAGTGAAAAGAGCAAAGGAGGTGACAGAAGAGACGAAAGAGATAAAGAAGATAAATATACCAGGAAAATAAAATTTTAAAAAAAACTAAAAAAACTCCTTTTCTCTTTTCACTCCTTTTTCTCTTAGCTTTCTCTTAGCCTTCTCTTAGCCTTCTCTTTTCACTCTTTTATCTCTTAGCTTTCTCTGAGCCTTCTCTTAGCCTTCTCTTTTCACTCTTTTATCTCTTAGCTTTTCCTTTTTAATAACGGATTATTTAACCCATTTACTACATTATCCACCACAATAAAATCAGGAAGTTTGGAAAATAATTGTGTAAGCGTTTTAAATCCATAAGTTCTGCTGTCAAAGCTGGGGTCAAGCTTGCGAAGATTTATACCCATTGTAGAAACATAAACCTCATTGCTCTCATTAGCGCTCATATCAAATGCTTTATTGATAAGCCGTGTATCTACTTTTATTTTTTCTTTTTTATGAACTTCTTTTTTTTCAGGTTTTTCAATTTTAGGTTCCAGATTTTCTACATACGTAAATATTTCGCATGATTTTACAAAAGCATTGGGTGTTTTTTCTTCACCTATTCCCATCACAAAAACGCCATCTTCCCGTATTCTTTTTGCAAGGCCCGTGTAGTCACTATCGCTGCTCACAATACAAAAACCATCTACAAGGCTATCATGTAAAATATCCATTGCATCAATGATCAAAGCGCTATCGGTTGAATTTTTGCCCGAGGTATAAGAAAACTTTTGAATCGGATTAAAAGCCATTTCGTTTAACTGGCTTTTCCAGCTATTCATATGCGGTGTGGTCCAGTCGCCATACACTCTTCTAATGGTTACTTTACCATATTTTGATGCTTCTTCTAAAACGAGCGTAAGTAATTTTGGCTGGGCATTATCACCATCAACAAGCAAAGCGATTTTATTGGTCTTATTTTCCATAAAAGAAATTGAAGGTGCAAAGCTATAGCTTATATACTACTGTTTATTCAGCAACGAAGCATTGCAAAGGAGTTATTTTCAGGCAGCTTTTAAAATATTTGCATCCCACAACAAAGTTTTATAATTTTAAATACAACATCACCATCTCTTTAATTATTTATTCTTATCCTGAATTTTATAAAAACCATTTTTAATTTTAAATATATCTTATGCCTTTCTTCGATTTCCATATCCACCCCGGGCTTAAACCCACCTTTTCTGACCAGCAAACTGCTGCTTCTCCGTGGACATTTATAGATGCAAAGCTGGCTGTTTTTAAGAATGTAGAAATAAGCATTAATCCCTTGTTTAACGAAGTGCTTAATTCACAATCGTGCCTTAGCCAATTGTATACAGGCAATGTAAAATTATTTGGGATAGCCTTGCATTCCCCGGAAGCAAATATGGCGAAAGGCTTGCTGGAGAAGAAACTGGTAAACAAAGGCGCAATAGCACTGATCAATCGTAACAGGCTTGAGCTTGTAAAAGATGGCAACCACTATTTTCAATTTTTAAATGAAGACCTCGCAAGACTAAAAAACTCAAAATCTCCACAAAATTTAAACGGGGCAAAACTAAAAATAATAGAAGGATTTAATGATTTTGATGAAAACAGCAATGATACTATTTATGGCTTTTTAATTGTGGAAGGGTTACATTGTTTTTTTGATGATCAATCTGACACAAATGTAAAAGCGATATTCTCCAGAAATTTTGAAAACTTTACTGATGCGAACACTGTACTCGCCATAAATATTTGCCACATACAGCAGAATGTTTTTTGCAATCACGCATACGGCATACAATTCATTAACTCGCGGTATTTTTTTCCCACTGGCAAGGGTATTACTACCTGGGGGAAAGAAATAATAACAAGGATGCTTGAGAAAAAAATTCTTATAGATACCAAGCACATGAGTTTAAAATCAAGATTCGATTTATATGCTATGCTGAAAACCCCCGGTGATCCTGATAAATATATTGCCCCGGTTATTTGCACACATGCCGGGCTTACAGGGCTAAGTATTGCAGACAGGGTAAAATATTTATTGCGGATTCCGGAAGATGTTGGGGCTGTTTATGAAGTGAGTTATTTAAAACCAAAAAGCCCTTACATTGATGGTGTTTATTTTAATTGCAGCAGCATTAACCTGTATAATGAAGATATTGAAGCCATATTGCTTTCCGGTGGTTTGATAGGGTTATCATTCGATCAGCGGATACTTGGTTTTGCAGATGAGAACGTTTTACGAAATGTTACTATCCCACATGATCTTGAATACATCAGTGAGCTGGAAGCCGGGTTTTTTCTTGGCCCAAACCCAACTGCATTACCAGTTTGGACAGATAATGATAAAATATGGACTACTGAAGATTTTGATAATTTAGAGCCAGCGCTTAATATAGACCTTCATGCGTTATTTTTCTTAAACCAGGTAATTCATATTTTAGTGGTGGCCAGGGAAAATGTTTTAGTTGGCGTACAAAAAGCAATGAAACAAATTTGCCTGGGCAGCGATTACGATGGCCTTATTAACGCAATTGATACTTGCAAACAGGCTGATAAATTTGATGATTTTAAAAAAGTTGCTGTTGCTAAAATGCCCGGCCTGTTAAAAAAAGCCCAGCTTGATAATGAAGCAATCGATACAGACACCCTGATTGAAAATATCTTTTATAATAATGGAAGAGACTTTGTATTAAACAGGCTGCGGAGTATTGGCAAGTAGCAGTTTGATTAAAATAAATGTCAATCAATGCTTTGTTACATAATCGTAATTGAAAAGTTTTATAGTCCCGAAAAGCTGTAAACAAATCTATCAGCTCAAAGTTTATCCTTCATTCAAGGATTTTTGTAATCTCCCCCTTCTGATTTTTATCTATTTTTATATGAAACCTGCGTCAATGAATAAAATTTTTCTGGGCTTATTATTATTGACAGCAATCGGTATTTCTGCATCAGCACAACAAGAAAGTAAAACAATTATTAAAGCTGCAGGCCCTGAATATGAACGGTCTCCTTTTTATCAATCATTATGGGGACACAATTATCGCAACGAATGGATAACCCCTATTGCATTCCCTATTTTTATGCTTGACACTGCATATGGTGGTTTAACTCCTTATAAAGAAGGTGGCGGGCATCAAAGCAAATCGTTGCATTTACAAACCAAAGAAGGAAAACAATATGTAATGCGCTCGGTAGATAAAACATTAAAAGTGATAATACCGAAAATATTCCATAACACTTTTATTGAGCATATTGCCGATGATGAAATTTCCATGTCGCATCCCTACGCTTCACTCACAGTGCCTTTAATGGCAGATGCGGCAAAAATTTATCACACTAATCCAAGGTACGTATTTATACCCCGGCAGCCAGCCCTTGATTCTTTTAACCAAAAATATGGTAACGAACTTTATTTATTAGAAGAGCGTCCGGATGGAGACTGGAGCACCGCTGCCCACCTTGGCAACTTTAGTGAATTTGTAAGTTCAGAAAAAGTTCGTAAAATTATCGCTGAAGACAACAGGGTTGAAATAGATCAGCCTGCCTTTGTAAAAGCAAGATTATTTGATATGTTTCTGGGTGATTGGGACAGGCATGAGGACCAATGGAAGTGGGCGCCGGTTAAAGGGAACGATCGCATAGTTTATGTACCGGTGCCTGTTGACCGTGATCAACCTTATTCTAAATTTGACGGCCTTTTACTTAAGTCTGCTATATCGGCTGCCGGTGCAAAATACCTGCAAAGCTTTGATTATGATATTCCATATCCGGAAGGATTTAGTTATGAGAGACGAAATATTGACCGGTACTTTACTAACAGAATGACAGCAGATGAATGGCAGCATCTCGCTACAGAATTACGACAGCAGCTAACTGATAATGTTATAGAGAAATCAATACAACAAGTACCGCCGGAAATTTTTTCAATATCAGGAAATGAAATTATCGCCAAACTAAAATCAAGACGGGAACATCTTGAGGAATATGCCACAAAATATTACATGTTTATTGCAAAAGATGTTGACATTGTCGGCTCATCAGGCAGGGAATATTTTAAAGTTAGCCAGGTGAATGAGAATGAAACTGAAGTTAACATTTATGATATAAAAGATGGCGGAAAGCTTGATCAGCCTTATTATTCAAGAACATTTAAAAGCAATGAAACAAATGAGATCAGGCTATTTGGATTATCGGGAGAAGACATTTATGCGGTTGATGGAGGTGTAAATAAAGGAATAAAGATCAGGATCATTGGTGGTAGTGATAAGGATTCGATAAGTGTTTCCGGAAGGGGAAGGAAGGTGCAGATATATGATGATAGAAATGAAAATATTTTTGAATTACATTCCCGGGCAAAACTTCATTTATCATCAGACAGCCTGGTGCATACATTTGACTATGATGCATTCAGACCAGAAAAAAAAGGACTAAAGCCCGCAGCCGGATACAATTCTGAAGATTGGTTGTATGTGGGATTAGGTTATGGATGGCAACACCAGTCATTCAGAAAAACTCCATTTGCTTTCAGGCAAAGCATTGGGGTAAATTATTCTTTATCACAAAATGCAATCAGCGTATTGTACACTGGCATATTTCCAAAATTAATTGCGGGTTGGGATGTGTTGCTGAAAGGCAATTACGATCTTGTTCGATGGAAAAATTTTTATGGCTTAGGCAATCAAACATCATATTTTTCAAAACCCACAAATTATTT
>JBDSFG010000379.1:0-17279 GCA_039919615.1 Ginsengibacter sp. | reverse complement strand
TAAAAAATGTTGTGGCATTAAGCGATTTGCCTGATGAACACCTTCAATGGATATTGGATCATTCGGAATATCATGAATATGCAGATGGAGATCTGATCGCAAAATATGGGCAGCCGGCTGAAGTAATGTGGATCTCACTGGCGGGAAAGGTGGCTTTTTACATGTATATTAACGGGCGCCAGGTATATTATTTTACATTCGAAAATAATAATGTTACCGGTGGTGTAGGCGGCTTGATGCCTTATTCAAGAATGAAAACCTACCCCGGCTATTCGTATGCCCTGGGTGATGTAAAAATCCTTCGCATTAATAAAAGTTACTTCCCTGAACTGGAGTTGCTTAATCCTGATTTTATTCAGAAGCTTATTGGTTATATGACTGAACGGGCAAAAGCATTTGCCACCACCCAATTACAACATGAAAAGGTAAATGCCCTCGGTAACCTTGCTGCGGGCATTGCGCATGAAATGAATAACCCCGCAGCAGCCATCAGCGGAATTTCAGATGAACTTTCCAAAAGACTTAACCACAATTACGAACTCACCAAAAAATTGTTGCAGTGTAATATCATTCCGGAGCATCTTCACAATATTCACACGCTTGTGATGAAAAAAGAAAGCGAGCCCGTACAAGACATGCAAATGTCAACACTTCAACGCATGAAAAACGAAGATGAGATTGAGGAGTGGCTGGCAACAAATGGAATAAATAAAAGAGAGATAGCTGAAACATTTTCGGAATACGGATTCTCCATTAAGGAACTTGAAAAGATGCAAATTGATGTAGGGAAAGAGGCTTTTATTCACGTAACTCCCTGGCTTGAAAATTTAATAAGCTCTCACAGAATTATCAAAGACCTGGCTCATGCATCAAGCCGTATTTCCAATTTGGTTACGTCTATCAAAAGTCATGTGCACATGGACCAGACCAATGATTTGCAACCAACCAACATTCACAAGGATATTGAAAATACACTGACACTTTTAGGATTTAAGCTCCGTCAAAAAAATATTGAAGTAAACAAAAAGTTTTGCGTTGATATGCCTGGCGTTCCCGCTTATGTTGGAGAGCTTAACCAGGTTTGGACAAACCTGATTGATAACGCCATCTTCGCTCTTGAAAAAAACGGGGTACTTATTATTGAAACATCCTGCGCTGAAAAAAATATAACCGTTTCTGTTATTGATAATGGAAAGGGCATCCCAAAAGAAATCATATCACGTATTTTTGATCCCTTCTTTACCACAAAAAAAGTAGGAGAAGGAACAGGTATCGGGCTGGATATTGTAACCAGGATTGTAAAACGGCATAATGGTGAAATTAAGGTCAGCTCTGAACCTGGAAGAACCAGCTTTTCGGTGAACATCCCTATAGTTCAGAAACAGAGTTAAAACTATTAAGCAATTCTTAAATAATATAAAAATTGAAACTTCCATACATTATTATCACTGATGACGACACCCAGGTGCTACGGGCAATACAACGGGACATTAGAAATGAGTATCGTGATGAATACAAAATAGCCGCAACAGAATCTGCTGTTGAAGCGCTTGAAATAATTAAAGAATTAAAGCTGAAGAACGAAGTAGTAGCCTTATTTATTACTGATCAGCGGATGCCGGAAATGGAAGGCATAGCGTTTCTGGAACAGGCAAATGAAATTTTTCCGGATGCAAAAAAAGTTTTGCTCACTGCCTACTCCGACATTGAAGCTGCCATAAAAGCGATCAATAATGTGAAGCTCGACTACTATTTATTAAAGCCATGGCATCCGCCTGAAGAGAAACTTTTTCCGGTTGTAAATGATCTTCTTGACGAATGGCAGGCATTGTACAAACCGGATCATGAAGGCACACGCATAATTGGTTTTCAATGGTCGCAAAAGTCGCACCGGCTCAAGGAATTTCTTTCAGGCAACCTGGTTCCGTATGTGTGGATGGATATTGAAAACGATCCGGAAGCAGAAAAATACCTGGTTAGCGCCAATGTCTCAAAATCCGGCCTGCCATTGGTTATATTTAAAGATGGGTCATTTGTAAATGATCCTTCGTTACCTGAACTTGCTGAGCGTGTTGGTCTTCAGCATAAGGCAACTAAAGAAATGTATGATGTGCTGATCATAGGGGCAGGGCCCGCCGGGCTTGCTGCTTCAGTATATGGTTCATGCGAGGGCCTTAGAACCCTTCTCATAGAAAGGAGTAACCCCGGCGGGCAGGCAAGCAGCAGCGCACGTATTGAAAACTACCTGGGTTTTCCTAACGGCCTTTCAGGCGCTGAATTATCCCGGAGGGCTATCACTCAAACCCTTCGTTTTGGAACAGAAATACTTACTCCCCAGGAAGTGAAAAACATTACAGTTAAAGATGGATATAAAATCACGGAGATGCAGGATGGCTCAGAGATACATAGTAAGGCTGTAGTAATTGCAACAGGTGTGGCCTATAAAAAACTTGAGATTTCAGGGCTGGAAGATTTTACGGGCGCAGGAGTTTATTATGGCGCCGCATCTATAGAAGCACACGCCTGCCGCAACGAGTCTGTTTACATTGTTGGTGGAGGAAACTCGGCCTGCCAGGCAGCAATGTATATGAGCAAATTTGCTAAAGAAGTAAACATTCTTATCAGGCGTAATTCACTCTCACAGGTAGCTGCCAATTACCTGGTAGAAAATATCAGCCGTACACCCAACATACTTGTAATTGCCAATACAGATGTAATTGCATGCGCCGGCTCAACAATATTAGAAAACATTACACTCAAAAATGCAGACACCGGTGAAGAAAAAACAGTACCGGCAAAAGCTTTATTTATTTATATCGGAACCAAACCGGGTACTGCCTGGCTTAACGATCTTGTGCTGAAAGACGAAAAAGGATTTATTCTTAGCGGAGGGGATTTGTTGAAAGACAAATCATTTAATGCGCTTTGGAAATTAAAGAGAGAACCTTTTATGCCTGAAACAAGTGTGCCGGGAATTTTTGCTTCGGGAGATGTACGTTTTGGAGCAATGACAGGAATTTCTGCAGCAGTCGGAGAAGGCTCTATGGCTATCCGTTTTGTGCGTAAGTACCTGCAGGAAATGTAGTGTCAATTTATGTTGATCCCGCCAAATCGGTTTTCATTAACCGTCCGTAATCTCACATAAAAACTTAATCCTGAAAATGATTTTAATAAGCACCGCTATCTGATAGTTCGATCCAAACAGGTGCATGATCGCTTGATTTCTCCCATCCCCTTACATTACGATCAACACCGGCAGCAACGAGGCGCTTTGACACGTGAGGACTAAGCAGGAAATGATCAATACGTAACCCTGCATTGCGGCCGTAAGCATCGCGGAAATAATCCCAAAAAGTATAAATAATATCGTTAGGATAAAGTTTTCGTATGGCATCAGTCCATCCCTGTTCAACCAATGTTTTAAAAGCCGAACGAACTTCCGGCCTGAATAGTGCATCATTGAGCCAGCGCTCAGGCTTATAAACATCCAGTTCGGTTGGCATCACATTATAATCTCCGGTTAATACTACAGGAACGTCAGATGCAAAAAGTTCGGCTGCATGTCTGGTCAGCCTTTCAAACCAACGCAGCTTGTAGTCGAATTTTGGGCCGGGAGCAGGATTGCCATTTGGCAGATACAGGCAACCGACTATTACGCCGTTAACCATTGCCTCTATATAACGGCTGTGACTATCTTCCGGGTCTCCAGGTAGCACCCGGCGGATCTCTTCGGGTTTTACATTCCGGGCCAGGATGGCGACACCGTTCCAACTCTTTTGCCCATGCCAGATCGCATTATAACCTGCATCTTGTATAGCTTGCTCCGGAAATTTTTCATGAGGCGCTTTTAACTCCTGCAGGCAAACAACATCCGGCGAAGTTTCATTGAGCCAGCGCAGGAGTACCGGCAGATGCCCGTTTACTCCATTAACATTATAGGTGGCTATTTTCATAACAAAATTGGTGTGTTTATCAGGTATGATAAAATAAATCAGCCTTAGTTAAAGGTAATATCTATTGCACAAATAAACATCGTCTCGCCCGCTAATTTATTCGTTTCGCTATTGTACTTTAGTTCGGCCCGGCATATATAATCGGCAACAGGTAATAATGAGCTTTTAATTATAAATTTATCAACTGTTCTAAAATCCATTTCAAATATCAGCCTATCTGAAAAATACTGAACGTTAAGCGTTGTACCATGAAAACTTACTAAATTCAACAACATGAAATATATTATACTCCTTATTTTAATACCAGCACTATTTGCCTGTAATAGTCAGACAGGCAACAATCAATTGTTGCAGATTAAGGTTGACAGCTTGCAATTAAAATTGGACAATACTTACAAGCCAGGTTTCGGGGAGTTTATGAGCAGCATTCAAGTACACCATGCCAAGCTTTGGTTTGCAGGTGAAAACCAAAACTGGAAATTAGCTGACTTTGAAATCAATGAAATCAAAGAATCTTTAGCCAGCATAAAAGAATATTGCACAGATAGGGTCGAAACAAAATCTCTTGGAACGATTGATCCTGCAATAGACAGTATCAGCAGCGCTGTTCAACAGAAAAATCTTTCTCAATTTAAGAGCAGTTATATTTTATTGACAAGCACCTGCAACAATTGCCATAAGGCTACAGCTCATGAATTTAATGTTATCAAAATTCCTGGTAACCCGCCTTTCAGTAACCAGGACTTTAAAGTAAAACAATAGTATAGCCGGTGAGGTATTAAAAAACCAGGCATTACTTTTCACCTGTTTTTACGCAATTCTGCAAGGGAATAAAAAGTATCTCTCCAATAAATACCTCCTTTATACAATGTCACAATCGCAGATTTAATTATAATATATGTTATTATCAGGCCTGCATAAATACTCATAAATGCATACCACCACTTTTCATTTGATCCGGACATTTTCCAATAAAGTATAGCCTGGAATAAAAATATACAAGTAGCTCCAATCCTTTCTGCAAAATTTCCAAAAATTAATATTACCGGAAGCGGAAGTACGAAAAACAAGAGTATTCCCAAAGCTCCACCTATAGCCTTAAAAATATTATAATCAAACCCGGAAAAAACATTTTTCATCAGTCCACTAATGAGGTCTTTAACACTTGCATACCACTCCACCTGTAATTCTTTCTGCCCGTAAAGAACATCGGCTGCGCCACCGGAAGCTTTAATGTAAGCACCAAGTTTTAAATCATCGTCAGGCCGCATTGCTATTACCGTATGTGTTCCTGCCTTTTTGTAAGCCTGCCTGGCTACTAAATTAAATGCACCAACACCCATTGAAGCTTTTGAAGATTTTATTTTTGCAGCCCATGGCCGCTGCACTGCTGTAAGTATAATTATAAATGTGAGAATAACGCCGTTTAGTATTGATGACGGCGAAGTAATACCGGGCAAAATAGTCAGGTGGTCAAGATTATTTTTTAAGCAGTATCCCATTGCTTTGCTCAGAACATCTTTATGATATAAAACATCAGCATCAGTAAATAGCATATACTCTTCATCAGAACACTTAAAGCCCATATATAATGCATGGTTTTTACCTAGCCAGCCCTGCGGAAGAGTATTAATATTCATCACTGACAGGTTGTTGTACTTTGCCTGCAGATCTTTAAGTATGTGTCCGCTATTATCAGTTGATCTGTCGTTAATAACTAATACTCTGTAATTACTGTAGTCAAGTGTGCAAACGCTTACCAGTGCCTGTTTTAAGGCATACTCTTCATTTCTTGCAGCAATGATTATTACTACAGAAGGAACTCGCTTATTTTCCGGATTAGGGATAGATGACAGGGGTAATATTTTACTTCCGTTAATAATTAACCAGGCACTGAGAAATGCCCAATAAAGAAGCCCAAGAATAGAATATATGCTTAACAACATTATTGGTCTACAATTTAATTGTTTCCACTATTAGTTACAGAGTTGTTTTGTTTCCTTTGCATAATATTCACCAATAATTTGTAATGGAAAATTTACCTTTTTATATTGACATTGTTTTTATACTAACAACCTGGCTGGCTGTTTTTCTTTTTTATAAAGCAACCGGTAACGCAAAAACCTCCATAATTATAATATCACTGTGGCTGGCTATCCAGGCGATAATATCATTACAGCAATTTTACACCGAAACAAAAACCATCCCGCCGCGGTTTTTACTATTGATCTTGCCACCTTTGTTGCTAATTGCAACTTTATTCATCACTAAAAATGGCAGGCGTTTTATCGACAATTTAAATCCTAAGGCATTGACGATTTTACATATCGTCAGAATTCCTGTTGAACTTGTCTTGTTGTGGTTGTCATCGTATAAAGTTGTTCCGGAGCTTATGACTTTTGAGGGAAGGAACTTTGATATTATTGCAGGATTAACTGCACCTTTTATATTTTATTTCGGCTTTGTAAAAAAAACTCTTTCGAGGAAAATAGTATTACTCTGGAATTTTATTTGCCTGGCACTTTTAATTAATATTGTGACTATCGCTGTTTTTTCTGCACCTTTTTCATTTCAAAAATTTGCTTTTAACCAACCTAATATCGCTGTTTTGTATTTTCCTTTTGTGTGGTTACCTTGCTGTGTAGTGCCTTTGGTTTTATTTTCACACCTGGCAACGATAAGACAACTTCTTAAGTACAACAGCAGAAATATATCTGCGCCAGGTACCTAATGTTTTGGACTGCAATAATTATGAGATATATAAATTTACTTGTTCTTTTTATTGTAAGCGGTTGTGTGCACTCTCCAGCAAATAAAACTATGCCTGTTACTTTTGATAAACAAGGCCACCGGGGCTGCCGCAGCCTCATGCCGGAGAATACAATTCCGGCAATGATAAAAGCAATTGATCTTGCCGTTAACACACTGGAAATGGATATTGTTATCACCAAAGACAAACGCCTTATCCTTTCTCATGAACCTTTTTTTAATCATGAGATAACAACAAAGCCCGATGGGAAATTTGTTGCTGAAAGTGAAGAAAGATCGCTGAATATTTACGGGATGACCTATGAAGAAACAAGGAAGTATGATGTAGGATCAAAGCCGCATCCGCGGTTTCCCGGCCAGCAAAAAATTAAAGTAAGTAAGCCTTTGCTGAGTGATCTTATTGATTCTGTCGAAATGTATTGCAAGCAAAAAAATCTTAAAAAAATCAATTATAATATTGAAACAAAAACACAGCCCTTAACTGATAATATTTACCACCCTGCACCACAGGAGTTTGTTGATCTTTTAATAAATATTATTCTTTTAAAGAGAATAGAAAAACGAGTTACCATCCAATCTTTCGATTTCAGAACATTACAATATGTTCATAGAAAATATCCTTTAATAAAAACTGCCATGCTGATAGAGGAAGATGACAAAAGGGCCTTTGATCAACAATTAAAAGAACTTGGTTTTATACCTTCCGTTTACAGTCCGCATTTCTCTCTCGTCACAAAAAATATTATTAAAGCCTGCCACGAAAAAAATATTCTTGTTATACCATGGACGGTAGATGAGTTGGAAAAAATGAAAGACTTAAAACAAATAGGAGCGGATGGAATTATCAGTGATGATCCATCCTTATTTAAAAGGCTTTTATGATAAATAAAAGCCATCTGCATCTTTGCATGAAGAATTGTTTATACACGATATAAAATGAAACACTCAACACAAACCAGCCAAAGGCCTACTTTAAATAATTCGCTGATATTTTATCGCACAATTTAACACCGATCAATATACGCACGATGGAGCCTGTGAAACGTTTCGTGACAGGTTTTAAAATTTGAAATGCACCTTACTTATCTTCAACCGCTTCTTAACTCATAGCTTTGAGTAATGTGAATTTACCCCTGTATTATCCCCTCTACTTTTATAATATTGCATATGGCCTTTTGGAGAGAACTCTTTAAAACTAAAAAAACAGCTAAACCTAAAACACCTCCTTTAACTTTTAAGCAAAGGGTTGCAGCACTTCGCAACCTTCCAAAATTTTTTAAGCTGGTATGGCAAACAAGTCCTTCTATGACTGTTGCCAACGCTATACTTCGTATTATTAAATCCGCTACGCCTGTAGCTATTTTGTATGTTGGCAAACTCATTATTGACCAGGTAGTACAAATCAGCCAGGGCAGGCAAAGTTTATCTGACAATCACTTATGGGAACTGGTTGCCATTGAATTTTTTCTTGCAATATTTTCAGATGGTTTAAACAGGGCAATAACATTAATGGACAGTTTGCTTGGTGATCTTTTCTCAAATCATACTTCTGTAAAAATAATTGCTCATGCAGCCACCTTAGATCTTGATCAGTTTGAAAACTCTGCCTTTTACGATAAAATGGAAAGAGCAAGGCAGCAAACCATCGGGCGTACTATATTGCTTTCACAGGTATTGAGCCAGTTACAGGACCTGATAACAATGGGCTTTCTGGCAGCAGGTTTAATGGTGTTCAATCCCTGGCTTATCATCCTGTTATTATTTGCAGTTATTCCCGCTTTTTTAGGAGAAGCTTATTTTAATGATCAAAGCTATGCACTGAGCCGCAGGCAAACGCCTGAGCGGAGAGAACTTGATTACGTTCGTTTTCTCGGAGCTAGTGATGAGACAGCTAAAGAAGTGAAAATATTTAATCTGTCAGGTTTTATTATAACAAGATTCCGGGAATTATCCGGAAGGTTTTACAATGAGAACCGCATTCTTGTTATACGCCGTTCTGTTTGGGGAACGCTGTTTTCTATGCTTGGTTCTTTAGGTTATTATCTTGCTTATGTATTTATAATATTTAAAGCGATCAAAGGAAATATCTCAATTGGTGATCTCACTTTTTTAGCAGGTTCTTTCAGGCAGTTAAGAAGTTTATTGGAAGGAATTCTTAACCGCTTCACAAGTGTATCCCAGGGCGCTATATACCTCAGTGACTTTTTTGATTTTTTTGAAATCAAGCCGCGGATTATTTTATCTTCCAGCCCGAGGCCTTTTCCTAACCCTATACAACAGGGATTTAGATTTGAAGATGTCGGTTATAAATATAGTAATTCAGAAATGTGGGCTAACAGGCATTTAAATTTTACGCTTAATGTTGGCGAAAAGCTTGCATTAGTGGGTGAAAATGGCGCAGGAAAAACAACTCTTGTAAAACTATTGGCAAGATTATATGAACCAACAGAAGGGCGTATTTTATTAGACGGGCATGACCTTAGAGATTATGACATTAATGATCTCAGAATGCAGATCGGTATTATTTTCCAGGATTACCTGCGCTATCAAATGACGGTAGCCCAAAATATTTCAACAGGAAATATCATGGAAAAAGAAAACCAGGAACTTATTGTAACATCTGCACAACAAAGCCTGGCAGACTTAATTGTTGAAAAACTTCCCAATAAATATGAACAGCAACTTGGCCGCCGCTTTTATGAAGGCGTTGAATTGTCAGGGGGAGAATGGCAGAAGATAGCATTGGCAAGAGCGTATATGAGAAATGCGCAATTGATGATCCTCGATGAACCGACTGCTGCGCTGGATGCGAGAGCAGAGTATGAAGTTTTTCAACGTTTTGCAGATCTCACAAAGGGGCGGTCATCAGTTCTAATTTCACACCGCTTCTCCACTGTACGTATGGCCGATCGTATTTTAGTGCTTGATAAAGGTGAACTGCGGGAAATCGGAACTCATGAAGAGTTATTACGGATGAAAGGAAAATATGCGGAGTTATTCAGGTTGCAGGCAATGGGTTATCAATAACGTTTGTACTCCCCTTTCTTAACGATATAATAATACCAGTTTCAAATTGCGATCAGCTCTTCGACAAAGAACGAATTGTACAAAATAAAAGCTATCTAAAAATTACTGGCATAGCAGCGGCTGCAGCGTTAAAAAACAATAACCCGTCCAAATTAATATGTTTTAATTGCCACCGCAATTTTTGTTAGCTTAAGCACCTGCAGGCAGAATCACAAGAAATATAAAAGCTTCACATATGCTTATTTATAAATCGTGTTAAAACTCTGGATAACTATTAGTCGTATCTTCCCTATAATTCTAAGTTTTTTTATGAAGAAAATATTAGTGGTTGATGACGATAAGGACATTGCGGATATAGTGAGACTTATTTTAAAAAATAAAGGTTTTGCCGTACTAACACATTATACTGGTTTAGGTGTTGAAGAAATTGTTAGCGATTATAGACCGGATTTAATTTTATTAGATATCAATTTGCCTGGAAAACATGGTACAGAGATTTGTAAAGAACTTAAGGCCATTAACCATCACCCTCCAATACTTTTATTTTCTGCACACGCAGACGAAACGAAAACATTCTCTACGTATCGTGCAGATGGATTTATAGGCAAACCTTTTGAGGTTAACAAGTTGATTGAAATTATAAGTCTTCTGGCTGCGTAATCACCTTCATTTAACGAAAATTTTTGGGAGTGTTTCTTTCCCTCATATCCATTTCTTTTAATTATTTGTTGATCTGCAAAAGTTTGATTCCAGTTTTCTATTTTTTATATTTATGTGCGGGCTGCACGTATACCTTAATTAACTTAAGCGGATGCCCCTTCCAGCAATCAATTTTTAAAAAATATATTAACGATCTCGATAAGCCACAACTGCAAAAGGCATGGCAGTTATTATTATTAGATTGCTTGGTTGTTCCTTTTGAGAAAGACGAAAGAAAATTATTTGGAAGAGATTGCAATTGTGGAAGGAAAAGAATCTGGTTAAGGCAGGCAGATTATATTTAAACATAACCTCAAAAGGGTGAAAATAAAAGGTTAATGATTACCTTACAGCAATAAGCTAACTATTGATAAAGTAAATGAATGAAACTAAAACTTCAGAAGATGCGGCAAGGCTGTTGGCAATAGTTCAGTCCTCCCAGGATGCTATTATCAGCAAGAAATTTGATGGAACAATTACAAGCTGGAACGCCGCCGCGGAAAAGATTTTTGGATATACAGCTTCGGAAGCTATCGGCCAAAATATTGCTATCATTATTCCGGAGGAACTATATCCGGAAGAAAGAGAAATTATTGCAAAGGTAAAAGGAGGCGAAGTGATAGCACATTATGAAACCATCCGAAAAAGAAAGAACGGAGACAAGATTATTATTGCACTTACTATTTCGCCCATCAAAGATGCAGGCGGAAAGATAACAGGTATATCAAAAATCGCACGTGATATTTCAGATGAAACAGAAGCTAAAAGAAAGGAATCAATGCTCGCTGCAATCATTGATTCATCTGATGATGCTATTATAAGTAAAACGCTGAACGGGATTATAACAAGTTGGAACGTTGCAGCGCAAAAAATGTTTGAGTATACAGAAAGTGAAGCTATAGGAAAGCATATCTCTATCATTATACCGCCCGGGCGTATAGCCGAAGAAGCTGTTATAATTGAAAATATACGACAGGGAAATAAAATAGATCATTTTGAAACTGTACGGGTAAGTAAAAACGGAAAAGAAATAAATATTTCTTTAACGGTTTCTCCAATAAAAGATAAAAATGGCAAAATCATTGGTGCTTCTAAAGTTGCACGTGACATAGCAGAAAAAGCAGAAGCAGAAAAGCAGCGGCAATTATTTACCCAAAAACTGCAGGCATTAAATGATTATAAAGATGAATTTATCGCAATAGCAAGTCATGAATTAAAAACCCCGGTTACAGTAGTTAAGGCTAACCTGCAGATGCTTGAATATAAAATGGCTAATGATGCTAATGTAGAGTTTGTATACAAAACCCTGGCCCAGGTTAATAAATTGTCTGAACTGATCAATAGCATGTTAGATGTATCAAAAATACAGTTTGGTAAACTACACTTATATACCGCCGTTTTTGAGCTGGATACTTTATTAAAAGTAATCGTTGAAAATATGCAGCAAACTACCCTGGGTCATGAGATCATTTGTAAAGTTTGTGATGAAACACTTTTAGCAAATGCTGACAGCAAAAGAATTGAACAGGTAATGGTCAATCTTCTTACCAATGCTATTAAATATTCTCCTAACCACGGAGATATCATTGTTGATGCCATTAAAACTGATGGCAATATAATAGTGAGCGTAAAAGATAATGGGATCGGTATACCTGCCGGTGATATAGATAATATATTTTCCCGTTTTTACCGGGTAAGCGGCGCGGCTGCTGGCTTTTCAGGATCAGGAATCGGCTTATATATTTCTGCTGAAATTATAAAGCAGCATGGCGGTAAAATATGGGTAGAAAGTGAAGCAGGGAAAGGTTCAGTTTTTTATTTTTCCATTCCTGCGATAGATTAATGCTCTCCGGGTAGCATTTGGCAAAGTCAAAACACATCATCGTGAAATACATAAGGCAATAAGGAACAAATTCAACAGATTACTTTATCTTTCACCGTATATGAAAAAAGTGTTAGTAGTTGATGACGATAAATCGATCCTGGAAGTAGTCGAACTTATTTTAACTTCTAAGGGTTACGATGTGAAGACCTATGCAACGGGTCACAACGTATCCAATGTTGTAAACAATTATGATCCGGATTTGGTTTTATTGGATATAAATTTACCGCATAAAACAGGTATAGAAATCTGCAATGAACTTAAAGCCATCAGTAATCATCCTCCTATACTTTTATTTTCAGCCCATGCCAATGCTAAACAGGCCATGGGAAATTGCACCGCCGAAGGTTTTATTAGTAAGCCTTTTAATGTAAGTGACTTATTAAATTCAATTGGCGAGCATATATAAAGAGCCTAACATTTTTGAGCTAAATAATAAATTCCTAACCGCGTAATGTAATATGCATGAAAAGTTTTCTCGTTTACACAGTATTCCTTTATCCCTGCAAAGCCCCGTCTATATAAGCTTTTGCATGTTCGGCTCAGGCTATCAAATACAGGTTCCATAGATAACAGCTCACGCTCATGAAGTTCTATAAGTTGCTGTTCCATTTCCCTGGTTAAGGGATTTAGCTTTTTTAAAACCTTTTCGTCATTTCTAAAGGTTTTAAAAATAAAAAAATGATTTTAACCGTATTGTAACCAACTAAAGTGTAAATAAAACGGGTGGTTTATAGAAATTGAATTCCTGTATTAAGGTAAAAGTTTTGATAAATAACTTAAAAAAAATAGTCAAATTTCTTGCCAAAATATGCCTGGATTCATTTTGAGGAAGACATGAATTTATTAATTTCCATGAAAGTAATAAGCAACTTATCATTAAATATTTAAAAGAGGTATCCGATCTAAATAAGTGAGCTGTTAAAAATCGCTCAGGTTAGCTATGACCATACAGGTTAGCTAAAACCTCACAGGTTTTTAAAACCTGTGAGGTTTGCAACTTGTGAGGTTTGTACTCTAGAAGTTTACTAAAGGGTTTTACTTTGTAGTGTTTTAATAAAATTTATTCAACCTAACTTAAAAAACCTCCTATAACATAAAAAACCTCACAGGTTTTTAAAACCTGTGAGGTTTGCAACTTGTGAGGTTTGTACTGTAGAAGTTTACTAAAGGGTTTTACTTTGTAGTGTTTTTAATAAAATTTATTCAACCTAACTTAAAAAACCTCACAGGTTTTTAAAACCTGTGAGGTTTGCAACTAAACTATATGGATAAAGATCCGCTGCAGCCGGGCTGCTATTATCACATTTACAACAGGGGAAATAATAAAGAAAATATTTTTAAGCAGCCCCGGAATTATAATCATTTTCTTATGCTTTGGAAAAAGCATATTCAGCCGGTAGCGCTTACTTTTTGTTATAGCCTTCAACCTAATCATTTTCACTTCCTGGTATTTACAAAAGAAAATAAAGCTGCAACTGAAATTAGCAAGGCGTTCGGTAACTGTTTTAACGCATATGCCAAAAGTATAAATAAAGCATACAACAGAACCGGCAGTTTATTCCAGGAAAGATTCGGAAGAAAACTTATAAGCGATCATAAATATTTTTTAGAGATAATTTATTATATCCATAGTAATATTCAAAAGCATGGATTGCATAATGACTTTACTACATATCCTTATTCTTCTTATTTAAGCTTTATAAGTGATAAACCAACTCTGTTGCAAAGAGATGAAGTGCTTGATTGGTTTGGAGGCAGACATGAATTTATTAATTTTCATGAGAGTAATAAGGAGCTTATGATTCAATATTTAAAAGAGTTATCCGATCTAAATCTGTAAGGTTTTAAAACTCTTAGCTGGCTAAACCTCACAGGTTTAAAAAACCTGTGAGGTTTGCATGTTGGGCAGCTTATGATTTCAATCTTTAAAAGAATTAGCTAAGCTGCATCTGTAAGTTTTTGAACATTAAACTGGTTAAACCTCACAGGTTTTAAAAACCTGTGAGGTTCTTGTTATGTGAGGTTTTTCTGTTTAAGCTAAACCTGTGAGGTTTTTAAAACCTCACAGGTTTAATGGAAGCGTTAACATATACGCATAACAAAGATGTATTTAAACAGCACGTTTACAACAACAGAACAACTACCTTTCATCAAATCTCCTGTAGCTCTTTTTTTATTGTAGTGAAAAGTTCTAAGGAACAAACAAAATCCAATGTCAAACGCTGATAGTAATAAACACAAAATACTTTCTGATAATCTTTTCCCCGTTGTTGGCATAGGTGCATCCGCAGGAGGTTTGGATGCATTTAAAAAACTGCTAAAAGCTATCCCCGAAAATTCAGGAATGGCATACATTCTTGTTCAGCATTTACATCCACAACATGAAAGCGCCCTGCCTGAAATATTGCAAAGTGTAACCAAAATTCCAGTTGAACAAATAAGCGATAACGTAAAAGTAAAGCCCGATCATATTTATGTTATTCCGGCCAATAAAATACTTGTTGCAACAGATGGCGTTTTGAAATTGAGCGCAAGATCTGTAGTAAGCAGCAAAAATTTACCCATTGATATTTTCTTTACCTCGCTGGCAGAAGTGCACCAGGCGCAGGCGATAGGTGTTGTATTATCAGGTAATGGCGCAGACGGCACTGAAGGATTAAAAGAAATAAAAGCCCGTGGTGGCCTTACTTTTGCGCAGGACCCGGCTTCGGCTGCCAACGATTCCATGCCACGCCACGTTATTGATGCAGCAGTAGTTGATTTCATTCTGCCGCCGGAAAAGATCCCTGAAAAATTAATGGAGCTAAAACAATCTTCAGCTTCTTCTTCCACGGGTGAATATTCGCTAAAAGATAAAGCAAATGAAAATGCATTTAAAGAGATAATAGCATTGCTCAGGCTTCACGTTGGTGCAGATTTTACGCATTATAAACAAACCAATTCGCAGGCGCATCATACGCCGCATGGAAATTCTTAAACTCGATAATGTTTTAAGCTATCTCGATCATCTTAAAAAAAATGAACCGGAACAGGATATTTTATTTCATGACCTCTTGATACCGGTTACTTCTTTTTTTCGTGACCCGGCAACTTTCGGCACTCTATGCGAAAAAATTTTTCCGCAGATCTTTAAAAATAAACCGGCTGAAAATTCATTCCGCCTCTGGATTGCCGGCTGCTCTACGGGGCAGGAAGCATATTCAATAGCCATCTGCATTTGTGAATACTTAAGTGATCATACTTCCAAAATAAAAGTCCAGATTTTTGCAACCGATATATCAGAGAAATCTATTAAAACAGCCAGAACCGGCTGCTATACAAAAAAAGAGTTAGAGGGAGTTTCAGAAGAACGGCTGCATAAATTTTTTGATAAAACGGAAAACCAATACCAGGTAAAAAAATTCCTGAGAGAGACGTGTGTGTTTGCTGTACACAATTTTTTAAAAGACCCTCCTTATGCAAAATTAGATTTTGTGAGTTGCCGTAATGTGCTCATTTACTTAGAGCCTTTTCTGCAACAAAAAACACTCTCCATTTTTCATTATTCATTAAATGAGAAAGGTATTTTGTTATTAGGTAAGTCAGAAACTACCGGCGGCGCTGCAGACCTTTTTATTCCGGTGGAGAAAAAGGAAAAATTTTACACCAGGATATCCTCGCCGGGAAATTTTACGCTTTTGAACAGCGAACCAAAAAGAAGCTCAAATGGCAAAGATTATTCGTTGCAAAAGAAAGAGCCGGCAACTGTTGATTTTCAAAAATCGGCTGATGATATTTTACTGTCAAAGTATGCGCCTGCAGGTGTTATTGTAAATGAACAATTCGACGTTGTACAATTTCGGGGTTCAACCAGTGAATACCTGGAACCTGCGCCAGGCAAAGCAAGCTTTAATGTTTTGAAAATGGCAAAAGAGGGTTTCGCCTTTGAGCTTCGCAATGCATTGCATAGAGCGCAAAGTACCGGCAAGACATTTATTAAAGAAAACATTTCAATAAACAAAGGAGTAAAACTGGTAAGTATTGAAGTAACGCCATTGTTAAATACAGTTGATGTCTATTTTTTAATTCTTTTTAAAGAGCAAGCGCCGGCACCTGATCACCGAAAGCCCCGTATGAAAGGTGTTCCCTCCATCATTAAATTAGACCTGAAAAATATTCGCATTGCGCAGTTGGAAAAAGAATTGGCCGGAACAAGGGATGATATGTATAGCATTACTGAAGACCAGGAATGTGCCAATGAAGAACTGCAAAGTTCCAATGAAGAATTGCTGAGTAACAGCGAAGAATTACAGAGCCTGAATGAAGAGTTGGAAACCACCAAAGAAGAATTGCAAAGCAGCAATGAGGGGTTGATGACACTAAACGAGCAGCTTAACCAAAGCAATGAAGAAGTAAACAGAAGCCACAGGTTTGCTGAAACTACCCTCGCAACACTTCATGAGCCTATGCTTTTAATTGATAATAAGTTTTGCATTAAAAGCGCTAACAAATCGTTTTATAAGACTTTCAAATTGACCGAGGGCGAAACACTTGGAAAAATAATATTTGAATTGCAACATAATGGCTGGAATATTCCGGGGTTAAAGAATGAACTGGTGAAGATCAGGGCGAAAAGAGAAAAGATGGTAGAAACCGAAATAAGTTTCTCTTTCCCTGTTATTGGCAAACGCATCATCTGTATAAATATTCAGCCTTTGAACAATGAGAGCGGGGAACAGTTGCTTATACTGGCGTTTGACGACATTACATCAAGAAGAACGTTAGAAGATGCAATCGCAGAGAGCGAGAAACGCTTTAGAGAAATGGCCGATGATATGCCGCAGAAAGTTTGGACTACTGATGTCCACGCTAAGTTAAATTACTTCAACAAACGATGGCTCGACTACACCAATATCGGGTATGAACAACTGATAGCCGGCGGCTGGAAAAAAATCATACATCCTGAT
>JBDSFG010000376.1:0-16100 GCA_039919615.1 Ginsengibacter sp. | reverse complement strand
TGTTTAGTTTTAAATAATTATTTTTTATCAATCAATTTCATTATTCCATTAATTATTCCTGATAGTTCTTTTTTATGCTTTTTAGCTTCCGTTTTATTTTTAAAATAGACCAGTCGCCTGTCTTTATAATTTCCTTCTAATAATTCAGATTCTATTTTTATCACGAATGGGTGATGGAAAACAAGAAGAATTTTTCCGGTTTTATAAGGGCCGAACGTAAGAATATCATCCTTGTAATAATAGCTGGGAGCGTTCCATTTTATTCTTTCATTGAGTTGTGGGGCTGCATCATTAATAATTTTTCTAACAGCATTTATTTCATCTCTTACCGAAGGCTCAAGCTTATTCAAATATAGGCTTACCTGCTCTTCATCAGATGACTTTTTTGGGGTACTTGCCCCGGCGGCAGTTTTATTATTTTTGGCCGTAGCTTTTTCTTCATTCTCCTTAACTCTGAATTTTACGATTTTACTTATTAAACCAAAGGGGATGGGTTCGTCTATGGGAAATTTGACAGAGCCTTTTGCTCCTTCATAAACGGATAATTCTTTCTTAAATATTTTAATTGCCCGGGATGCCGGGTAAAATCCAATATGATTTTTCCAACCGGCAAAATACACCAGCATGCCATGATATTTATAAGCAGGCATCTGGTAACTTATTAATTCTTCAGCCTCCGGAGCTGCTGCTTTAATCGTTTTACGAACTTTCTCCAGTGTGTTGCGTACCGGTGATGTAAAGGTATTAAGATATTGATCTACACTTGCAGGCGAAGCTGTATTACTTGCTTTCATACTTCTCAGTAATTTAGTTTTCGAGAACCATTTTTAATGTGGTAAGGCTTGTTTGTAAATCTTTACCAAGAATACCAGGGACAAACAGGTTCATGAGATTTAGCGGGTACGAATTTTTGCCTTGCATTCCCCATTTAACTTTCGTTTGATTTGCTGATATTGCTTCTGTTGTCATGTAAACATTGGCAGTATTTTTAAAAGGTTTTTCAAATCGTACATCAAGATCAATCCTTTCACCTTCATTTATTTTTTTTATTTCCTGCTCTCCCTTTCCTACATTTTTATTATCACTGTCCCACGTTGACACAAATCCAACAGTACCATCAGTACCGCTGTAATTTCTTCTCACGTTAGGATCCATCATTACCCATTTGTTATACTTATCCTGATTTTTAAGATGCTTTACATAATTAAAAACATCTTCATTGGGCTTGTTAATAATTATTTCTCTTTCAACTGAATATTCTTTTTTAACGAATAACGCTGCGATTAAAACTATTGCTATTAATACCACAATTACCAGCAAGATACTTTTTAAGATTTTCATATTTTTAGTTTACCAGGTGATGAAATTCGATAGCCTTTAACCGGCAAATTTTAAAAGTTAATACTTGTGTAATTTAAGCCCTTAATCATATTTCATCGCGTCGTATCCTAAAAGCCTGCGATATAACCCTACCTGGCCAATACAGTATGATTCACGATCGATGGAAAACACGATGGTATCAAAAAGTGTGTAATCGCCACCGGGCATCTCAAAGGGATCAGGGCCATTTAAGTCATCTGCGCTCAAATTAACCAGCGCCTCTTTTAAAACAGGAGAAATAGTTTCCCAGTCATTCTTATATTCTTCTAGCGACGGATAAGCAACATCATCCTGTATACCTTTGTAATTCTCAAAAAGTGAATCAGCCGTTTGCTTTTTATCAATGCCTAAGGCTTTGGCTATTGCATATCTTGCATGAACAAGGCTTCCGGCGAGCCAGGCAACGTGATTCGCTTTTGTTCCTAAACGATTATTTGCATCGTTTTCCGAAATATCTACAAGAACATTGTGGAATAATTTTGTATGAAAATCATACAAGGTCATAAAAACTTCCATTGAAGCTTTTTTTGTTGTTATATCCATTTTAATTTTTATTTAATTGTGAGTAATATCTGTGCCATCAATAAAGCCGCTGTTATTGTGAATTACTTTAAAAATGTTTTTAAATTGATATAAATGTCTTTGTGTATGATATAATACAAAATGAAGCAATTCTAATTTCGTTATTTCTCCAAATGCAGGAATAATGATCATTTCAGATAAATTTACTTTAGCGGCTCCTTCTTTCAATTGCCCGATCGACTTTTCAAAACTCCTTACAAGCATATCTTTTTGATAAACATCCAGCGTCGGTAAAATAAATTCCGGAGACTTGAACTTAGTACTCAAATCTAAAAACGTGGTTTTTAGTTCCTCCACTCTTTCCCCGGCATTTCTTTCGGCAGCCATTCCTTCCATATTCAATGCTTGTAAGATAGCCTTATTGGATTTTGTAACATGTGAGGTTAGCTGCGCCGCAGTCCAGCTATCTTCAAATGGAATAGTATTTAGTTCCTTTTCGCTCAATAATGAAATTAATTTTAATAATTCCGATGTGGCGCTATCAAGCAAAACAAACAATTCTTTTATGCCTGGTTTATCTGCCGCCATATTTTTTTGTTTTACTTATACTGCAACATTATTATTTCCCTGGTACTGCTTTCACCATACAAAGCATTTCATCGTTAGTTTTATACCATTCAACGCAGGGTCTGCTTTTATCTGCCTGGCTGTCTTGCATTATTTCCCCGAATACATCCTTTATGCAATCTGTTTTTTTACGCCAGTCATTTATGGTTTCTGTTAAGTATTCACCCTTCTCAATAGTGTAGGTATCACAATCATATTTTTTCCCTTCGCCTGCAAAAATTTCTTCTGCAGCAGCGTAATATAAAATACTGCCATCTTTTGCAAATTCACTAATACCGTAGTATGTCCGGTTTTTTTCTGCGGTAAGCATTTTTATTAAAGCATCAAAAGCTTCTCCTATCCCTTCAGGAAAGGTTTTCACCTGTGTCCCAAAAACTTTAATATCTTTTATAAGAATGTATTTTCCCATAGCCTGTCATTTTTAGTAGTACAAACGTACTGTGATCCAATGAACTAAATTGGGTGCAAATACGGCAATCTAAGGGGTTGATTACGACAATTGTATTTTATATCTTTGAACTATATAAATAAGCTATGCAGGTTTTACATAAAACATAATATTCTTGCTCATAGAGAAAAATAAAGTCAAATGAAACATATTTCAATACTCATCCCTCACGGGCATACAAGCATGGTAAATATTGAAGGAACGCACCAGATATTTAACGAAGTAAATTCTTTACGGGCGGTGATGGGAGAGCCCCCGCTGTTTAACGTACAACTGGTAGGGATTGCGAAGGAGGCCAGTCAGAGAAACGGGTTATTTATTATTAACGCTGATGTTTTGATACAGGATGTAAAAAAGACGGACCTTATAATTATACCGGCCATACATGGCGACCCCAAAGAGGTTATGGAGAAGAATGCATTATTTATTCCCTGGATTATAAAGCAGTATGAAGCGGGGGCAGAAGTGGCAAGCCTGTGTATAGCTTCTTTTTTTCTTGCGGGTACTGGCCTTTTAAAAGGAAAGCAATGTGCTACGCATTGGACGGCTGCGAATGATTTCAGGAATATGTTTCCTGATGTGAACCTGGTTGATGATAAAATTATGACGGAAGATGACGGGATTTACACCAGTGGTGGCGCTTATTCTTTTTTGAACCTTGTTGTATATATCATTGAAAAATATGCAGGCCGGGATATTGCCATTCTTATCTCTAAAGCATTTATGATAGACATAGACCGGATAAGCCAGTCGCCATTTATTATATTTAAAGGGCAGAAAACGCATGAGGATGAACCCATAAAAAAAGCCCAGGAGTTCATAGAAAATAATTTTGAAGAAAAAATAACAATTGACCAGTTAGCATCAATGCTGGCGTTGGGGAGAAGAAACCTGGAACGCAGGTTTAAAAAAGCCACGGCCAACACCGTAGTAGAATATATTCAACGGGTAAAAATTGAAGCAGCGAAAAAAAATCTTGAAACGGGCAGAAAAAATATTAATGAAGTAATGTATGAGGTTGGTTACTCTGATAACAAAGCGTTTAGAACAACCTTTAAAAAAATAACCGGGTTATCTCCGGTAGCGTATAAGCACAAATATAATAAGGCGGCGGTTGCCTGATGTATGGTTCAATTCTTCAAACAAAAAATAACCGCTCAGTTTTATAAAATTAATCTAAAACAACCTTCCTGTCTTTTGGGTATTTAACGCTGTAACTTATGGCTAATTTTTTCTCCTGGCCGGGTGGAATTGTTGTTATTTATGTCGCAAATTATGCGTACACCTAAGTAAAAATGTTTATTTTTTTTGCAAAAAATTAAAAAAAGATTTTACACAATTATTATCACTGAAAACCGACCTTCTATCTTTGCAAAAACTATATTTTTAGAAAATAAATTAATGAAACTATTTCCCGAATCAGCAGACATACAGTTGGAATTTGACAAGATTAAAACGTTGCTTGGCGTCCATTGTAACAGTGAATTTGCGAAGCATAAAGCGCATAATTTGCACATCCATACCAAAAAAGAATTTATTGAGCCTCAATTGCAACAAACATTGGAATATAAGATGCTGTTACAAAACCAATTGTATTTCTCAAACGATCAGGTTTTTAATTTGGATAAAGAAATAAAATTATTAAGCATTGAAGGCGCAGTTTTAAAAGAAGATGGATTACTGCAGATAAAAAAATTAGCTGAAAATACGGGGCAGATATTCAGGTGGTTTGATGTCGAAAAACGATCAGCATATCCTGCGCTTGCATTGGTTATCAAAGAAACCTATTTTGAAAAAAACATTATTACGTTCATAAACGATGTGTTGGATGAATCAGGTAAGGTGAAAGATAATGCATCAGAAACATTGGCTTCTGTTCGCTTAAGTTTATATAAGAACAGAAATGAGGTAAGAAGAGTTTTTGATAAAGTAATTGGGCGCTATAATAAACTTGGTTACCTGGCGGATATTGAAGAAAGCTTTATAAGCGGAAGAAGAGTACTGGCTGTTTTTGCAGAAAAAAAGAGAATGCTGAAAGGCATTTTGCATGGAGAAAGTGATAGCCGCCGTACTTCTTTTATTGAGCCTGAGGAAACCACAGCGCTTAACAATAATATTTTTTCGCTGGAGATTGACGAAAGCCGTGAAGTATATAAAATATTACAGGCGCTAACTTCAAAGCTTAGCGTGTATGCGCCACTTTTAAAAATCTATCATAACATATCAGGCCAATTTGATTTTATAAAAGCAAAGGCAAAGCTTGCCATTGACGTAGGCGGCAATTTTGCAAAGTTGCACGACAGGGCTTTTTTGAAGCTAGAAAATGCCTTTCATCCCTTACTGTATTTATACAACAAGCAATCCGGCAAACCCACTGTTCCTGTAAACATCACATTGGATGATAAAAACAGGATCCTGGTTATAAGCGGCCCTAATGCAGGTGGCAAAACCGTTACCTTAAAAACTATTGGCTTGTTACAGATCATGATTCAAAGTGGCTTGCTTGTGCCCTGCAGCGCAGATAGTGAGTTTGGAATATTTAAACAACTTATGATACATATTGGCGATACTCAAAATCTTGAATTTGAGTTAAGTACTTACTCCTCGCATTTGAAGAATATGAAATATTTTATGGAAAATGCTAATGGCAAAACGTTATTCTTTATTGATGAATTAGGCAGTGGCAGCGACCCAAACCTCGGGGGAGCTTTTGCTGAAGTGATTATGGAAGAGCTGGCTAAAAAACATTCCATAGGTATAGTTACTACACACTATCTAAACTTAAAAGTAATGGCTAATAAAGTGCCGGGCATTATAAACGGCGCAATGACTTTTGATGAGCAAAATCTTAAACCTTTATATAAATTAATAACCGGCAAACCAGGCAGCTCCTATACTTTTTCTATTGCGCAAAGAATTGGCTTGTCTCATGTATTAATAAATAAGGCCAGGCAGTTGGTAGATGAAGGCCATTTTAGATTAGATAAATTACTTAACCGCACAGAGCAGGATCTGCAAAAAATAGATGAAGATAAAAAGCGGCTCAATCATCTGCTGAAAGAAAATGAAAGCCTGAAAAAGGAGATGGAAATAGTGCTGAATAAGGAGCGGCATCATCAACAAATTGAGTTATTAAAACATCAAAACAAAATATCAGCAGAAAAATTAGTTGAGCTAAAAGACCTGGAACGCAAATTAAAGGCCTTGGTTATTGAATGGAGAAAATCTGAAAACAAAGATGAAATAATAAAAATGATCAATGCCCTGCTGTTTAATCAAAAGGAAAAGTTTACAGTGGTCAAACAACAAAAAAAGATTGATGAAAAATTTGAAGAAACCGGCAAGGATATCAATACGGGAGATAAAGTTAAGATGAAAAAAAGCCGGCAGGTAGGTATTGTAAAAGAGATACGTGGTAAAAAGGCAATAATACAAATTGGCCTTATGCCAATAAATGTAGACCTGGCCGAGCTTGTGGCTGTGAAAGAAAGAATTTAAAAAGGGTGATGGTTAATTTAAAGCCGGATCAAATTGCGCAGCATCACTGTAATCCCTGATCACATTATATAAAGTGTCTCTTTCAATGGGAGTTCTTTTTACCTGCTTTATTAAGGCAACCAATTCGTCTGTGGTCATTGCAGGATTTTTTTCTTCGCTGCCTGCCATTGAATAAATTTTGGTGGTATCATCTATTGTACCGTCAATGTCATTTACACCAAACGACAAAGATAGCTGAGCATTTTGCCTGCCGAGCATTGGCCAGTACGCTTTCAGGTGAGGAAAATTGTCAAGATAAATTCTAGCCACGGCATACATCTTCATGTCTTCTACAACAGACGATTCAGCAACATGGCTCATTTCATTATCACTATTACGAAATTTCAACGGGATAAAAGTATTAAAGCCGCCGGTTTTATCCTGTAGCTCACGTAATCTTCTCATATGATCTATCCTGTGATAATAATTTTCAATGTGGCCATACAACATTGTAGCATTGGTATGCATTCCAATAGTATGTGCAGTTTCATGAATGTTGAGCCAGCCTTCAGCATTTACTTTATCATCCGAAATTTGTTCCCGTATTTCAGGATGGAAGATCTCAGCTCCACCTCCCGGCAGAGAATCCAGGCCGGCAAAATGCATTTTTCTTAACCCATCTTCAACACTAAGTTTTGCCTTACGAAACATATAGTCTAACTCAACAGCGGTAAAGCCTTTAATGTGTAAAGATGGCCTGTGTTGTTTTATTTTTTGTAACAGTTCACAAAAAAAATCGAGATTCATTTTGGGATGTACGCCTCCTACAATGTGAACTTCCGTGATCGGTTTGCCATCGTAACTTTTTACAATATCAAGCATTTGCTGCATACTTAATTCCCAGCCTTCATCCCTATGTGCATATAACCTTGAGTACGAGCAAAACTTGCATGCAAACACACACACATTAGTTGGTTCAATATGAAAGTTACGGTTGAAGTAAGTTTTATTCCCGTGCTTATTTTCTCTTATGTAATTCGCCAGGCTTCCTAAAAAAGAGAGGCTGCCCTGCTGAAACAATTGTACACCATCGGCATCTGATATTCTTTCACCGGCAAATATCTTGTGTGCAATTTTTTTTAATTCAATATTCTCCACTGCCTCATAAATTAATTCATTCAATATATTTTTCGACATAACTTTTTTTTATCTGCAAAGTTACTTCAGCAAAGCTGCAAAACAAGAAAGCGCAACTCCTGGCCGGTTAAAATATAAAGGTCAATCTATTTTTGGCAACTCACTGTCTGTTCCATTCAGGTTCAGCTTTATCTTATTCACTTTCCCGTTTTCTCCTTTTACAAAAGAGAGCTTTGCATTTATTTCTTTTATGATAAAGTCTGTTTCTGTCACAGCCTCCAGCGCAAGCTTTGACTGGCCGGATGGCTGGGCAAACAGTTTATTGTTTTCTTTAGATACGATGAGCACTACATCAGGCTTATATTGATATTTGCCCGTGTAATTATCCAATATCGAAGGGTCGATATTTATAACCGCCTCTTCCTTTAATTTTTTTGCGTTGATCTCCTGCCCATTTTGAAAAAGTGTTGCATGACTTATCTCTCCTTTTTCATCCTTAAAAAATTTAATTTTTGCCTCAACCACTTTCCAGAAAAACTGATCTTCTGACATCGGGAATATCTCGTATTTTGCCTGCCCGCTTGTCTGTGAATACAGCTTATCATTTTCTGCTGATATTGTTACTACAGCAAAACCTGAAAGATCATACCTGCCTGTATATACCTGCAGGTTTTTTGGTTTAAATGATGTTTCTGAATAAGATGTTTGTTTTTCCATTTTATCCCACAAAAAAGGTTCTGCAATTTTATTAGCGTCAAAATTAACTTCAGGCTCTGATGTGTTTGAAAACATTACAACACTGAGTTTTTCTTCAGGATAATATGACAATTGTGTTACAAAGCCATGTAGGCCGCCGCCATGGCTAATAATATCTTGACCCCTGAATTTACTTAAGCCCAGGCCGTAACCATATAACGGAGATGCCCTCTCCCCATTTTTTAAAACAACGGGTATTAACGCTGCCTCCAGGCTTTCTTTTTTCAGCACCTTACCTCCATACAAGGCCTCATTCCATTTCAACAGATCATCTACCGTTGAATATAAAGCTCCTGCTCCTCCGGCCCACGACATATCCCAGTTAGTTGCATCATTATACCCGCTTCCATTTTTTACATATCCTTTTGCTTCGTGCTTTAGCTTTATGCCGGCATAATGCACACCTGTGTTTTTCATATTAAGAGGATCAAAAAAGTTTTCTTTAAGATATTCACCATAAGGCTTACCCGAAACTTTACTAATGATATACCCCAATATAAAATAGCCTGAATTATTATAAAGCCATTTTTCCCGGGGATTAAAATCATAAGGATCTTTTTTAATTGCATTCACAAGGCTGTCAGGCGAAATAGTCTGAGTTAATTTGTGTATAAAATCATTATTACTTGTGTAACTATGTATGCCTGAAGTATGGGTTAATAGTTCATGAATAGTAACTTCATCACCCCTCGGGAAATCAGGAATGAATTTAGAAAGCTTGTCGTGTACACTAAGCAAATTATTTTCCTGCAGTTTTAAAATTGCTGAAGCGGTGAACTGCTTTGTAACAGAACCTATTCTGAATTTAGTATCTGGCGTAATTAGAATTTTATTTTTTATGTTCTCATAGCCAAAACCTTTTCTATATAAAACTTTTCCATCCTTTGCTACAAGAACTGCAATGCCGGGAGAAACTTTCTCTTTTAAAGAAGTATAAAAATCATCGACTAAAATTTCTGGTGAGGGAACGGGAATATCTTTAGCGCCGGCTTTTAGTAAAGCCTGAACTACATCATCTCTTCCGCTTATTTTTGCAACAACTATCGGGGATATTCCATTTTTATCCGCGGCATTTATATCTGCTCCGTTAGTAATAAGGAGCTTAAGTCTTGCAAGATTGCCGCTTCCGGCTGCCTTATTTAACTGCTCAGTTAACGCATTTTTATCAAGTAGCCTGGCAACAAATGCCCATCCACCCTGCATGTCTTGAACCTTCATTAAAACCTGGTTGGTTCCCTTTAAAAGATTTAAAGGAACAAAATCTTCATCTTTAGTTACGCCTCTCGGCATCCAGTTGTCATGAACAAGTTTACCATTAAGCCAAACTTTTATCCCATCATCACTGCCTGTGCCAAGAAAAACCTGTTCTGCTTTCGGGGCGTTAATTTCTGCCAGTGCATAGGCATATGCAAAATCTTTTCGCTGGTAAAATGAGTCAAGGTCTATAATGTCATCTGCAGAAGAAAACAATTGCCATTTTATATTTTTTCCTTTAATAGTAACAGAAGGGAGAGGCTTATTGGCAACGACATTAACGGATGAAAAATTATCCTCTTTAAAAATTTCAGACTGCAATGAGTCATTGGGAGAAAGGGTATCAGCGCTAACAGCAACGGGCCCCGCTAAAAGCCATGTCTTCATAAACTTTCCGGGTTGTGCAGCATTATAAGATGCCTTTCCATATCCAATTACTTCTCCATTTTTTGCCTGGGCCAAAAGGGAGTCTTGATAAAAAGAAAAGAGCAATAAAATAGTTAGAAAAAAATATTTTTGATTTTTATAAACAGGAAGGTGTATCATGTTGTTGCGGATTAATATTTGTTTAAATGTAATAATTTAAAATGCGGTTTTGTATTATTTTAAGTCCAGGTTTTGAGCGCAAAAATGGATAACGTATTGTTAAGAAATGTGAATTGTAAAATTACCGGATAATATTGCTATACGATGCTTTAAAGCAGCCGGGCTTCAAAAGCCACAGTACAAAATACAAAGGCATAATGAAACATGTTTAAATTTGTGACAAAAGTTTGGCTTTTAACGCCGGTGATTTAAAATTTTCCTTCATGCAGAAACCAGTATTAGTTGTTAAGTTAGGCACAACAGTTATAACAAACGCCGATGCAATTATTGACAATAAAATAATTAAAAAAGTAATAAAAGAAATTGCCTCTTTAATTAAAAACTACCGGGTAGTATTAGTATCGAGTGGTGCAGTAAGCAGCGGCAGATCGTTCATAAAAAATTACAAAGGCACCCTGGTAGAACGAAAGGTTGCTGCTGCAGTAGGCAACCCTATTCTTATTCAATTGTACCACAAACATTTTTTAAAGTATGGTATTACTGTTGCCCAGGCATTGTGCGAACGACATCATTTTTCCAACAGGAGCCAGTTTCTGCAACTCAAAGAAACTTTTTTGGAATTCTGGAATAACGATATACTTCCCGTGGTAAATGAAAATGACCTGGTGAGCAATATCGAATTAAAATTTTCTGACAATGATGAGCTTGCAACCCTGATTGCCATTGGCCTTAATGCAGATACCTTGATCATTTGTACTTCTGCAGGTGGTTTTTTGAATGCGGATAAGAAGCTCATAACTGCCGTAGATAAAATTGATAGTAAAATATTAAGCTATGTAAGCGCTGAAAAAAGCGCTCTCGGACTTGGAGGTATGCTTTCCAAACTAACCTTTACCAGGCTGGCAACTTCGTTAGGCATACGCGTTATCATTTGTGGTCTTTCAGGGCAAAATTCTTTTTCACTTGCACTGTCCGGCAAAAAAGGCACTACCTTCAAACCCCAAAAATCAAATTTAAAAGCCCGGCAAAAATGGCTGGCAAGCGGCTCCATAACTTTTGGGGGAATACGTGTAGACAGAGGTGCAGAAAAGGCTTTACATAATCGTAAGAGTTTGCTTACGGTAGGTATAAGCCAGGTGCAGGGGAGTTTTTCGGCAGGTGAAGTGGTGCAATTAATAAATGAAGAAGAAGAAATAATTGGTGTGGCAAAAGTAAAATTAAGCGCCGCAGATATCGCTGCTCAAATTTCTCAAAAGAATATTACAGCAGCTCATGCCGATGATATAGTAATCTTTTAAAAAAGTTGAATGTTGTGCGGCTGAAACTGAATTCATTATTTAAACTCTTTATACGATATGGTTCTGCGCCTTTTCCTCTGGAGAGGTTTCAGGAGCCTTGGCAATAATAAAAAAATATGAAAAGTATTGAATCGCTAATAATCAAAACCTATAAAGCTTCTGCTGCTCTTCGCAATACACCAGACGCTCAAATTAAGAAGGCTTTGAAAATGCTTGCAAATGATATTGAAGCAAACATGGCTGTTATTTTAAAAGCTAATAGCATAGATGTTGAGAAACAAGATGCGAATGATCCGCGGACTGACCGCTTGCTGCTGAACAAGCAAAGGATCAAAAGTATTGCCGCCAGTATACGTAAGATAAGCACACTGCCTAATCCTTCAGGGAAGCTGATGCAAAAACGGAAATTATATAACGGCTTATTATTGCAAAAAATAACTGTGCCTTTTGGCGTTGTTGGGGCTGTTTATGAGTCCAGGCCCAACGTAACATTCGACATTGCAGCCTTGTGTTTACGCAGCATGAATGGCTGCCTGCTAAAAGGAAGCAGTGAAGCAGAAAATACAAACCGGGCGGCTATTAAAATTATCAAAAGGGCATTGACAGAAAATAATATTGACGCTGGTTGTGTTACGCTGCTGCCTTCGGAAAGGCAAACAGTGCAGGAACTATTTACTGCAACAAAATATGTGGATGTGATTATTCCAAGGGGATCAGATAACCTTATACGCTTTGTAAGAGAGAATAGTCTTGTGCCGGTTATTGAGACAGGGGCGGGGGTTTGTCACATCTATGTTGAGAAAGATGCGGCCATTGATAAAGCGCTGAACATTGTAGTAAATGCAAAGGTTACCCGTCCTTCTGTATGCAATGCCGTGGATACCGTTTTGATTGATAGTGCCATCGCACCACAATTTTTGCAAAAACTGCAACCCTTATTTGATAAATATGAAGTGGAAATTTTAGCAGATAGTACAGCGCATAAATTATTAAAGGGGTATCCTTATCTTAAGAAGGCCGCTATGGCTGATTTTGGCCGGGAGTTCCTGAGTTTAAAATGCGCAGTGAAAGTGGTGGAGGATATAGATGAGGCGCTTACCCATATTCAACAGTATTCAACCAAACATTCTGAAGTTATTGTATCTGAAAATAAAAGCAATTGCAACCGCTTTTTACATGAAGTAGATGCGGCGGTAGTTTATATGAATGCTTCTTCAAGATTTACGGATGGCGAGGAGTTTGGCCTGGGTGCTGAAATAGGAATTTCTACACAAAAACTACATGCGAGAGGGCCTTTTGCATTAGAGAAATTAGTTACAGAAAAATGGATCATTGAGGGAACCGGGCAGATAAGGTAAAGCTTTTAAAAATTGCCCAACTATAAATGTCATTTAATAAAATTATAAAAAGAGAAATAGAAGGCGCCTTTTCAAAACATTCACAACACGTGTGGTTTAGGATTTTGAAATATATTTTATCAGGTTTTATTGCCTACTTCTTTTGGGGAAGCAAGTTGCTTTAAATTATTTTATTCGCTGGTGATTTTGATTTTGGATTTATATAGATTGCTATTTTTTTTGTAGTGTGGATCTTGGTATATAAACTCCTTTCCAAAAATATGATAACATTCCACCGACAAATATCTATCCTTGTTTTAAGGAATGATCACATACTTCTTAACTCATTCACACGCTCATCAAAACCTATCTTTAACGCTACTGGGTTTTCGAATGGCTTAAAAATTTTTAGCAAATCTTCAGAGTGCCTTTCAGGCTTTTGAGTTCGCATATTTATGTGTACAAAATTGCTCCATAAAACAGATTTTAATTTATCCTTGTTTTCATTCCACATCCTCATCTCCACCAACAGGTCTGATTCTCCTAACCTTAATAAAGCAGAATCTATAACAACCCTCTCCATAAGAAAAGCTGGTTTAAGATAAACGATCTGGTTCTTACTTACCACCCAACCCAATCCATGCTGTGCTGCAAAATGATAAATATTAAAATTCATATTTGCAATAATGTGGTCTTCACGGGCATTGATAAAGTAATCAATATACCGTGCATTGTTTAAATGATTGAACGGGTCGCAATCGGGAAAGCGGATAAGTACTTTACTTTCCCAGAGCTTTGAGATTGTATTCATGTTGGCAAGTTAGGCAGGAACACGAATAAAAGTATTATGCATAAAGGGCGAAATTTTGGCGTTCCAAGTCACAAGAGCGGCAACAATGAAACTGTTCAACAATTATTTTTTTAATTCCTCTACCAGTGAAAAATCCAGGTAAGTAAGATTAGCGCCATTGTTATATTTTAACGTAAGCAGATTCAAACCCTTAGTTGGGAATGTAATCTCACCAATAGTAGCTTGTGTCCAAATATGATAGTTTCCTGTATTTTCCGGCAGCACTAAATCGATTGCCTTTTCATTGTTCAGCCACAGGGAAGATTTATTATCCTGGTTGCCATAAATAGTAATGATCTTGTATTTGCCAGGCACCTTAACATCAACGGTGAAGTTTATCCACTCACCATCGGCCTCATACGCCAGGAACAACTGATTCACAGGCGGGTCTACTTTATTGGGATGATTGAAGTCAATAAAATCTTTTGTGTAAGAAATATCAACACCTTCCTGCTCCCTGAAGTGAACAATATAATCCGCTACCCCTGGGCGTATATGTTCAGGTTTAAGGTTAAGCAATCCACTCCCTTTGTTAACAGGTTCCGTATCATGATAGGCAATGCCTTCACCACCCATATCATAAAAAGCAAGCTCTACCCTGCCCGGTATAGCCTGGGCGCCGTTTTTATAGTAATCGTCTTCAAAAGGTATGCCCTTATATGCTGCAGGAATTTGTGCCGGGGCAATGTATACACATGCACCTGTTAATAAAATCAGTAGTATTTTTTCCATCGTAAATAATGTTATAAGTAAAAGAGGAAGCCCTTCTACATAAAAAACTTCTTGAAACAAGGTAATGAATTAAATAAAAATGCGCGCTGATATTTAACTTACGGCTTACAATAACTTCTCTTTACATATCTTCATAAAATGTACAATAAACAATCAAAAAAATTCCTTCTTGCATTACTTGCCCCCATGGCGCTGATCATTAGTTCAGCCGTAACTCACAAACAAGCTAAAGTAATCCAGATTAATGTGAGTGAAGTTTTGAATACAAGATCTGTAACAACACTTAAAAATAAAAAGCTCACCACCTGGACAACGGGGATAGATAGAGATAACGGCTACCTTACAATGGCTGCGGCTTCATTTATGGGTGATCACGATCCACATGCTTTGCCTGATAACTCTTTGTTCCCGGCCAACCAATCCCACCCTGAAATCTTATTACATTATTCTAATAAAGCCATAAGTAAAAATCAAACAAGATGTATCCCTGACAGTGGAGAGTTTGTTTTTAAAGTACCTAACCATAAATATTCTGATTTGTATGTTAGCGTTACCAGTTCGTATGGCACATCATCCCTTGGGTTTGAATTAACCTATGCTGACGGTGTTGAATCGAAAACCTTTATTTTGCCGGATTGGTTTAAAGACATCCCGGAAAACGATCCTGACTTTAGTTACGTAGCGCACAACATGGGTAAGTGGGGAGATAAGAACATTCTAAAAGAAAAAGATCATCACAATATTGATGCACTAAATATTCATCCAAATCCTGATCGTGTACTTAAAAATGTAAAACTCAAAAAGTTACCGGGAGGATATCTTGTATTTTGGGCGGCTACGGGTGTTGTAAAATATTAATCCTTACTTAACCTGAAACTTTGCTTTGCTTAAGCAATTTTTCTTAGTTATTACTCTCCACGTCCCTATAACCAAAATGTCCTGAGTCGTAGCCCGGCAGGTTGTTCAAAAGCAAAGGATAATCTCTACTCTTTGTGCTGCATATTTCTATTAATTATTTAAGGCGCTCATAAACTTCAATTCCCTTAGATCCATCCGGATAGGCGATTGTTTGAGTAAATCCGTCTGTACCATTCATTTCGATATCAATATCAAAATCATGCCCTCTTACATCATAATAATTGGAGGCTATCATTGATTCTTTTACTTTATTACCACTCATGGTAAATGTGCCAAATCCTATTCCTGTATGAATTTTATTGATCGAATCAGCATAGGTATTTCCCCAGATAACACTGCCCTGGTAATACGTTTTGTATTGAGTTCCCTTAGCTACGGTTGTATCTTTTCCTTTTATTGAATATGATTTTGTTTGTTTCCATGCACCATCTAAACCAGTTGTACCGGTGGCCGCTGTTGAATCATATTCTTCAGTAAGTTTAATGTGTTGCCCCTGCGATTCAATATCCGGGATAACCTGCTTATACCCTTTTGCACTTTTTTCTATTATTAATTTATATGAACCGGAGTTTGCTACTGAGGTATCTGAGGAACCATATATAATGTTTTCATTCACGGTATCTTTATCAACAGTATAAGAAGCAATTGCAAAACCGCTCGTTGAATCCGCAGGTTCAACATTAGCATACATCATCAAGTGGAGTAGACGAAAAGCCCCAACAAAAAGCCCCGATACTTAAGCTGTATCGGGGCTTTTTGTTCTACTCCCTGTTGACCGAAGCCGGCGCCACTGTAGGGTGCAAAGTAGCGGGCTTACA
>JBDSFG010000394.1:0-5347 GCA_039919615.1 Ginsengibacter sp. | reverse complement strand
CCTTTGCTTTGTTTGTCGCCTTCGGTTATCTCATACACTTTTAACCAAAAACATCTTCCCTTTTCTGTAAAAAATAATAATGTATGATGTGTAGAGGCTACAAATAATTGCTCAATAAAATCTTCATTCCGGGTTGTACTTGCCCTGGCTCCCCTGCCTCCCCGCCTCTGCTGCCTGAATTCGGTTGCAGATGTACGCTTGATATATCCTAAATGAGAAATAGTTACTACTACATCTTCTTCTTCTATAAGATCTTTAAGGCTTATCTCATCATCGAGGTAAGTTATTTCGGTTTTACGTTCATCGCCAAACTTTTGTTTCACCTCGGTAAGTTCTTCCTTAATAATGCGGAAACGCAAGCCTTCATCTGCAAGAATATTTTTTAGTTTGGCAATAAGTTCCATCACTTCTTTATGCTCTTCCTTTATCTTATCTATTTCCATACCGGTTAGGCGCTGTAACCGCAGTTCCAACACAGCCTTAGCCTGTATTTCCGTCATCCCAAATTCAGTAATAAGCCCATCCTTTGCCTGGTCCGGTGTTGAAGAATTTCTTATCAGTGTAATCACCGCATCAAGGTGGTCGAGCGCAATAAGGTAGCCCTCTAAAATATGCGCTCTCTCCTCTGCTTTTCTTAATTCAAACTTTGTTCTTCTAACTACTACCTCGTGCCGGAAATCAATAAACTCTCTGATGAGATCTTTTAAATTAAATACCTTAGGGCGGCCGTTTATGAGCGCAACATTATTGGTTCCAAAAGAAGTCTGCAGTTCCGTGTGCTTGTACAAATGATTTATAACCACTTGCGACATCACATCTTTTTTCAGTTCAATTACAATACGGGTGCCTTCTTTATTATTGCTTTCGTTATTTACGTCACTAACACCTTCTATTACTTTGTCGTTAATAAGATGCCCTATTTTTTCTGTTAGCATATCCCTGTTTACCTGGTAGGGTACAGCCGTAATTATGATTTTTTCCCGGCCATTTTTGCTAACCTCAACATTAACCCTTCCTCTAACCACTACCCTGCCCCTTCCTGTCAGTAACCCTGCTTTTACACCCTCATAGCCATATATAATGCCGCCAGTAGGAAAATCAGGGCCTTTTACATATTTGATCAATTCTTCTATATCAATTTCCCTGTTATCAATGTAGGCGAAACATCCGTCAATTACTTCGCTTAAATTATGAGGAAGCATGTTTGTGGCCATCCCAACAGCAATACCACTTGATCCATTTACCAGTAACTGCGGTATACGTGTTGGCAATACTACCGGTTCTTTGGTAGTATCATCGTAATTGAGTTGAAAATCTATAGTGTCTTTATCAATATCTGCCAGCATACTTTCTGCCAGGCGTTGCAATCGTATTTCTGTGTATCGCATTGCCGCCGGCATGTCGCCATCCTGGCTGCCGAAGTTGCCCTGCCCGTCAATTAAAGTGTACCTGAGGCTCCAGTCCTGCGCCATTCTCACTATTGAATCATAAATGGATGCGTCCCCATGCGGATGATATTTACCCATTACATCACCCACAATACGGGCAGATTTTTTATGGGACTTATTATAGGTTACACCCATCTCGTGCATGCCAAATAAAATACGGCGATGGACGGGTTTTAAGCCATCTCTTACATCGGGTAATGCACGACCTACAATTACACTCATTGAGTAATCAATGTAGGCTGATTTCATTTGTTCCTCAATGTTTACAGGGATTATTCGGCCTCTGCCGGGAGCCTTGTCCTCTAACTGATTATCTATAGTTTCCATATTATTTTACTGTCTGCAAATATACTTTATTAAGTACATTATTCCTCGGCTGTTACGGGTGTATATCTAACTTACACACAATATTCAAGGCTATGTGGATAACCCTGATTTTTAAAAAATTGTGGCCCGGAAACAGTTGTGTTATTATTGATATTGTGTGCGTTTATTTATTACTTTTAAAAATTCACTTTTGAATTATGAAACATATTGTGCTTTTTGGAGCAGGTAAATCTGCCACCTGTTTGATAGATTATTTACTAAAAGAATTACAGCTCAATAATTGGAAACTTACCGTTTGTGACAGTAATTTACCCTTAACCCAATCTAAAATTGGTAATGCAGAAAATGCTTATGCCATATCCATATTAGTGGAAAATGATGCGGAAAGAAATAACATGGTGCAATCAGCGGACATTGTTATTTCGTTATTGCCGCCTGAGCTGCATTTTGTCGTTGCTAAAAGTTGTGTTGCTTATAATAAAAATTTGCTCACTGCTTCTTACGTTGATGAAAATATTAAATCCCTTTCCAAAGAAATTAATGATAAACAATTATTGTTTTTATGTGAGATGGGCTTAGACCCGGGCATTGACCATATGAGTGCCATGAAGCTTATACGATCAATTAAAAATAACGGTGGAACTATTACTTCATTTATTTCACATTGCGGGGGGCTTACTGCGCCGGATAGTGATAATAATCCCTGGCATTATAAAGTAACGTGGAACCCCCGCAACGTAGTGCTGGCAGGCCAGGACGGGGCTTTATACCGGAAAGAAAAGCAGGTTTTTAAAATCCCTTACAATAAAATATTCCGCGATAACCCTTTAGTAAAAATTGCCGGTTTGGAGCCTCTTGCCTGGTATCCAAACAGGGATTCGCTGCATTATATTTCATTGTATAACCTGGAAGATATTTCTACTTTTATCCGAACTACTTTGCGATATCCGTCTTTTTGCAGAGGTTGGCAAAAACTTATTTCCGTGGATTGCACTTCTACAAAAGATATCGAACAAATAAAACATTGTAAAACTTTTAGAGAATGGTTTGATGCTAAAGTTCTCCCTTATGTTAACGACACAACGGAATGGACAAATTACCTGCAATTGTATATTACCGATCCGCATAAAAATGAATTTAGCAAACAGTTAAATTATTTGGGATATAACACCGGTGAGCTCTTGCCGCAAACCTTTAATTGTTCCGCAGATATTTTACAACATGCTATGGAAACCAAATTAATGATGCTGCCGGAAGATAAGGATATGATTGTGATGCTGCATGAAATTGAATATGAAGCAGCAGATACTGCACATCAACTGCCCCAAAAAAATATAAGAAGCAGCCTTGTATTAAAAGGTGAAAATAATATAAAAACTGCCATGGCCAAGGCCGTGGGGCTTCCTCTTGGTATCGCAGCCAAACTAATTTTGCAACACAAAATTTCATTATCTGGTTTACATATTCCGATAATGCCGGAAATATATGAACCTGTTTTAGCAGAATTAGAAAAGCACGATATTAAATTTAATGATACAGACAAATCATTTTAATGGATAAATTTATTGTAGGGATTGAGGAAGCAATTAAACAACTCAGTAAACAAAATGAGCAGGCCTTTACCGTTGTGATGAAGCATGGCCATATGAGTGTTGAGTATTTTGCGCCTAAAACTATTGATACGCAAACCCCACATTCCCAGGACGAATTATATGTAATAATTGACGGACAATCAGAATTTTTCAGAAACGGTGAAATAATTAATTGCAGCAAAGGAGACGTTATTTTTGTACCCGCCGGTATGGTACATCGGTTTATGAATTTCTCCGACGATTTTGCTGTATGGGTTATTTTTTATGGAGAAAAAAAATGAATAAATATTAAAGACAGCATAAATAAATTATTTAAAAATCATAATTACAGAGGCTCTCCCCTGCCCTGTTCAAAAAATGCCTTTGTTTTAATAGATCACATTTTAAATCATTTTACATGAAGCGACTATTTTTATGTTTTTCATTTTCTTTGATCGTATTTACCAGCGTGTGTCAATCAAAAGCAACAATGGATTTTGAGACATATAATCCGCCTTCTAACCTTATCGTACCCCAGCACATTGTGACCAAAGCAAAATTCCCTTTTATTGATATACACAATCATCAATCTAACATGGGCAGCCAGAACCTGGTTGAACTGGCTGGTATTATGGATACACTAAATATGGCTGTAATGGTTAACCTCAGTGGTTCTAACGGTAATAACCTAAAACAAGCTCTTGAAAATATAACGACTCATGAGCCCAAAAGATTTGTGGTGTTTGCCAATATAACTTTTGATGGTATTGGTGAAAGCAACTGGACTGAAAACGCAGTTAAGCAATTGGAACAAGATGTAAAAAACGGCGCCGGCGGTTTAAAAATATTTAAGAACCTTGGTTTATCAGTAAAAGATAATACAGGTAAAAGAGTTACTATAGACGATGCAAGATTAGATGCAATATGGAAGAAGTGTGGTGATCTTAAAATCCCTGTACTCATTCACACTGCTGACCCAAAACCTTTTTGGGAACCGCTTGATAAGAATAATGAACGCTGGCTGGAACTGGTAACAAGACCCGGTCGTAAAAGAAGTGATACAGATCCTGCTCCATGGCAACAACTTATAGATGAACAACACCGGATGTTTAAGAAGCATCCTCAAACTACCTTCATCGCTGCTCATTTTGACTGGTATGCAAATGACCTTGAAAAGCTTGGTAAAATATTAGATGATATGAAAAATATTAACATTGAATTCGGGGCAATAATTGCAGAGCTTGGCCGTCAGCCTATAGCTGCAAAAGAATTTTTTACAAAGTACCAGGATAGGATATTATTTGGTAAAGACAGTTGGGAGCCGGAAGAATATACCACCTATTTCAGAGTATTGGAAACTAAGGATGAATATTTTCCCTATCATAAAAAATATCATGCCTTCTGGCGGATGTATGGTATGGGCTTACCTGATGAAATATTGAAAAAGGTTTACTACAAAAATGCTTTACGCCTCTTGCCTTTGGTGGATAAGAGTTTGTTTCCGAAGGAATAAAGCGGCGTGAAATAAATGGTTTAAAAGTTATTTCAATATTATTTCACCTGTCTGCGAATCTATTAAAGTGGTTGAATTTGGCAACAGGATGAGGGATAAAGTTTTACCGGTCTTTAATTTTATATTCCTTGTACCTCCGTTTAATGTATGTATTGAAAGTATGCCGTGGCCGCTGTAAAAAATATCTTCATCAGCGTCATAAATATTAGCGCCTGCCTGCTGAAAAACATACCGCCATAATTTAGAATTTGCAGGTGGCAAGGCCATAAACCATGAAGTATGCCCGAGAAAATCTTTCTTTCCAAATGCAATAGCAGCAGTATCTTTTAAACTTCCTAACGGAACCACATTTTTATCTGAAATGATAAAAAAAGGATTAACCGCATTGTCCCATACAGAATAAGAGTAACCCGGAACAACGCTTTCGTCTATTACTACAGTGGTTGTTTTTTGTTGTGTAATTTGTTTTACCTGTATACCCGTTACTG
>JBDSFG010000353.1:0-3818 GCA_039919615.1 Ginsengibacter sp. | reverse complement strand
TTTAAAACCAGTTTATTTTTTCGAGCCAGTTGTGATAATACACAAACATCATACGCTTAGATAAAAATTGAATAAAGATTTAATGTACAAGAGTGCGACGCCAATGAAGTTTATTAGAATTACAAATGGTTGGTCAAAAAATTAAATACTCCTGTTACCATCAAAATTTTCCAACTCTTTTGATACGGCATTTAAAAAAGTAGAACCCAATGCACCATCAATAATACGGTGATCGTAACTGAGAGAAATATACATCATATGGCGGATGGCAATGCTGTCGCCCTGCGGGGTTTCTATAACCATTGGCCGCTTTTTTATTGCACCCACAGCCATAATGGCCACTTGTGGCTGGTTGATGATGGGCGTACCCATAATGCTTCCAAAAGTTCCTACGTTGGTTAAAGTGAAAGTTCCTCCAGCAGTATCATCGGGGCGTAATTTATTATTTCTTGCCGCATTTGCTAAACCGTTTACCTGTTTTGTAAGACCAACTAAATTTAGCTGGTCGGCATTTTTTATTACAGGCACAATTAAATTACCACTTGGCATTGCAGTAGCCATACCAACGTTGATATCTTTTTTTACCAGTAGTTTATCACCTTCAACACTGCTGTTGAGCCATGGATATTTTTTTATACATTTTACAATTGCTTCAATAAATAAAGGCGTAAAAGTTATTTTTTCTCCTTCCCTTTTTTCAAATTCCTGTTTCATTTTTTCCCGCCACAAAACCATATTCGTTACATCACACTCAGCAAAGCTGGTAACATGAGCGCTGATGTTTTTGCTGTCAATCATATGCTTTGCAATCATTTTTCTCATACGGTCCATTTCAATAACTTCAACATTTCCGTTGTAGGTGGCAAGTTGTAAATGGCGTGATTCAGACTCAGGCTCTTCGTTTATCATAACAGCCTGAGAAGGCTGAGGCTGGGCTTTAGTAATAATTTGCGGTTCGTACCCCTGATCTTTTCTTTTGGAAATAAATTCTAAGACATCTTTCTTACTTACCCGGCCATCCTGGCCTGTACCCGTTATTTTTTCTAATTCTGACATGGCAATACCTTCACTTGCCGCAATATTTAAAACTAAAGGAGAATAAAAACGAATACCTGAACCATTGGAAGTATTAGGTTTAGCCGTTGGCTGATATGGCACTTCATCAGCCAGTTTTGCTTCTTCATATTGATGGCTTGAACCAAGAGATTGCCTCGGAGATTCAGAAGGATTATTATGCGCCGTTGTGTTCACTTTTATTCTTGCAAGCACTTTACCAACAGGCACCACGTCATTTTCTTTATATAAAATCTCTTCAAGTACTCCTTCTACTGTAGAGGGTACCTCGCTATCAACCTTATCTGTTGCAATTTCCAAAACAGTTTCATCCTGCGCCACATGATCTCCCGGCTTCTTTAACCATTTTAAAATAGTAGCCTCCATTATACTTTCACCAAGCCTGGGCAATATCAAATCAACAAGACTCATAGTTGTAAGTTGTGAGTTATAATTAACAGGCAAATGTAATTAAAAACGCTAAGTGTTTAATAGATGTGTTTTGCAGAGTTTGCCACTTAACCTTACTATGCAGATAATATCCTTAGTTATAATTATTCTCATAAATCTCCATAATTCCATAAATCACAGTTCAGACAATCACCGTTCAGATAAAATGAATTTTCTCAAAATATTTAACGCATTTAGTGATGATAATTCGATGTTTCTTATTCGATCAAAACGAAATTGTAATTTTTGTGTGGTACTATTTTGAGGGCTTCCCACCGCTATCCAAACCGTGCCTACAGGTTTATCTTTTGTGCCCCCATCCGGGCCCATGATGCCTGACACTGCTACACCATAATCAGATCCGATTTTATTCAAAACTCCTGAAAGCATTTCTTTTACAGTTTCCTCACTTACGGCACCAAAATTTTTTAGTGTTGCGGAAGATACTTTTAAAACGTTTTCCTTAACCTCATTATCGTAACTAACAACGCCTCCTTTATAGAAGGCAGATGAGCCAGGTAAGGTTGTTATCAGATGGGCAATATAGCCACCAGTACAACTCTCGGCAGTGGCAACAGTTTTACTTTGTTGCACTAGTAATTTACCAAGAACTTTTGCCATTGGTTCATCTTCATTGGTAACAATATATTCTTTTACTAAACCCTGAAGGTTTGCAAAATAAGAATCCATCTTATTTTCTATTTCCATTTTATCAATGCCAGAGGAAGTTAATCTAAGCCTGACCATGCCATAAGAAGGCAGATAAGCCAATTTTATATCTTTCGGCAATAAAGCTTCAAAATCTTTTAACTGTTCGGCTAAAAAAGATTCTCCAACGCCTGCAGTAAGTAAAGTTTTATGCACAATGAATGGGAGTGTAAATTGTTGCGTGAGTTTTGGTATTACCTCATCAATCATCATACCCTTCATTTCAAAAGGCACACCCGGCATACTTACAAAAATTTTATTGTCTTTATTGAACCACATACCCGGCGCAGTTCCCCTTTTATTTTGAATTACTGTACACACATCAGGTACTTCCGCCTGTTTTAAATTCACCTCAATCATCGGTCTTTTAAAAACCTTTTGAAAAAGATATTTTACATTTTGTAAAGCGTCTTCGTTAACGATCATTTTACCATTGAAATACTTACAAAGAAGTGGCTTGGTAATATCATCAGAGGTTGGGCCAAGCCCGCCAGTAATTAAAATAATATCAGCATGTTTACTTTCCTCGTTCAGTGCAGTCCATATATCATCCCCGCCATCCCCTACTGCTACGCGGCGTTTTACAAATATTCCGGCTTTATTTAATTCCTGCGCCATCCATGCGCTATTGGTGTCAATAACCTGGCCTATTAATAATTCATCGCCAATGGTGATAATAGAAGCTTTAATTGGTTGCATTGAAAATTTTAAAAGTGTAGCTTTTGGATGAATGATCAAAACTTTACTTCATCATAGATGTCATGTATTGCCATAGAGTATTCAATTGTGTTGATGATGAGAGAGGACGTAGGGTCTGTTACCTCTTCAAATTTCCATGAGGTATCATTTTGCTTGCGTGAAGTGTGAATATATGTTTCCGTTGAACTTATCATAATATATTCTTTCAGGGATGGGATCTGCATATAGAAAAAAAACTTAAAACCTTTGTCATACTTTTCAGTAGATGGGCTAAGTACCTCAATTATAACTGAAGGATTAAGAAGGGTATCGAAATGATCATCCATTAACTCTGGTTCTCCACATACTATGGTAACATCAGGATAAGTGAAGGAATCTCTGGTGAGAACTTTAGTTCGAAGATCGCTGGGGAATACACTGCAGGACTTTCCTTTTAAAAAGGGGTAAAGGTTTCCTATAAGATTGCTTACAATTTGATTATGCTTTAAAGACGCACCAGCCATTGTAATAATGATGCCCCGGTGCAGTTCATGCTTTTCCTGCGAAGCTCTTTCCATTTCCAGGTATTCTTCAGACGAAGTATAATTATATTTTAGAGCGGCTTCTTTAACTTCATTTTCCATAAGTCAAATTTAATATTTTAGTTTTGGAACTTAAATTTATTTGTGGATGCAAAAGCTCATATTAATTGTACTGCTGCATGTTTGGAGCAGCTTATTTTCCCAGTCATTAAAAGAAAAGCTTTCTCTTGCAATTAAGAAACTTGAAACAGATTCACAGTGCCGTCATGGTATCATCAGTCTCTATGTCACCGACAATAAAACCGGCGCTGTAATTTTTAATAAGAATGCAGAGACCGGTCTGGCACCTGCCAGTTGCCAGAAAATTATCACAAGCGCTGCCGCATT
>JBDSFG010000393.1:0-23138 GCA_039919615.1 Ginsengibacter sp. | reverse complement strand
CTTTTTATAATGATGTTTCGCAAATCACCATATTCTGTAAGGCCACCGGCAAGGGCAATTACATTAAGTGCGTTTGTAAAAGCGGATACCACCACAGGCCCCGGGTTAGTTACTTCGCCTGAAACATTAACCACTATAGTTCGTGGCTGGCCCATAGTTACTGATATATTAGTACTGGCAGGGGTCACTCTTCTAAAGCGGTCAATTATAATGGAACGTGCATTTTCAAAAGTTAATCCTTGTACCGTTATTTTGCCCAGACCCTGCGGAAAAATTGATCCGTCCCGGGCAACTATATAGTCAATTTCAACATCGGCGCCTCCCCACAGAGATACCACTATATGATCTCCTACACCAATCGGGTAATCTAATGGCGGGGTTGACAACTCAGCCAGTTCTAATATTGAGGTATTCTTAAACAGGCTGCTTCCGTACACTTCTTCTACTTCATTTTTCGGAGGTTCCACAGGCTCTTTCTCCAAACTATCTTTGGTTGCTTTATTGCCGTTAATTTGATGCAGCACCCGGCTTCTGTGTACATCTGCGCCCGGGTTTTTCTGGCCTTGATTTTTATCTTTTAAATATTTTTGTAACTCTGCCGGCGATGCCTGTTTTAAAATATTGGGATCAATATTTTCAGGAATCTGAACCGGTAATTGTGCAAGAGTATAAAATTGAAAAATAAACAAACAAGAGAAAAGAAATAAAAAATGAAAAAGAAATTTGCTATGGAGGGGTTTACTTTTATTAGCAACCATTTGATGGGATTGAATTACAATATTTTTTAAAAAGTGCAAATATACCATTTTATTTTAGTGGGCGTTTTAGGCTGGTGCTGAACGCTGCATATTATTCAGCAATAATATCTGCTGCAAATGCTGTTTTTTTTATGCCTGCGCTCACCTGTCCTATACAATTCACCTTCTTTTAAATCACCTTCAAACGTTCTTTTTTTTGCTCTCCACTAAACCTATTATATACTGGTGTTTTAATCTCTAAGTCCGTATTGCAGGGTTACCTGCAGAAGTAAAAACAACCGGTACTTTTTCATCAACAATAATATCAATTTGTTTAGCAACACCTGTGTATAACAAAGGCACATTAACTCCGAAAGGCTTAGTGGTAGATGCTTTGCATTTTTGGATATGTTCATGTACTACGTCAGGCGCCATGCTTGCAGCGCCTATGAGGTCAAGCCCGGCGGCATTACTAACGGCGCTGGCCAAACGCCATCCGCTTGTCCAAACCATCCCTGCCTGAATAAATGGAATATCAATATCAAAAAGTTGGGTGATGCGGTTGGAAAACATAGCAGCTTTTTGCCATTATGAACCTAAATCTATCTCAGTATTATCACCAATATTAAGTGATCTTCTTTCGCCCCTTATTTCTGTATCACTGCCTATAAGAGAATCGTCCAATACTACGTCATATAATTTAGTGTAAGAACCAACGATGGAGTCGGTAACAATTGAATAAATTACAGTTGTATTATCACCCATGGCAACGTTTGGCCCAATGATAGAATTTTTAATATCACAGCCTTCGCCAATGCTAACCGGAGGAATAAAAATAGTATTCTCAAACGAATTGGCTTCGGCAATACTGCCTCCAAGTTTTTTAAGAAGAGTGGCATTGGATTTTAGTAAAGATTCTTTTTTACCACAATCAAACCAGTTTTGCACTTTAAAAGATTTGAATTTGGTTCCGGCATGAATCATACACTCTAACGCATCTGTCAAGTTAAATTCGTTGTTACTTTTAATATTATTCGCAATAATATTATCTAAACATTTAAAAAGAAAAGAAGTTTCTTTTATTTTATACAGGCCCACCAGAGCCATGTTAGATTTTGGTATTGAAGGTTTTTCAACAACCCGGCTTATAAAACCCTGGTCATCTATTTCAGCTACTCCAAAACTGCGGGGATCATCTACTTTTTTTACGCCCAGCATAGAATAAGGTGAAGTGAGCACCTCCTCAATATCATATTCGCAAATAGTATCGCCAAGTACTATAAATACTTCTTCTTCTCCCGCTATTTGTTTAGTAAGGTCAATGGCATGGCCTGTTCCTTTTCTAACATTCTGATACACAAAATAGCAATTCAAATCAGGGTACTTTGCAGTAATATAATCCTGTATTTTTTCTCCAAGATAGCCGACTATAAATATAAAATCATTAATCCCGGCTTCATGCATCTGGTCTACGTTTATGCTTAAAATGGTTTTACCTGCTAAAGGAATTAATGCTTTTGGTTGGGTATAAGTATGTGGACGCAGTTTGGTACCTGCGCCTGCTACGGGAATAATAGCCTTCATTTATCTAAGAATTTTTAATCAGTCGCCTCAACAATAGGGTATGTGAAAATAGTAAATTATGTTTAATGTACGTTGTTTGATGTTTGTGCTGTTATTGAGGATGCAAGGTGAAGGATGCCGGAACTCACCCGGTAAACCATACATCTTCCCTGGTACATCATTTATTTGTAATTTGCCCAACCATGCTACAGCATCTTACCATACAGAACTATGCTATTATAGATAAGTTAGAGATAACCTTTTATCAAAAGTTAAATATTATAACCGGGGAAACCGGCGCCGGTAAAAGTATAGTAATGGGCGCATTAGGCCTGGTGTTGGGAGAAAGAGCCAGCACATCAGTTCTGCTCAACAAAGAAAAAAAATGTATTATAGAAGGTCTCTTTAAAAATCAGCAGCAATCAGTAAAAAGCTTTTTAGAAGAAAATGATCTTGATACGCAGGAAGAAATGGTGCTAAGAAGAGAAATTTTGCCCAACGGAAAATCAAGAGCCTTTGTAAACGACACGCCTGTTAATCTTAATATTCTTCTCGAATTGTCATCGTTATTAGTTGATCTGCATCAGCAGTTTGATACATTGCAATTGAGCAGCAATAATTTTCAGCGGGAAGTGATGGACACACTTGCAGATACTGCGGATGATTTGTTTCAATATCAAATTATTTACAGGAAATATGTAACCTCAAAACAACATTTAGAGGAGCTAAAACAACAACAGGCAAGTGCGAATAAAGAATTTGATTTTAATACCTTTTTATTTACAGAACTTGAGGAGGCCAGCTTTGCTGAAAATGAACTGGAACATCTGAATGAAGAATTAAAAATTATAAGTAATGCAGAAAGCATAAAAGAAACTTTATCTAAAGTATTTTTTGCACTTCAGGAAAGTGAACAGCCCCTTGTACAGCAATTAAAATCTTTAAATAATCAATTACAAAGTCTCCGCAATTTTCATAATGATATCACTTTACTAATAGACCGGTTAAATTCTACTCAAATTGAACTGCAGGATATTGCCGATGAAATTAACCGGTTAAATAACGCTGTATTTTACGACGCCCAAAAAATAAATATTATCAATGAAAGACTGGCTATGGGTTACAGGCTTTTTAAAAAGCATGGTGTTACTACTACTGCCGGGTTAATTGACATCAAAAATGGTCTTGCCTCTCAATTAGAAAAAGTAACTAATCTTACGGAGACTATTACAAAAAAGGAACAAGAGATTGATCATCATTACCAGTATCTTAAAAACGTTGCAGCAAAACTTTCTTTAAAAAGGCATAAACAGGCAAAGCCTTTTGAAGAACGGGTAAATGGGTTATTGGCGCAGGTAGGTATGCCAAATGCAAAGATTAAAGTTGATGTGCAAACATTGCAATTACTTAACCTATACGGGCAAGACAATATTGAGTTCTTGTTCGATGCAAATAAAAGCAGCCGTTTTGAACCATTGCGTAAAGTAGCCAGTGGCGGGGAGCTGAGTCGTTTAATGCTTAGCATTAAATCGCTGGTAGCAAAAAAAGTAGAGTTGCCTACCTTGATCTTCGATGAAATTGATACGGGCATTGGCGGTGAAGCAGCAAGGCAGGTTGGTATTATTATGCAGGATCTATCACAGGCGCACCAGGTTATTGCTATCACTCACCAGCCGCAGATAGCTGCAAAAGCTGATACACATTATTTTGTTTACAAAGAGATAAAAGAAGAAAAAATAGTTACCTCAATAAAATTGCTTAACAAAGATGAAAGAATCACTGCCATAGCAACCATGTTGAGCGGTGAAAGACCTACTGCTGCTGCATTTGAGAATGCAAGGGAGATGATTGGAAATTAATTTGAAAATGTTGGAAAATGAAATAGTTGAAACAGTTAACAAATTTAAGGTTCAACTAATTCTAAAACATTTTTTTTGATTGATATCATTTACCCTCTTTCTGATAAATGAAACATTTTTTGTTTAACCTTTAAGAATACTATTTTTACCTAAAATATTTTAAATTCATAACATCGTAGATCACACGTCGTACATCGTACATCACAAATCGTAAATCATGTCTTATAACTTGCTTAAAGGAAAAAAAGGAATCATCTTCGGTACACTTGATGAAAAATCAATTGCCTGGAAAACTGCCCTGGCCTGCCATGCAGAAGGCGCTGAGATACTTCTTACCAATGCCCCGGTTGCCATGCGGATGGGTGAAATAAATAAACTTGCCGAGCAGGTCAATGGTCCCGTTATTCCATGTGATGTAAGCAACAGCGAGGATATGCTTAACCTGCTTATTAAGGCCAAAGAACATTTTGGAGGGGGCGTAGATTTTATTTTACATTCCATAGGCATGAGTGTTAATGTAAGAAAAGGAAAACATTATACAGAAATTGATTATGGCTTCAATCAAAAAACACTTGATATTTCTTCAATGAGCCTGCATCGTTTACTCGCAACAGCAATGAAGCTGGATGCGATAAACGAATGGGGCAGCGTGGTGGCGCTAACCTACATTGCATCGCAAAGGGTGTTTCCTGATTACAATGAAATGGCCGATGCCAAAGCCTTACTTGAAAGTGTAGCCCGGAGTTTTGGCTATCACTATGCGGTAAAGAAACATGTACGTGTTAATACAGTTTCTCAATCTCCTACAAGAACCACAGCGGGCAGTGGTGTTAAAGGGTTTGACGGGTTTATAAACTATGCTGAAAAGATGAGTCCTTTAGGAAATGCTTCAGCAGAGGATTGCGCAAATTTTTGTGTGGCCATGTTCAGTGATCTTACCAAAATGGTTACCATGCAAAACCTTTTTCATGACGGGGGTTTCTCGTTCACCGGGGTTACAGAAGGCGTTATCGAACAAATGGAAAAATAAGATTGCAGAAAATATATTGACCTTATTTCTGTTTTACTTTCATAAATATTTCTTTGATTATATTCAATAAAATTATCCTTAATGAAAACCTTTCTCCATTGCTTTGCTGGTGTATGCTTTGTGTGCTTATTTTTATTAGAAAGTTTATCGGCTCAAAATTTAGTAAAACAAATTGAGCTTCGTGATTTTGATTTACAGTCTTCAGCAGTTATAACAGAAGATGGAACAATTTTATCTGCGTCAAATTATGCATCAAAAAATTATTGGTTCCCTGTTAAAGTACCATCTACAGTTCTCACCGGTTTGGTAGCCAATAAAGTTTATCCTGACCCCTACATAGGTATGAACAATATGCTGATACCGGATGCCTCTGATTCATTCAATCACCAATATAACCTGGAGCAGTATAGTCATCTTCCAAATGAACCTAATCCCTGGAAAAAACCTTACTGGTACCGTACAACATTCCAGATACCTGCTGCTGACAAAGGCAAACATTTTCAACTCATTTTTAAAGGCATTAATTATCGTGCAGATGTATGGCTTAATGGGCAAAAAATTCAGGATTCTTCTCAAATGGCAGGGATGTTTGCACAATACTTTCTTAATGTGAGCAGTGCTATTAAACCTGGCGAAACAAATGCGCTTGCGGTTAAAATATATCCTTTAGATTATCCCGGCCTGCCTTCTCATCCGCAAACAAAAGCCCTCGGAGATTTTTATGATAACGGCGGTACGAATGGTGATATTGGAAAAAATGTAACTATGCTTTGTTCAGTCGGATGGGATTGGATACCTGAAGTTCACGACCGCAATATAGGTATCTGGCAGCCCGTTTACCTGCGCACCACCGGCCAGGTGATCATTCAAGATCCCCATATTATCACTGATCTTCCGCATTTGCCTGATACAAATATTGCAAGGCTTTCGCTTCATTTATCTCTGATGAATAACAGCACTGCAGCAATGAATGGTAAATTAAGAATAACAATCACCCCTGAAACATTTAAAGGCACTGCAATTAACATTGACCAGCCTGTATCTCTTACGCCTAATTCTTTGAAGGAGGTTGACCTTAGTGCCGATAACTTAAAGCAACTTCTTATAAGCAAACCTCATTTGTGGTGGCCTAATAATTATGGCAATCCTGATATGTACCGGATAAGATTGCAGTATATAACTGGCACTCAAATATCTGATGATACTTCTTTTGTTTTTGGCATACGCACTGTAAGTTCAAAGGCAACAACAGTTAATGGCTGGGTGCGTCGTGATTTTTATGTGAATGGCAAACGGGTGCATCTTGTAGGCGGTGCATGGGTTCCTGATATGATGCTGAACAGGGACTCTTTGCGATATGACTATGAACTTCATTTATGTAAAAATGCAAACGTGAACCTGGTAAGAATATGGGGCGGAGGTATTGGTGAAACGGATGATTTTTATGCGGCCGCAGACAAATATGGAATGATGGTGTGGCAGGACTTTTGGGTTACCGGGGATACACATGGAGAATTTAAAGGTTCTGCAAATTATCCGCTGCAGGGTAATATTTTTGTAAAGAATATTATCAGTACAATTTTACGCATACGTAATCATGCAAGCCTGCTTGTATGGACAGGAGGTAATGAAGGCCATGCCCGCAAAGAACTTTATGATGCCATGCGTGACAATGTTGCCACACTTGACGGCACAAGACCGTTTATTCCGAGCTCATCCGGTTTTGCAAAGCCTGCAGCAGGATGGAAAGGTTCGTGGCCTGATGATCAGCCCTCAGGCGTGTACAGTGGCGGCCCGTATACATGGCAGGATCCGGCCGAATATTATAAACTTGTTAACCGGGGCCGAGACTGGCTGTTTAAAGATGAAACAGGATTGCCTTCACAACCTCCTTATGAAACTCTTGCAAAAAATATTTCAAACCTTGTTCCTGATACATCATTGCCTTACCCGCTTAATAATACATGGGGTTATCATGATGCATGCACGGGTAATGGCCATTATGAATTGTATTATAAAGCAATGGTTAACCGTTATGGTGCGGCAGGCAGTATGAAAGATTTTTCTGATAAAATGCAACTACTGAACGCAGAGGGCTATCGGGGTATTTTTGAAGCTGCAGGGCATAAACTAAATGAAACGGGAGGGGTAATGTTGTGGAAACTGAATGCTGCTTTTCCAAGTGTAATGTGGCAGGTGTACGACTGGTACCTTGAACCCAATGCAGGTTATTATTTTATGCAGAATGCCTGTGAGCCCGTTCATGTTCAATTAAATCTTGATGATTCGACGGTTGCAATTGTCAACCGTAGTTATCATTTACGTGCTAATATTACAGTAAAGGCAGAAGTGTTTGATATCAATGGCAAATTGTTGTATCATCAATCTGAAAAAATTAATTTAGATACAAGTATTGTAAAGAAAGTTTTCTCTCTTTCATCAACACTTTCAACATCAGAAGGTGTTGTATTTGTTGTACTCCACGCAACAGATGCAAATGGACAAACAGTTTCACGCAATACATATTGGATGCAGCCACATAATGATTATACATCCTTATCAGGAATGCAGCAGGCCAGTGTTCAGGCAAAGCTTATCAGTTCATCAAAAGAAAAATCTGATTATAAATATACCTTTCAGTTCACCAACACTTCCGGGCAGCTTGCATTTTTTATCAATCCCCAGTTAAAGATAAATGACGAAGAAATAATGCCATGTTTATGGAATCAAAATTATTTTTCATTGTGCGCAAATGAAAGTATTACTGTAACTGTGAATTGCCCTATTGCACAACTTTCCGGCAGGCAGCCACAACTCGTAACATCAGGATGGAATGTTGCAAAAAAACATTTGCCATTAAGTTTCCAATAAGTTTTTTAACTATAGTGCTTCTTATCCAGCTATCGCAAAAGGGTAAATGTCTTAACATCACAATACCACTCATAATATCAATCTGACCTTTCAGCCATTAATGTGTTAAATGAACACATTAAATGCCATTTGTTATTTTACAATGTCATATCTTTGTGTCGCTAATTTAAAAGAAGTGATCTCAACTGCTTAAAGATCTTAAGAGATTCTTCCAAACCAGTCGGTTTATCTGCAAACGCAAGCCTGCGATAAGAAATTTTAATAAACTTTTAAAATGAAGATTATGAACAGTAATGTAATGCCTTCTATTGTGCAAATAGAAAAGGAAAATTTAAGGAATCTTGTAACAGAGGTTAAAGAAACCGTAGCAACCAACATCAACCATCAACCAAAAATAGTTAAACAAAAAAAATTTGGTATTGTAGATTTATGGAATTGCAGGAACACAATGCGGACTGCCACTTCACTTAGAAGACACTAAGTAACCCCGTTTAGAACACAAGGATATAACATAAATTATTTTGAGAAATAGATTAGCTCTGATAATTTATGTTATTTTTTTATACTTCTTTATAAAACCATAATTAGTAATTGTTAGCCAGTATTTATAGTAGTCAGCAGTAATATTTGATCATGTGCTTGCTTCTTTCTCTTCTCCCAAGTGCTCAAGTTTTTCAGCAGCATCTTTATGCAATAATATTTTCATCAGTTGAATAATTGCTGTTAGAGTGAATATGCCACCTATTACCCAGTTCAAAATATTTTGGTTGGCATTTAATTTTTCAACAATATATTTTCCACCAAAAATAAAAACAGAATTACCCATCATGCTGCCCAGTGCAATACCAGCTATATATAAATTATAGTAATTGTTTTGAGGCTTTAAAATTTTTTTAGTAAACAAAACAGTACTCCATCCAAACCAAAAAGGTATTTGCATTGGTGCAACGCTGGCTAATAAAAACCCAAGCAAAAAGCGGTTCATATTATTATCAAGCATCACATTTTTAGCTTCATGATGTTTATTAGCGGCAATAAAACTTCCTGCAGCCAGTGCAACCACAATGCCTAATGTTATCCACTCAAGCCACTGAAACAATTTTTTTTGTTTGCGTATCCAGTTGATCCCAACAAGCGATATTCGTACATAAATCACTTCAACAAGAATGCACCCTAAAGAGAACCAGATTGCCTGCATCACTCCTTCTGATACGCTCATCTGCATTGCTGCAACATTAAGTGTACCCAGGGGTAAAGTGCCAAAAAAGCTTACTATCATTCCCCAAAAGAAAACTTTTAGCACACCCATAAAGCAAATTTTTTTTTAAAGATAACAGGTTGGGAGTAGGTTTTGTGGGGAGTATATATATGTCTTGAAATTATACTTTTAGCAAACCATGGATGAAATCCTTTGAAAGGATGTCATCCATGCGTATGTTTTTTCTAATCGTGTTTAGAAAATTTTTGGTTCAATGCCGGAGAAAGTAGCTAGAGCCTTTTAATTTTAATATTTTTAAAAGCAACTTCTTCTCCATGATCCTGTAAAGAAATTTTTCCCTTTTTGAAATTGCCCCAATTGGGCATGTCTTTAAACTTGCTTATCGCAACCATTTGCTTCCAGTTTTCATCCCATAAAGTGGTAGAAAGGGTATGCACACCGTTCATGTAAAAATCGAGCTTTCCTTTATTGGAAATTACTTCCGCATGATTCCATTCTCCCTGCGGATGGATAGCTTCTTTGGAAGCAACGAGGTCGTAAAGATCGCCGGCCCTATGTGTGTATAATCTGCCGTCGGGATGACCAGGTCGTGTGGATGTACCATTATCCAATACCTGCATTTCCAAACCTGTGTTATAGGTTTCCTTATACTTGAAAGTATCTTCCTGGATATAAAATATCATTCCACTATTTCCTTTTGGTCCTATCTTCCAATCTAATTTCAAATCAAAATTCCCATACTCCTCATCAGTCACCATATCAATGCCGCTTCTGCCTTTTATATTTTTGTCTGGCTCAAGCATCACTATGCCATCTCCAATTTTCCAACCTTCACTTATACCGGATCTGCCGTAGCCGTGCCAGCCATTTGTGGTTTTGCCATCAAATAATAATTTCCAGCCACTACTTTTTTCTGCTGCAGTAAGCTGGTTATTTAGTGCACTCATGGAAGCCTTTTTTTGTGCCATGCAATTATTTAAAATTATAACGGCAGCAAATAAGCAAATTAATTTATTCATAATCAGGGTTTATTTGATTGACATTACATAATGTACCATGGCTTCAGCATCCTCTTTTGCCAATGCGGGGTGAGGCGTCATAGGAACTGAACCCCAAATACCGGAGCCTCCTTTAATAACTTTCTGCGCAAGGCTGTCTATCATATTACTCTGTCCTTTGTATTTTGCGGCTACCGCTGCATAGGCAGGGCCAATAGAAGTTTCTGTTAATTTATGACAGGTAAAGCAATCGCTTTTAGCAACCAGGCCAAGTCCTTTTTCTGCTTCCGGATCTTTTGTTTCTGCAACAGGTGCAACTGCAGCAGTTGTGTCTGTAGCCTTTGTATCCATTTCCTTTTTATCTGTTGAAGAGTTATTACAACTGATAACTGTAATTAATGATGCAAGAATTATAAATGTTTTTTTCATGGGCAATATATTTTAAGTGTGTAAAGTAAATAATTTATTTCAGGCCTAATACAGAGAGATTAAAATTTTCATCGCTGGCAGTACCGGCAAAGTCATCAAAGGCTTTTTCAGTTACTCTAATTATATTTTGTTTTATAAAAGGAGCGCCTTCTGCTGCACCTTGTTCAGGATGTTTTATGCAGCACTCCCATTCCATTACAGCCCAGCCCGTATAATTATATTGGGTAAGCTTGCTAAAGATCGCTTTAAAATCAACCTGCCCGTCTCCAAGTGAACGGAAACGTCCGGCCCTGTTGATCCAGCTTTGAAAGCCACCATAAACACCTTGTTTTCCGGTGGGGTTAAATTCTGCATCCTTTACATGAAATGCTTTTATTCGTTCATGATAATTATCTATGTAGGATAGATAATCAAGGCACTGTAAAACAAAATGTGAAGGATCGTATAATAAACATGCACGTGGATGATCATTTACTTCTTTCAAAAACATTTCGTAAGTAATGCCGTCATGAAGGTCTTCACCAGGATGAATTTCATAACAAAGATCTACGCCGTTTTCTTCAAATACATTTAATATAGGCAGCCAGCGCTTACCAAGTTCTTTAAAGCCAGTTTCAACAAGACCGGCAGGACGTTGTGGCCATGGATAAACCATAGGCCATAAAAATGAGCCACTAAATGTTGCATGTGCTTTTAACCCGAGGTTCATTGAAGCCTTTGCCGCATAAGTCAATTGCTCAACTGCCCAGGCCGTTCTGGCTGTAGAATTACCATGAACTTCTTTAGGAGCAAAACCATCAAACACATCATTGTATGCAGGATGTACTGCTATAAGTTGTCCTTGTAAATGTGTTGAAAGCTCTGTGATCTGCAAACCGCAATCGTTTACCAAACCTTTTAACTCATCAGCATAAGTTTTACTCTCAGCGGCTTTTTTCAGATCAATACAACGGCTATCCCATGTAGGTATTTGAACGCCTGTAAACCCAAGCCCTTTGGCCCATTCACAAATACTTTTCATATCATTAAACGGCGGCTGATCGCCAAGGAACTGTGCTAAAAAAATTCCGGGACCTTTGATTGTTTGCATAATATAAAACCCTCCTAAATCCTCCCTAAAGGGAGGACTTTCTTTTTGTTAGATAATTCGTTTTTGTAAATAGTCTTGGGCGATTGAGTTTATTTCAGCTAAGATAGATTCTATCTGATTCTGTACTTGTTTATTGCTGAATCTGATAATTTGATAACCCGACTTAATAAAGTATTGTTCTCTCTCTTTATCATTTATCTTTATTTCTTTAAGATTGTGAATACTGCCATCTACTTCTATAACGAGTTTTAATTTATGACAAAAAAAATCTGCAACATAAATTCCAATTGGATGTTGTCTTCTAAATTTTAAATTTTTTATCCCTGGTCTTAAATGCATCCATAAGATTTTCTCTGCATCAGTCATTTCCTTTCTCAACTGTTTGGCGAATCCAAACACCAAAGGATCTGCTCCTTCAAACATCCCCCCTTCCTTGTATGGCGACTTTTGTTTCATTTTAAATAACTTCTTCAAGTCTCCCTTTAGGGAGATTTAGAGGGTATATTCTGTCCATTTTTTATCAGACTGGCCTGAGGCTACAACATTATCTATAAAGGCCATCCCCCTGATACCCTCATCAACACCAGGATAATCAAGCATTTCTTTTGTTGGTTTTGTGCCCTCAAGCGCAGATAATAATGTTAGTGCAAAATTGCGGTAAATATTTCCAAAGGCTTCAAGATAACCCTCAGGATGACCGCCGGGTGTTCTGCAATTCTGTGTAGCAAAGCCGCTTAATATATTAGAATAGTTTCCTCCTGCTCTTAAAATCTGTGTGGGCTGATCTAACCATTTTACTAATAAAGTATTGGGCTCCTGCTGCGACCATTCAAGTCCTCCTTTCTCGCCATAGATACGAATCTTTAAAGCGTTCTCTTCGCCTGCTGCTACCTGCGAGGCCATTAAAACTCCTGATACATCTTTTTCAAATTTTAATAAAACACTTCCATCATCATCCAATGCTCTGCCTTTAACCATAATATTCAGATCAGCACAAAGTTTTGTAATTTTTAAACCTGAAATATACTCCGCAAGATGTGCCGCATGTGTTCCTATATCTCCCATGCATCCTGCCTTTCCTGATCTTTTTGGATCTGTTCTCCATGCTGCCTGGGCGTTACCTTCTCTTTCGGATAATTTGCTTAACCATCCCTGGGGATACTCAACAAGGATTTTTCTAAGCGACCCTAAAGTTCCATTCTGAGCCATATACCTGGCCTGCTTTACCATTGGATAACCGGAGTAAGTATGCGTGAGGCAAAGCTTTAAACCAGTTTCTTCCACTTTCTCTTTTAATTGCTTTGCTTCATCTAAAGTAAATGTCATTGGCTTTTCAATTACCACATTAAACCCATTATCCAGGGCCATCATTGCAGGCGCAAAGTGAGCAAAATTCGGAGTAACAATGGTGATAAAATCTATCCGCTTATCCGCAGGTAACTGACTTTCCTTTGTTATCATTTCATCATAAGTAAGATAAGTGCGATCTTCAGGAAGAAATAAATCTTTAGCGGAATCTTTAGCAATCTCAGGGTTGATGCTTAATGCACCGCATGCTAGTTCAATTAACCCATCCATGTTTGCCGCTATGCGGTGAATGGCGCCTATGAAAGCATCTTTACCGCCGCCAACCATTCCCATTCTTAATTTTCTTTTCATGATTATTATAGTTTCTGGTTAAGAAGAAATTTGATTTAAAAATAAAAAAATTACATTTATGAAATTATTTTTATTTGATTCCGCTAAAGTAATCATCTTAAAATTTAATGCTTCCTGAGAATTGCTTGAAAAAAACAGATCATCCGCAAACTATTTTATTTAACTAAAACTAATGAGCTATGCAATAAAACATTCAAAGTAACAAACTCCTTTTGCAAGCAGAATTGCATTGATCTTTACAGCTCACCTAAGGTCACCGCATAATTCCAAATTTTAAAACTTAAAACTTACAAACAAATGAACGAAAACGTTAATAAAAGCGCTTTGTTTAACGGAAGTTGCTTTGCACTCATCACTACTGCTTTTACTTTTTCTATCCGTGCAGGAATACTGCCGCAACTGGGTGAGGCATTTGGGCTTTCTGCAGAACAACTGGGATTTATCAATTCAATGTGGTTTTTGGGATTTCCTATTTCAATGATCATCGGCGGCCTGGTTTACCATACGTTTGGCCCTAAAAATATTATGATGGTTGCTTTTGTATGCCACACCATCGGAATTTTAATGACCATTTTTGCCGGGGGATATACAACCTTACTTATTTCCACACTGCTTATCGGCATAGGTAATGGATGTACTGAAGCTGCCTGTAATCCTATGATTGCAGACATGTATTCCGGTGTTAAAATGCAAAAAATGCTTGGCCGGTTCCACATGTGGTTTCCCGGTGGTATATTGGTCGGTTCCCTCATTTCCTATTTCATGACCAGGATGGGATTGAGTTGGGAAGCACAGATGTGGGTGACAATAATTCCAACCATCATTTACGCCGTTTTATTTTTCGGAAAAACTTTTCCAAAACCACAGTTGGAAGAGGCAAATTCTCTTGCTGCAAATTTCAAGGCAATGTTAAGCCCGGTTTATATTTTCCTTTTTTGTTGCATGGCGCTTACTGCTATTACTGAGTTTGGCCCCAGCCAATGGGTAACTATTGTTTTAGGATCCAGCGGAGCAGATGCAATGCTAATTTTAGCTTTGACGTTTGGCGTGTCTGCAACAGGAAGATTTTTTGCCGGACCAGTTGTGGGGGCGTTAGGCCAGACGGGTGTTTTACTCGCAGGGGCGATACTGGCAACCATAGGCATTTATATGTTTAGTACTGTAACAGGGCCAATGGCATATGTGGCAGCGGTGGTTTACGCTCTTGGCATTTGTTATTTCTGGCCGGTAATGATAGGTTCAGTGGCGCATAGAGTTCCCCGGAGCAGCGCACTGGGCATGTCTATTGTAGGGGGAGTGGGCATGTTTTCTACCTCTATCTTCCAGCCTATAATTGGTGGTTGGATCGATAGTGCCAGGGCGGATAATACCGCTAAGGGGCTTACAGGAAACGCACTGGAACTGGCTACCGGGCAACATGCGTTACTTAAAATGATGACTTTTCCCGCCATACTAGTTATACTATTTATCATATTTTTTTTATGGCAAAAAAACTCAAAGAGGATCACAGAAAGCGAAATGACACCGGCAATGCATTAAAAATTTTAAGCACCGGAGCACCCGGCAAAGCTGATTTAGAAATATGCTAAAAAGTAAGGTCAATGTTCCATTTACGGACAAAACATCTTCGATACGCAACCATTATATAGCAAAACCGGTCATTCAGACACTTGAGTCATAACAGGATATTTTTATTTTATAAACTATAACATTCGTAACTTTCCTCAAACGATTGCACTATGATATTACATCAACCTTCCCGGCGCAAGGCTATTAAAAGTCTAATATTAAGCAGCGTTGGCGTTACAGCTTTTTCCGGTGTTACTTTAGCAGAAACAGACGCATTGAAAAAGAAGCCAATAAAATTTAAAGGAAACATTAACCACTCAGTTTGCCAGTGGACCTACAATTTTCTTTCTATTGAAGAACTTTGCCAGGTAGTAAAAAAGATAGGATTTAATGCCATTGATCTTGTCAGGCCAAAGGATTGGCCTACTCTTCAAAAATATGGGATCCTCAGTTCCATGTGCTACACGGCTGGCGATAATAGTTTAACCAAGGGATGGAATCGTACCGAATACCATGATCTGCTTATAAAAGATTTTACAGAAGTGATTCCGTTAGTAGCCAAAGCTGGCTATAAGAACGTAATTTGCTTTAGCGGCAATCGGGATGGTATGGATGATGAAACAGGCTTAAAGAACTGCGTTAACGGATTGAAAAAAATTATGTCTCTTGCAGAAAAAAACGGGGTAACGGTTCAAATGGAATTATTGAACAGTAAAGTAAATCATAAAGATTATATGTGCGACCGTTCCAAATGGGGCGTTGAATTGTGTAAACAAATAGGATCAGAAAATTTTAAATTACTATATGATATTTATCACATGCAAATTGATGAAGGTGATGTTATCCACACGATAAATGACAACTATCAATACTTTGGCCATTATCATACAGGTGGCGTACCCGGAAGACATGTAATTGACGAAACACAGGAACTATATTATCCTGCAATTATGAAAGCTATATTGGCAACTGGATTCAAAGATTATGTGGCGCAGGAATTTGTTCCAGATCAAAAAGATAACGAAGCAAAGATCGCTGCATTGAAGAAGGCCGTGAAGATTTGTGATGTGTAGAAAAAACCCTCTAAATCTCCCTCAAGGGAGACTTAAGGACGCTCCTAAATGAGTTAACTATTTTGAATGATACCAAAATCACCATATAAAAACGGGGGAATGTTTGAAGGAGCTAACCATTTGGTTTTTGGATTTGCAAAGCAACTACGGAAAAATATGACGGACGCTGAAAAAGTTTTGTGGATGCATTTAAAATCAGGGATACAAAATTTCAAATTCAGACGTCAGCACCCGATTGGCTTATATGTTGCAGACTTTTTTTGTCATAAATTAAAACTTATTATAGAGATTGATGGAAGCATTCATGATTTGGAGCAAATTAAATCAGATGATAAGGAAAGAGAAAAATTTTTTATTGGCTTAGGCTAATCAATTATTAGATTCACTAATAAACAAGTATATAATGAAATAGAATTTATTTTAGCTGAAATAAATTCTATTATAACAAAAGAACTAAAAACAAACGAAATTAAAAACACATTAAATTAACTAAAATAAAGTCCTCCCTTTAGGGAGGATTTAGGAGGGTTTTTATATGCCGGAATCTTTTGATGCAATTGTTGTAGGATCAGGAATAAGTGGCGGCTGGGCCGCAAAAGAGCTTTGTGAAAAAGGCTTAAAAGTTTTAATGCTTGAGCGTGGCCATCACATTGAACATGTTAAGGATTATGAAGCCAGCAATAAACCTACATGGGAATATCCGCACCGCGGCGGGCACGACCAGGCAACACAAAAAATGATTGAAGAATATCCAGTATTGAAAAGAGACTATCCATTGAATGAACGTAATCTCTCTTTTTGGGCCGTTGATAAGGACAATCCTTATGTTGAAAAAAAACCTTTCGGTTGGTTCCGCGGCTATCATACCGGCGGACGCTCGCTAATGTGGGGGCGCCAGAGTTATCGCTGGAGTGATATTGATTTTGAAGCAAACGCAAAGGAAGGTATTGCTATTGACTGGCCCATCAGGTATAAGGATATTGCTCCATGGTATGACCATGCAGAAACCTTTGCAGGCATCAGCGGTTCAATTGAAGGATTGCCCCAATTACCCGACGGCAAATTTTTACCGCCAATGGATATGAATATAGTAGAGCAAACTGTTGCTGAGCGTATAAAGCAGCACTATAATAATAAAAGAACAATGATCATTGGCCGTACCGCCAATCTTACGCAAACAATTCCAGGCCGCCCAACCCCTTGCCAGTTCAGAAATATTTGCTCAAATGGATGTCCGTTCGGAGGGTATTTTAGTACGCAATCCTCTACCTTACCTGCGGCAAATGCAACAGGTAATTTAACCCTACGCACTTTTTCAATTGTTACTGAAATTATTTATGATAAGGATACAAAAAAGGCAAAGGGAGTACGAGTGGTAGATGCAAGAACCAATGAAGCTATTGAGTATATGAGTAAAATAGTTTTTGTTTGCGCTTCTACATTCAACTCTACATGGATATTGATGAACTCCGCTACCAGTATATGGCCTGATGGATTAGGAAGCAGCAGTGGTGAACTGGGGCATAATGTTATGGACCATCATTTAAAGCTTGGCGCCAGTGGAGAGATGGAAGGCTTTGAGGATAAATATTACTCTGGTTTCAGACCTAATGGCATTTATGTTCCCCGTTTTCGTAATCTGCCTGGTGATGAAAAAAGAAATTATCTGCGTGGATTTGGCTACCAGGGCTCAGGAAGCAGAGAAGGTTGGGCAAGACAGATAGCGGAGTTAAATATTGGTGCAGAATTTAAAGAAGCATTGGGAGAGCCAGGTAAGTGGACCATGGGCATTGGCGGATTTGGTGAAATGTTACCTTATCACGATAATAAAATTTCTTTGTCGAAAGATAAAAAAGATAAATGGAATATGCCGGTACTTGAATTTGATGTTGAATTCAAAGAAAATGAACTGAACATGCGAAAAGAAATAGTCAGTGATGGTGTTGAGATGCTGGAAGCCGCCGGCGCAAAAAATGTAAAAGGCTATGATAATAATTGTGAGCCAGGCTGGGGGATTCATGAAATGGGTACTGCGAGAATGGGCATTGATAAAAAGACGTCTGTACTTAATAAGTGGAACCAGGTATGGGATGCTATGAATGTATTTGTAACGGACGGAAGTTTTATGACTTCCGCATCTTGTGTAAATCCATCATTAACGTATATGGCAATGACCGCAAGAGCCGTTGACTATGCGGTAGGTGAATTAAAAAAAGGAAATCTTTAGATAGCAATTATGAGGTTCCATTTCAGGAACAATAACCTTAAATCTTTACACTATTAAACTTTTAATATGAACAGGCGTGAACTTTTAAAATTAATTGCTGTTGCCACTGGTGGAGTAATGATAGGTGGTGAATTTCTATTAAGCGGTTGTAACAACCCGGAAAGTAATACACCACTGGAATTTACAGAAGAAAATATTGCCTTTCTTGATGAAGTAGCAGAAACAATATTACCACAAACGAGTACTGCAGGCGCCAAGGCCGCAGGTGTAGGAAAATTTATGACAGTTATAGTGAATGACTGCTATAAAAAAGATGACCAGGAAATTTTTCATAAAGGACTTACTACACTTAATGATGCATGTAAAAAAATGCATGATCTTGATTTTATGAAAGCCTCTCCCGAGCAACGTAAAGAATTACTCATTTCCATAGACAACGAAACAAAAAAGTATGTAAAAGAAAAGGTAGATTTAGATAAAGATCAGAAAGAAAAAGAAATTCCGGGGCAGGAAAAAACTACTGATGGTTTGAAAAAGGAAACAATGCCCAATCATTATTTTCAGCAGTTAAAACAACTTACCATATTTGGCTATTTTACTTCAGAGAAGGGAAGAACTGAAGGACTTCGGTACACACCCGTGCCGGGAAAATTCCAGGGAGTTATTGATTATAAAAAAGGGGACAAACAATTTGCAGGTCTCACATAATTACTATATTATGATTTGCTGCAACAAATATATCCTCTCTCTAAAACGCTGCTGGTAAATAATAAAGTTTGATAGAAAAAGGCTGCTGCCGATGATCAGCAATCGAAAAAAATTATAATTGAAAATATTAATAGTAAGATGTTTAAAGCAAAAAATGCTGCAGAAATAACTAATTCACGGAGAGATTTTTTGAAAAATACCGCTGTAGCTGCGGCCGGCTTTATAATATTACCAAGACATGTTTTAGGCGGAAAAAATTTTCTTGCACCCAGCGACAGATTGATAGTTGCAGGTATTGGTGCCGGTGGTAAAGGAGAAAGCGATCTGGCCAATTTCTTCAAAAGCGGGAAAGCTGATATCGCTTTTTTATGTGATGTGGATGACAGGCGTGCGGCTACTTCAATTAAAAACTTCCCGAAGGCTAAATATTATAAAGACTGGCGTGAACTGTTAGATAAAGAATCAAAAAACTTTGATGCTGTTTCAGTTTCTACTCCTGACCATAACCATGCGGCACCGGCTTTGGCGGCTATGCAGTTAGGCAAGCATGTGTATGTTCAAAAACCCCTGACACATGATGTATATGAAGCCCGGGTATTAACAGATGCTGCGAAGCGCTATAAAGTGGTTACGCAAATGGGGAACCAGGGTGCTTCTGGTGACGGGGTAAGGCAATTAATGGAGTGGTATGATGCAGGCGTAATAGGCCATGTACATACGGTTTATTGCTGGACGGACAGGCCTGTTTGGCCTCAGGGAATTCCATGGCCATCAACAAAAGCAGAGGTACCCAAAGAACTGGACTGGAACCTTTGGTTAGGTACTGCACCCTATAAAGATTATATAGAAAAGCTCGTTCCTTTTAACTGGCGTGGCTGGTGGGATTATGGAACCGGCGCCTTAGGAGATATGGGATGCCATATAGTTGCTCCTGCATTTAGCGTACTTAATCTTCAATATATTTCTGCAGTGCAGGCGAGTGTTGGAAGTGTTTATGTAGACGAGTTCAAACGGGGATATTTTCCGGAAAGCTGTCCTCCCTCAAGTCATGTTACCATCAATTTTCCTAAAACAAATAAAACAAAAGGCCCGGTAGAACTGCACTGGATGGATGGGGGAATACAACCGGAGCGACCTCATGAATTAGGTTCAAATGAACTGTTTGGTGATGGTGGAAATGGAACACTCTTTATAGGCACTAAGGGCAAAATGATGTGTGGTACATATGGGGCAAATCCGCAGCTATTGCCACTTTCCAGAAACAATGAGGTAAAAGTAAAACAAAAGCTGGCCCGTGTTCCGGGTAGTGCTGAGGGCCATTATAGCCAGTGGGTAGAGGGCTGCATTGCCGGTTATGGAAAAACACAACTAAGTTCACCCTTTGAAACTGCCGGACCTTTAACTGAAGCGTTGTTAATGGCAAACCTGGCAATAAGAGCAAATGATTTACGCAAACCAAACGCTTCCGGAAAAGGCGTTGATTATCCAGGCCGTTACATTCAATTTTTATGGGATAATGAAAACATGAGGGTAAGCAATTTTGATGACGTAAATCAGTTTATAAAAAGAGAATATCGTGATGGTTACAGTTTAAAGATCTAAGTTTAAAATTTAAAAGATGTATGAATAGACGATAACCTGTGCAACATTAATCATTCTTGCCTGGGAGTAATATTGTTGGTTCAACATTTTTTTTAAACGAATGCATAAGTGATACTGGTAAAGAAATTGCTTTCACAAAGAAGATAAAATTGTTGATAAGCCTGGGCATGATTTAAAATTCTAAAAAACCATTATGTTATACAAGAGAAGAAATTTCATAAAAACAACAGCAGCAGGATTAGCTATTACAGCAGTATCAGGTAATTTATGGAGTTGTAGATCAACCGCCGGGTTACACGGCAAAAATTCATTGGGAGATTTTGGTTTACAATTATACACATTGCGTGATGTAATCGGGAGTAACCCCAAAGGCGTTTTAAAACTGGTTGCTGATATGGGGTACAAACAAATTGAAGGTTACGAAGATAGCAAGCAGGGCATTTATTGGGGGATGACTAATACCGAATTTAAAAAGTACCTCGATAGTATTGGCCTTACAATGATTTCTACTCATTGCAATATTGATAAAGACTTTGAACGTAAAGCAAGTGAGGCTGCCGCTATTGGAATGAAATATCTGCTAAGCCCATATGTTGGACGGCAAAAGAGTTTGGATGACTATAAAAAAATTGCTGATAAGTTTAATAACCGCGGAGAGATTTGTAAGAAGGAAGGGATAAAGTTTGGCTATCACAATCATGAGTATTCATTTAAGGAACAGGAAGGCCAGTTTCCGCAGGATATATTTATGCAAAACACAAATAAAGATCTTGTGGATTTTGAAATGGATATTTATTGGGTAGTAACTGCGGGACAGGAGCCTATAGCATGGCTAACTAAATACCCTGACCGCTTTACACTATGCCATATTAAAGACAGAAAAAAAGATACGCCTCTTTCTGTAAGAGATGCTTCAGTAAATGTAGGCGAAGGAAGTATAGACTTTAAGAAAATACTGAAAGCAGCAAAAGATAATAGCGTTAAATATTTTATAGTAGAGCAGGAAAATTATGAAAATACAACCCCGGTTCTTGCAGCCAAAGCTGATGCTGATTATTTAAAGGCATTCAGATTTTAACCAGCATAATTAATATTTTGGAGTAAAATATTACCTCACTTATATCTTAATCTTTGCCATCACATACATCTCTTCCATAGTTGGTGTTGGGCTCCCTCCTTCTTTTTCCAGTGTAATGGCAAAGGCTTCAGCACGGCCAAAGGCTTTCATTTTTTGAATTTTATATATCCCCTTTTTAGCAGATATCATACCAGCATCCACGGGCTTTCCATCTACAATAGCCCATAATTGATACTGTTTGCCCGCACTAGGTTGCGGGAGATTTGTAGGGTCTACATATACATCACCGGTGGTCTTCATCCAAAATATTTTTGCTAAGGCATCCGGCGCATGCGGTGTGCCATTTAATACAACGGGAAACGCATGTTTATCAGAAATAACATTCATGTCTTTACTCATCCCTTCTGCAATTTCCTTTTGCTCATTCAGTTGATTTTGCACAAGCTGCAAATTTGCAGAAGCAGAGCGCATTTGGTTATACCAGGTATAATTTAAAATCATACTTCCTATTAATAAAATAACACTTGCCGCCGCAGCCCATTTAAAATAAATTGGTATTCTATAGACTTCCCTTTTCTTGTCTTTTTTATATTCAGATATACCTGAAGCATTAACTTTTTCCAAAGAGCTATACGATATCCGGTCTAAAATTTTTTGTTTAACAGCCGGGTCTGGTTGCACAGCATGTGCGAAAGCATATTGTTCAATGGCATCCTGAATTTGGTGAATTTCATTCTGAAGTTCAGGGAATTGTTTTATCCATTCATGCACCTGTACATTCTCTTCCGCAGATGTTAATCCTGAACTGTACAATTCAAGTATTCCGGATGATATGATATCTCTTAATTCCAACTTTTAATTTTTCAATAGTTTTCTTAGTTCAAAAATTGCTGCTCTCATTCTGGTTTTAACAGTGCCGAGTGGTATAGATAATTGTTTAGCAATTTCTTCATGCGTAAAGCCTGAGAAATAAGCTAAGTCAATGATTTGCTTTTGATCGTTTTTTAGGTGAGCGAGGTGTTTCCTGATGCCTAATGAATCAAACCTTTCTGCATTGCCGGATTTATCTTCAAAATCATTTACGTTAATTTTATTATTATAGATTTTATCCTGCTTCTTGTACTCTTTACTTCTGAGCGTATCTATTGTAAGATTTCTTGCGATGTTTAACATCCATGTAAAGAGGCGGCCTTTAATGCTGTCATACGCACTAAAATTATTCCATATTTTCACGAAAGCTTCCTGCAAAATGTCCTCAGCAAGTTCCTTGTCTTCTACTATTTTGTATATCACACCAAATATTGCTGCACAATAGTTATCATACAAATAGCTGAAGGCCTGGGCGTCTTTATGTTGCAACAAGGCTACCAGTTCTTCTTCGTTATATTTTTTTGGTGAAAGCAAATAATTAAATTATTAAGGGAAT
>JBDSFG010000348.1:0-8671 GCA_039919615.1 Ginsengibacter sp. | reverse complement strand
ATGAAGATCATCAAATGCTTGCTGATAAAATAGATGCCTGTTTGCAGGATGACCTAAAGCCCATTTTTTGTTGCGGAGAACCACTTTCTATAAGAGAAGCCCAAACGCAAAACAGATTTGTGGAGGCTCAGTTAAAAGACAGTCTTTTTCATTTAAGCGCTGAGGAGCTCACTGATTTTGTGATAGCATATGAGCCTGTGTGGGCAATAGGTACAGGCAAAACAGCCACATCGCAACAGGCGCAGGAAATGCATGCTTATATCAGAAGTGTCATTGCAGAAAAATATGGTGCAGACATAGCAGAAAGCATTTCTATTTTGTACGGCGGCAGTGTAAAAGCATCTAATGCCAAAGAAATTTTTAGTGAAAAAGATGTTGACGGTGGCCTTGTTGGCGGCGCTTCATTGATTGCAGAGGAATTTAGTGCAATTATAAAGGCGTTGAAATGACTGTTGTAGTTTGCGTTCAGTTGCTGATGCTCACTTAGTTCTTTCACAACAAAATACATTCCACTTTAGGCAATGGATTTCGGGAACTGATGTACCAGAGATGATGGTTTTTGTAGAAGAATTTATTATGGTTGAATTGAAAGCGCTAATTAAATTAGGAGAAGTTCATTTCAGAGAATTTAAAAGAGTTATAATGGTGAATTAGAATAAAAATTATATCAAGCAAAATCCTAAAATCAGCTAATCTTCAAATCCTAATTCAGACAAATAAGCGATAACGATTCTTCAAACACTGCTTCTAAAAATTTGGTTACATGTGTTTTTATTTTGTAAATTAAATTGACATTTACTTTACATTTGGCAGATAAATATTCATTAAACTCAAAACATGGCAGTAGGAAAATTAATAAGCAAACGGAAGATTGTATTGCTTTCGTACCTAATGCTTTTCCCACAAAAGGATTGCTTGCTTTTCCACCCGAAATTATATCAAAGGCAGCGAAGGCTGAACGAATGATGGGGAAACTTGATGGTATTACACATGTGTTGCCCGACAATATTGTTGCGTGAATAAAAGTCCATCCAAAAATTATCAAAAAAATAGCATTTATATAATATGAGTTTTACATTTACATTATCATTAAATTAAAATCTTAAAAAAATGACAACACAGGAAATTGCAAACCGGCTTTATGAGCTTGGCAAACAAGGAGATTTTGGCACAGCACAAGATGAACTATTTTCAGACGATGCTACCAGTACTGAAAGTAATATGCAAGGTGAAATTGAAACTGCTCATGGCATGAAGGCCATTAAAGAAAAAGGGGAAAAATTTAGAAGCATGCTGGAAGAAATGCATGGTGCCTACACCAATGAACCGACAGTGTTTGGTAAATACATTTTTATGGAGATGGGCCTGGATGCAACAATGAAAAACATGGGAAGGATGGATATGAAAGAAGTAGGCCTTTATGAAACAAAAGATGGTAAAATTATAAGCGAACGCTTCTTTTATTAATGGCTAAATACAACGTTTTTGTTGGTGTTCGCTATTGCAGCGCCGATGTGAACCAACCAGGTTCATAAAATTCGAAAGCAAATCACAAACAGGAATATACTTCAAATCACTCTGCATAAGTTGTGAAAGAACTAAGCTATTATCAAATCCGAAAAGCTTATACAATACTGCAACAGGAGAGGAATTGAGCCATTGTATTTTAAAAAAAGCATTTGACGGAAATTTGGTTTAAAACCGCTCCTTATTAAAATAGTGATGAGAGTCAGCGGTTCAGCTTTTCTATGCCTAAAAGTTAGTTTATATTTTTAAAAAGCTGCCACAGCGGAACGGCTTATTTGTAAATTGACTGGTATTAAACGTGTGATTACCGATGCAGATTTTACCCATGCTTGTGTTTCTGCGCCCAAGCCCACTGTTCGTTGTTAGCACCAAACCGAGTCGGAATAAATGATGCTGCGAATTGCTACTGGTTCTCGACACTAACCTCAAAAAGGTTTCCATCGTAAGGTTTATTAAGCTCCACCTCAAAACCAATAGTAGCAAGTTGCCGCCCGGTTAGAGCCGCAATTATTTTTGCATCAGTTGCAGGCCGCCCATTGTCTCAAAAGTACAGTCGATAAAAAGATCGTGTTTGGCAGCGTGCAGCTCATCAAAAAGTTTCCATACCTGCTCATAATTAGTGTAGAGAGATTCATTATGATCATGATGCCCCGGGTGAATACTGGCATAACATCCGGACTGTGCATGATTGAACCTGTATGGACTGGTAACAACGGTAAAATCAAGCTTTAAATATTCAAGCCCGTACTCAAGAGAAAGTTTCATCAAAACATCTTTGATGTAATTATACCAACCTGTACCAAAACATGCCGTTCGCATACCGGCATCTTCAACATGAAGGTTTGCCGGCTTTTGGCTTTGATCTAAAACAAACCACCCCGGATGTGCTTTATACACTTTGCTCTCAGTAGATGCACTGCCCACGCTAACCCACAACCCAGGCTTCATGCCCAATGATTTGATGTAATCAAAAACAGGTTTAAGTCCATTGGGAAATTTGTTTTTATCTATAACCCAGTCGCCATAATTTTCCGACCAGCCATCATCTATGATGAACTCTTTCATGCCTGCTTCTGCAGCCGCCCTGGCGAGTTCCATTACCAGTTGTTCATTAATGTTTTTGCCAAAAGGCGTCCATGTGTTATAAACAAAAACCGGCTTGCGTTGTATCTCCAACAGCCGTGTACCAAGGTACTTGTTCACGAATTCAGGCACCGCAGTGTTAAGCATTTCGTCGGGATCTTTATGATTATTGTAAACCATTGTAAATACCTGTGGCGTTGTAAAAATTTCGCCTGTTTTTAGATATTTCCGAAAAGGGTAAAGGGCATCTTTATGTGTAAGACCACTGAAAATAGTTGGTTCCTGCCAGAACACTGCACTGTGTTTTATAACTCCGGCTGCTTCGTTGCCAATAACCAAACCCTGCTGCCAGTCGCTGTTGTGGACTATGATCAATGCGTCCTGCATATTACCATCATATGGGCCAATGGAACGCCTTCTTCCATAATCATGGCATATCCAACTGTAAGTTGTAGCCCAATAATTTGTAACGTTGAACTTTTCTATATCAACTGATTCGAGCTTTATTATTTGCTGCGAAAGGTTTTTAATTGAAAGATTTTTGCGGATAGCGGGTGACCCGGGATAAAGCAAAAACTGAATAGTAAGTTCAATCTTTTTGTCTTCACTTAACAGCGTTACTGAAGCTCCGTCGCCGGATATGTTATCACTATGCTTTACAATACTTTTTAACGACCAGTTTCCGTTGCCTGAATAAACAGTGTTGTTTATCTCAAATTGAAAATCAGTATTGCTGGTTGTAAAATATTGAAATGATCCCTGAACCGGCTTGTAAGAAGTAGTCACAAAATGTTCTTTATCAACCGGAAGACTGATGACCCTTTCAACAACGCCGTTATTTAATTTTAATTCATTATTTGTCCACGAGGCGTAAGGTTGTGCTTGTACAGAAATGGCATTTATAAAAAGATAACCAGTAATTAAAATGTGAATTTTTTGCATGTTGCTTTTTCAGGTAATATTGGATTTAAAACTATTTTACCCATTCTTTTTCAAAACGTACATTGTAATTCCAAGGCTGCTCTTCTGCGGCAAAACACTTTTAATAACGATTCCCACCAGTTGATTGGGGATAGTAGTTAAGCGAAGTGATTATAGCTGACCTTTACGCTTATTTCGTGATGCAGGTAACCGGCCAGAGCAGCTCAAGGGCCAGGTATTAAAACCAATAATCGAAGGCGTTTTATTATTTACGCGAGCTCCGTTTTCCCGGTTGTGTACAAATCGAAAATGCTTGGGTCTTTTGCAACCTTCACTACCAAGTCTCCTAATAAAACGGAATTGTTATGCCAGGGCTCATCGTTAAAGTCTGAAACAATTTCAGGAATATTCCCATTTAGACGGAAGGCTTTGGCTGATCCATCTGCCAACTTTGCTATAAATAAACCTGGCTCGTTTGCAAAGGCAGGTCTCAAGTTTGTAATGTGCAATTTACCCATGTGATTATGGCAGTGCTTCATATTTTCTCTGTGTACAATTGTTAATCCTTCATATCCGCCAATTATAAGTTTATCGCCTAACGCCGTTATGCACAAGGCATGTTCAACCCTTGCAGATGCGATATGACACAGCCGTTGCGAATAAACACGAATTTCGTCAAACGTGATCGCATAAAGTTTTCTTTGGTTTGCCGCTACATCCTTTACTGGCGTACACACGCTGTCCAGCTTATGCTTTGCATCATTTTTTGCATAGTTGCACCATTGCATACCTTCATCGCCATAAGACAGTAATGCTCCCTGCCAATTAATTACTCCATGCACGCCATCTATTCTCCAGGATTTTATTGCAACGGGTACGTTTGGTTTGGAAAAATCGTAGAGAACGATATTATCTTCTACTACTGCCACTACACATTGCCTGTTGAGAATATTTACAGGTAATAGTTTTTTACACTTGCCCCGAAGCGGCATCGAGCCCTGGTAGGTTAGTAATGTCTGCCTTACCTCTATTCCTTTTCTATTTTCCCCATGCGGTTCGTCATCTGTATTACTGAAGATGGATTCAATTCCGGCAATGAGTGAATGTGCTGCCACATGCTTTATAGATAACTCATTTTCTGCCGCAGGCGGCACTACAGCCATTAACCTCAACGGGCCGCCACTACTTATCCCCGAGGTAATTTCCTGGTTCTGTACACCAAGCAACGCTACTTTCTCTCCTGTTTTAAGGCCGGTAACAATAATCTCCCATTGATGGTGAACAATTTCCGCCCCGGTCGGGCGAGGTCCCCACAGCGGATTGTAACCACGATGGAGGCGTGCCCACTCATCTACCAACACCTCGCAGTTTCCAATTTTTACCAGCAGTCCCGCCGTAAGCTTTTCATAATCCTTGTCCGTAATTTTGGGAGGAGGGTTGAACCGAAGTAAACGGGTTCCGCCTGAGGTTTTTACCAATAGATCCAAAGTATAAGGAGCATTATAGTAATTAGTATCAGGAGCGGCTATGTTTATGGCAATATCAAAAGGCGCCATGCCTGAATCAGGAATGATGTTTTGCAAAGGAAAGGGTCCTGCCGCTCCCCGCATAACAACAAACGGCCTGCATAAACGCATAGGTGCTGTGCCCGAATTTTGGATGAAGCCTCTTGCAGTTAATACACCAAAACCTTGTGGGTTCTTTTTAAATGCAGCTACTAAAGATATACTTGCGGCACCACAGGAAATAGAAGGAACAGTGATTTTAAATTCTCTGATGGCAGTAGAAATCACGGCTGCTGTAAGGTCTATTACATTGAGGGTTCCGGCGAATGCAAGGCCATCATCAAATGTTACCAGTTTTGTAAGGGTGGTTTGAAGGCTTCCCGGTGCAAGGGGAGTATTGATTCCTCTCGTGCACTGCATATGTGTATCGGAAATTTTTTTGCAATCGTCGGAAACATTCTTTTTCAATTCCGGCAGTATGTAGTAGCCTGCAATCACAAGCAGTATTTCCTGCAGTGGTATGCCAAGTGTATTGAGAAAGGTAAACGCAAAGTTGACGAGAGGATCGTCACTATCAAGCAGGTGAGAAAAATCGAAGTCAATAGTTACCTGGTTGGGATGAGCAACCGTTAATTCAATAGCAACCTTAGGATCGGCTTCTACTTTAACATCTATATCAAGATAGCTATTTCTGTAAAGGTGATAAATGATCAAGACATCAATGGTAAGCACTGCTTTACCTTCAGAATGAGAATAAACACAATTGGGGAACGCCTCCAGGTTATCGTCTGAAGGAAGGTTAGTGTACACCTCATACTTTATTTTTTCTGTAAGAAGATTTGATTCAATAAAAAATGAAAAGTCATTTCCCTGGAGCCTGTTTGTTATAAATCCTTTGTAGAAGTCTGTCCAGGGACGGTCTGAATTCATATTGCTGGCGCCTCCTACCTGAACTCTTATTGCAATAAACTGCATTTGAGCATCAACACTTATTCCTGCATTTATAAATGGCATTTGTTTCGGCAGAGCATCAAGACCTACCGGCGCAGTGCCGCCGGGGGCAAACAATCGTAATTGCTGAATCATAAAACTTTTAATCTGATCCATAATATCCGGTGGCAGCGAATTTAACGGGTTGAAAGGGGGAGGTAAAAAAGGAAGAGGCCCAAATTCTACTGCGTTGATATTGGCTTGCAAATAACATTCATGATCTAAGGGGAAAAAATTAAGATCATAGACAAGTGTTGCAGTTAGGGGCACCAGGGTGGGAGTAGCATTAGGATGTGCAAGAATCTCTGCCAGCGTTGTAAGGTAAACCCTAACATCTTGTGCCAGCTGGGTCTGAAACCCCTCGGGCTGGTAAGGCGTGGGTATCAACTCACCGTCCTCATCATATAATGTAGTGAAGCTTGCGGGCTTATTGTGGCGAAGAGCACTGTTCCCAAATTCAATACGGTCCATCACAATTTGTACACCGTAAACAGCAGGCAAAACAGGCGGGCAGATAGCCAGATTGCGGAGTACGTTTCTTTGCATGGTAAGGAAAGCTGAAGCCTTCATTTGAAGTTCAATAATAGGCATGGTAAATAGATTTTAAAAGGAAGTACAATATACCCAAAGTTCAGATGCAGTACTACGAAAGGGGATAAAAATCAACTGCACTACAAAAATATACATCATTGGTAATAAGGGAAGAAATTCCTTATTCAGGCAATTTATTTCCTATCCCGAAGTCGTTCGATAAATTTTAAATTTATCATTGCAGTTTTAAATATTACACCAAATGGCAAAAAATAAAATACATACTAACATGCGCATCTATCACCGTTATCTTGGGTTTTTCCTTGCAGGCATAATGGGGGTATATGCAGTTAGTGGAGTGGTTATGATATTCCGCGACACGGATTTTCTGAAACAAAATAAACAGGTGCAAAAAAAATTGGCTCCGGCATTAAATGCCGATCAACTTGGAAGAGAATTACATGTACGTGACCTAAAGTTTGAATCAGTAAACGGAGACACTGTCAGGTTTAAACAAGGGGTCTACAATAAACGCACGGGCATGTCAGATTATACCACCAAATCATTACCCGTAGTGATGGAGAAATTTATGAAACTGCATACAGCTTCTACCAGCCAACCGCTGTTCTACCTTAATGTTTTTTTTGGTGTGAGCCTGTTATTTTTTGTACTCTCTTCTTTTTGGATGTTCATGCCTGAAACCTCTATTTTTCGTAAAGGACTTTATTTTACATTGGCAGGATTGGTTCTTACGTTGCTGATGCTTTTTTTATAAATGCTTCCGATGGTAAAGTCATAAAAAGGAGGCCGGCCATCCGGTTTTAGCAGAGACTTTAAATGGCATATAGAACCATATAAATATGGGGGCGAAAAATGGGGGCGATAAAATTCAATTGCATAATTATGACTTTGTCACTTTTCTAAATGACAGGACTTATGTTCTTACACTGGTAACGTTTTTAGACCGCTTTGCATAAATTAAACCATTTTAAAAACAATTGCAGATAGCTTTACTTTAAAGTACAGGCTTCAGCGCTGGTTGCAGGTGAGTTAAATTATTAGTGATACAACTTTTGTTTGTGTTCACTAAAAAATATTTTACGTTTAGACTTTGGCAATATCATCATGGTAACTGCGCTGCCATCAGTGGCATACTCCTGCCGGTATACACCAAAGACGTGTCTTTCATTTATTTCCAGCTCGTGATAAAATAGTTGTGCATATTTTTCTACCTCTTTTATCAATTGTGTAATTTTTGCTGAAGGTATTTTACCGGTAATGGTTAAAGGGTGAATACCTGCACGGTACAAGGCTTCATTGCGTAAGATATTGCCAACGCCGGTAAATATCTTTTGATCCATCAACACGTCATCAATCGTTTTTGAGCCCTGGTTTTTTAATAAATTTTTTACATAGGCCGGGTCAAAATCTTTATTGAGAACGTCAGTACGCCAGTCGTACACTTCAGCAGGAGAAGCTTTTAGTTTCTCCGCTCTTACTACGTATCCATTTATCTCACCTTTTGCAAATTCAAGATAAAAAGAGCGGTTCACTTTTTTTCGTTCATTAACCAGTACGTCGCCAAATAAACCGAGATGAACCCTTACGGTTCCGTTTGAAAAAATGAACAGCAAATGCTTTCCCCATGTATTTATATCCAATAATTTTTTGCCATTCATCCACTCAGCAGGCATGGGCCCATAGCCGCCTGCTTCTTTTACTATTTTGCCCTTAAATGGCAGCAATTGATTTCTTAAATGAAGTATTGAAGGACCTTCCGGCATCTAATAAATTTGGAGATAAAAGTAAGCTGAATGCCTGATATGGGTGCTCTGCAATCTGCAAAGTTTCCATCTTAAGTTTAATTATAAAGAGTATTCAACTTGCACTTAAAAGCCAATTCCACTGAACATTTTTTGTTACTTAAATGCAGCTCCCTCTTTGCTTGCTCTCTGGAGAACCAACAGTAAATTGATAAAGCGTAATATTGAACCCGTTGTTGGTGTTTTGTGCAGTGGGCTTTTGCAGCCTGGCTTCACCAACAACAGCACTAGGCCATCCAATGCGTAAGAAAGCAGAACTCATCCACACCGGTTTCATAAAATTTAGCTGAT
>JBDSFG010000306.1:0-3627 GCA_039919615.1 Ginsengibacter sp. | reverse complement strand
GTAATAAGATGCTAAATTATCTTCAATTTTTTTTAACGAAGGGGAGATAGATGATTTTACGGAATTATTAACACCACTCTTTGTTGAAGTGTATAGTTTCCTTACCAGTTCTTCGGTTTGTCTTACTGAAAGCTGTTTATTTTTTATCTGCTGAAAAATATAAAGTTGTTTATCCACTACATCAACATTTATCAATGCTCTTGCGTGTCCCATACTTATACTTCCGTTTTTAACAGCCACCTGTATATCCGGCGGAAGTTTAAGCAGGCGGATATAATTAGTTACGGTGCTTCTTTCTTTACCCATTCTTTCGGCAAGCTGTTCCTGGGTATAATCCAATTCTTCAATTAAGCGTTTATAACTTACCGCTATTTCAATTGAATTTAAATTTTCCCTTTGCAAATTTTCAAGTAAGGCTAACTCAAGTAACTGGCTATCTTTAGTTTCTCTTACATAAACCGGCACATCTTTTAAGCCTGCAATTTTTGCAGCCCTGAACCTTCTTTCACCTGCTATAATTCGGTATTTGCCGCTGGGTAATTTTGAAACAGTAAGTGGCTGAATAATGTCGTGTATTTTAATTGAAGCCGCTAATTCGCTTAATGATGATTCATCAAAATCATGACGTGGTTGTTGCGGATTCGCTTCAACCTGGTCAACAGGTATGCGAAGGCTGGTATTAACTTTTTCAATCGTTTCGGTTCTTAAAGATCCACTTGTATTTTTAAGATCGGCATCAATATTTTCTAACAGTGTGCGTATGCCTTTGCCTAATGCATCTTTTTTATTTGAAGTAGCCATGATCGTAGGTCATTGTTTGTTGTTTGTTGTTCGTTGGTTGTTGTCAGTTGCCTTGCTGCTTACACACTTTAGCGGAGTGGGCAGCAAGGCGGGTATCATTCCAATACTTTTTGTTTTTGTGAAAGTTTCGTCATGTTGTTTTTCTGCAATATTTCTTTTGCAAGGTTCAAATAATTTATAGCGCCTTTGCTTTCTGCATCATATAAAATTGCCGGTTTTCCAAAACTTGGCGCCTCGCTTAATTTTGTATTCCGGTGAATAATGCTTGTAAAAACAAGATCTTCAAAATGCCTTTTTACTTCGTTTACCACCTGGTTACATAAACGCAATCTGCCATCATACATCGTCATCAAAAGTCCTTCTATCTGAAGTTCGGTATTAAGGCGGTTTTGTACAATTTTAATAGTATTTAATAATTTCCCTAATCCCTCTAACGCAAAAAACTCAGCCTGTACCGGCACTACAACGCTATCTGCTGCTGTTAATGCATTTACCGTTATCAATCCTAAAGATGGTGAGCAATCAATAATAATAAAATCATACTGGTCTTTAACAGTTGCTAAAATATTTTTTAATACGCTCTCCCTGTTGGGATAATTTATCATTTCTATTTCAGCTCCAACAAGGTCAATATGAGAGGGCATTAATTCTAAATAAGAAAGCGCTGTTTTTAATATAACATCATTTGCAGGGGTTTCATTTACCATGCAATCATACAGTCCATGTTTTATTTTATGAAGATCAAAACCTACACCTGTAGTACTGTTGGCCTGGGGGTCAGCATCAACTAAAAGGGTTCTAAATTCCAATACGGCCAGGCTAGCCGCAAGATTAATGGCAGTTGTTGTTTTGCCCACCCCCCCCTTTTGATTAGCTATTCCTATTATTTTGCCCATACTATTTCACCTCAAAATTATTTCTATTTATTGTAAATATTAGCTCTGGCGGTTAGCCGGTGTGTCTTCACTTCAAACAGCATATCTTTGAGCATCAAACATGTCGCCTGCCTTTATGCTCGCAGCAAGTTTGGCAAATTTAACCATTCAGTATAATATATGCAGGGAACAATTACATTTAATAACTGTTATATATCCCCTAACTTCTAACATATTAACCCGGCCCATGAGCCAGAAAATGTAAATAATTATAGATGTACGTAATAATATCCGGAACAAACAGGCTGGACAGTCATACTGAAAAAGTTGCTATTGAATACCAGAAAATTTTAAAGAATCGAAGAATTGATGCAATTATAGTTAGCCTGAAAAATATAGAAGTTCTTAAAAAAAACGCAACGTATCTCTCTATAGAAAACCAGTATTTAATACCTGCTAAAAAATTTATTATAATAATGCCGGAGTACAATGGAAGTTACCCCGGCGTTTTAAAAGCAATGATAGACATCAGCGATATCAGGAAAGTTTGGTGGTGGAAGAAGGCTGTTCTCACGGGCATTTCTACCGGCCGGGCCGGAAACCTGAGAGGCATGGATCACATGACTGCATCGCTGCAGTATATGAATGTTTATGTTCACCCTAATAAACTGCCTATTTCTTCAATTGACAAAGTAATGGATGATGATGGTGTTATCTACAACGAAAATACGCTGGAAGCTATACACAAGCAGTTAGACCAATTCATAAAATTTTAATTGTCCTATGCGTACTCCTGCAGGTGTTATAATTTTTTTATCAATAATGCTTTTGCTGGATGCCTATGTTTTCCAGGCAATAAAAGCGGTAAGCCAATCGTGCAGCCAAAAAACAAAATTGCTTATTTATGGAATTTATTGGAGCTTATCTGTAATCTGCCTAGTTGGGTTTTTGCTTTTCGTTTACACATCCCCGGATTTTTTATCAAAAAAAATACGAACCTATTTATTTGCTACAATTATCGGACTCTTTCTGGGTAAACTAATTGCTGTACTATTTTTTCTGGTAGATGATATGCGCAGGCTGGTACAATGGATAGCCGGCAAATTATTTTTCAGAAATACAGAAGGGGAACAGCTTTCAGACGGGCCAATAAGTCGTTCTCTTTTTTTAAGCTGGCTGGGGTTAGCCGCAGGTGGCGGTTTATTCAGTACGCTGGTTTATGGATTTAGTAATAAATATAACTACCAGACAAAGCGAATTAAATTGTCTTTTGAAAACCTGCCAACGTCATTCAGGGGTTTAAAGATTGTACACATCAGCGATATTCATTCCGGAAGTTTTACAAATAAGGAAGCTATAAAGCATGGCGTAAAAAAAATACTGGATGAAAAGGCAGATCTGATTTTATTTAGCGGTGATCTTGTTAATGACAGATCCGTTGAGATGGAAGAATTCATGGATATTTTTAAGGAGCTAAAAGCCCCCCTGGGTGTTTATTCTACGTTGGGTAATCATGATTATGGTGATTATGCTTCATGGCCCTTTAATGGAATTTCAAAACAGCAAAATTTAGAGAACCTAAAAAAAGTTCATGCAGCTCTCGGATGGCGGTTGTTAATGAACGAGCATGTTGTGGTGGAAAAAACGGGAGAACAAATTGCATTAATAGGTGTTGAGAATTGGAGTAATAAAGCAAGATTTCCAAAACATGGGAGAATGGATCTTGCATATGCAGGCACAGAAAAATATTCCTTTAAAATATTAATGAGTCATGATCCGAGCCACTGGGATGCACAGGTGAGGCCTCTTTATTCCGATGTTGACCTTACCTTAAGCGGACATACACATGGTATGCAATTCGGTATTGAAATACCCGGCTTTAAGTGGAGCCCGGTACAATATGTTTACAAGCAGTGGGCTGGTTTGTATGAAGAAGGAAAACAAAAATTAT
>JBDSFG010000285.1:0-16271 GCA_039919615.1 Ginsengibacter sp. | reverse complement strand
ATAAAAAAATCCATTAAAATCCGGTTTTACTCCATTAATCCCGCCTTAGTAAACATTTATTTTTGGAAATATAAAAGACAGTTTGTTGTATGAATGATATCGTTAAAGCATGGGAAGAGGGTATAATGATCCCAACCTATCCTACGGGAAATCCGGAAAAAAATCCAATGTTTCTTGAAAAAAGAATATATCAGGGAAGCAGCGGAGTAGTTTACCCACACGCTGTTATTGAAAAAATATACGACGAAAAGATTGACAAAATTTACAAAGCTATTTTCCTTGAAAATAAGTATCTCAAAATAATGATATTGCCCGAATTAGGCGGTAGAATACAAATGGCTTACGATAAAGTTAAACAAAGGCATTTCATTTATTATAACCAGGTAATTAAGCCGGCTTTGGTTGGCTTAACCGGCCCCTGGATCTCCGGAGGTATTGAATTTAACTGGCCTCAGCATCACCGGCCATCTACTTTTGACCCCATAGATTTTACTATTGTGCATAACGATGATGGCAGTAAAACTGTGTGGGTAAATGAAGTTGAGCGAATGTTTAGAACCAAAGGCATGGCCGGGTTCACTCTTTATCCAAACAAGGCCTATTTGGAAATCCACGGGAAACTTTATAACCGTACTCCCTTTCCTCAAACTTTTTTATGGTGGTCTAATCCTGCCGTTAAAGTAAATGATGATTACCAGTCCATATTTCCACCTGATGTTCATGCTGTTTTTGATCATGGTAGACGGGACGTTTCTTCTTTTCCGATTGCTAAAGGTGTTTACTATAAAGTTGACTATTCTCCGGGTACAGATATTTCGCGATACAGGAATATTCCCGTGCCTACTTCTTATATGGCAGTTAGTTCCAAATATAATTTTATAGGAGGTTATGAACATGACACTAAAGGCGGATTGTTGCATATTGCAGATCATCATATTTCGCCAGGAAAAAAGCAATGGACATGGGGTCACGGAGAATTTGGCCAGGCATGGGATCGCAATCTAACCGATGAAGATGGTCCCTATATAGAATTGATGACAGGTGTTTACGCAGACAATCAGCCTGATTTTTCATGGATACAGCCTCATGAGGAAAAAACTTTTATTCAGTATTTTATGCCTTACAGTGAAGTAGGAGAGGTAAAAAATGCTACTAAAGATGCGGTTGTAAATATTGATCTAAATGGTACGGAAGCATATATCCGTTTGTATGTTACTTCCCTGTATGAAAATATAGAAGTGTCCCTGGTAAAAAATGAAGAATTGTTATTTTCAGAAACCATTTCATCCTCACCGGAAAATCCTTACCGGAAAAAAATTACCCTGAAAGAAAGTGTGGTTGCTGACGAAGTAAAATTAGTTATTACAGACACCAGCTCAGGTAAGAAACTGGCAATGTATCAAACGGAAAAAGAAATTGAACAGGAAATACCGCTGCCGGCTGATGCCCCAAAAAGACCTGGGGAAGTTGAAAATAATGAACAACTATTTTTAACCGGTTTACACCTTGAGCAATATCGTCATCCAACTTTTGTGGCTACAGATTATTATAAAGAGGCTTTAAAAAGAGACCCGGGTGATGTTCGGAATAATAATGCCATGGGATTATGGTATTTGAGAAGAGCACAATTTTTAAAAGCGGAAGAGTATTTAAGACGTTCAGTTACAACTTTAACGCGGCGTAACCCAAATCCTTACGATGGTGAACCTTATTATAATCTTGGATGGGCGCTAAAAATGCAGGGCAAAGATGAAGAAGCTTTTGATGCATTCTACAAATGTATTTGGAATGATGCATGGCAACATGCAGGATACTTAAATCTTGCAAGAATAGCTACGCTGAAAAGAAATTATGAAGAGGCATTAGATTTCATAAATAAATCCTTAATAAAAAATTATCATAGCCATACAGCAAGGCATGCAAAGGTTGTTATTCTGAGAAAATTAGGTAAGAATAATGAAGCGTTAATTTTGATTGAAGAGTCGCTTGTACTTGACCCTTTTAACTTTGGCGCTTTGTATGAAAAATATTTATTAGCGCCTGCCAAAACAGGCAAACAGGCAATCCAATCTTTATCAGAACTAAAAAGATTAAGTCGCAAATGGGCGCATAACTTTATAGAGTATGCTTTTGATTATGCACACGCAGGACTTTATGAAGAGGCAGGCGAATTTCTATCTATATATAAACAGGGAGATGAGCAAAATACTTTAATTGAATACTATCTGGGGTGGTTTGCTTTTAAGTCAGGTGATCAGCAGAAAGCAATTGAATACTTTAACCGGGCATCTCAACTATCTCCTGATTTTGTTTTCCCAAACAGAATTGAAGATGTATGCGTGTTGCAAAAAGCCACGGAACTTAATTTAAACGATGCAAAAGCTTTTTATTACCTCGGTAATTTTTGGTATGATAAAAGGCTGTATCCTCAGGCTATCGCTTGCTGGGAAAATTCAGTTAAAATAGCGGATGATTTTCCCACTGTGCACCGAAATCTTTCATTAGCATACTTTAATAAATTAAATGATCCGCTTAAAGCATTAAGGTCTTTAAAGAAAGCTTTTGAATTAGACCCTACAGATGCCCGTGTTTTGATGGAATTAGATCAATTATTTAAAAAGTTAAACAAAGGGCATAAGGAACGTCTTGCCTTTTTGGAGCAACATGTTGATTTGGTTGAAGAAAGAGAAGATTTATATCTGGAAAGAATAACACTGTATAATCAATTAGGCAAATTTCAAAAGGCCGGCGATTTATTGTCGGAAGTTAAATTTCACCCATGGGAGGGAGGTGAAGGAAGGGTTATTGGACAGTACCTGATCTGCCATCTTGAATTGGCAAAGCAGGCTATTGACCAGGGAGAATATAATAATGCAATAAAGCTCCTTGACAAGGCGGAAAATTATCCACTCAATCTCGGAGAAGGGAAACTTACAGGTGCCCAGGAAAATGATATTCATTATTGGAAAGGACTGGCTTATGAAATGCTCAATAAAACCGATGAATCTATACGTTACTACAAACTAACTACGGAGGGTATCAGCGAACCTGCTCAGGCAATTTTTTATAACGATCCCCAGCCTGATAAGATTTTTTATCAGGGGTTGGGATGGCTTAAATTAAATAATCAACAAAAAGCAACTAAAATATTTGAAAGATTGATAAGCTTTGGTCAGTCGCACTTTGATGATGAAATAAGTATTGATTATTTCGCAGTCTCGCTGCCCGGTCTTTTAGTATTTGATGCCGATTTGAATTTGCTCAACCGTATAAATTGTTATTATTTGATGGCCCTGGGTCACCTGGGTCTCGGAAATGGCGATACGGAGACAGCGGGTAAATTATTTGACCAGGTGTTGGAATTGGATAAAAATCACCAGGGGGCGCTTATACATAAACAAATGCTGGAATATACATCGCTGGTATTTTCATAAAAAGATTAAACCGTAAAATAATCCATCTAAAACAATAAATCATCCATTAATGCTGAGTTTACATCCGGGTAAATTTGATAAAGTTTTCAAATCTCGTTTGTGAATGTTTATGAGGTATTATTTTTTTTAAAACTAAATCTTGCTATATGACAAAAACTGCCAAAAGAAAATGGGCACCGGCTACCCGCCTCAGAGCTATTTTAATTTTACTGATAATTCTCTCCACGTCCGTTACTTATTCCCAAAAAATTATTACAGGCAAAGTATTTGATGCTGCCGCTAATCAGCCGGTGGCTAAGGCTACTGTGGCCGTTAAGGGCAAAGCTGCAAGCGTTGTTACTACCAATCAGAACGGCGAGTACAGTATAAATGCTTCAACGGGTGATATGCTGGTGTTTACCTCTTCAGAGTACCAAAAAGAAGAAGTAAGAGTTGGAGCTGGATCAGCTATTAATGTTAATCTTTCCCAAAACGTAACCACCATGAACGATGTTGTAGTTGTTGGGTATGGAACTACTTCAAGAAAAAACCTTACCCTCCATTGCCAAGGTTGATCCGAAGAATGTACCTCAGGCTGCTAACAACTCGGTAGCGCAATTACTTTTTGGCCGTGCTGCCGGCTTGCGTGTAGTGCAGCAAAGTGCTGAGCCGGGTGGTGATATAAATCTTGCGATAAGAGGCAGAGGTAATCCACTGATTGTTGTAGATGGTATTACCATGCCTTATGAAGGGCTTGAGCCAGGCATTGGTAATATTACCAGAGGAGAATTAAATGGCGTTAGGCGAGGTGGTTTTGCCGGGCTTAATCCTGATGATATCGAATCTATCGAAGTGCTTAAAGATGCAAGTGCATCTATATATGGTGTGGCTGCTGCTAACGGGGTAATATTAATTACCACTAAAAAAGGGGTGGCTGGCAAATCGAATATAACCTATGATGGCAGCAGATCTGTTGTAAAGAACATGGCCTACTTTGAGCCATTGAATGCTTCACAATACATGAAGTATTATAATGAGTTTAAAAAAGACCAGTACCTTAAATCCAATAATATGGCTCCATTTGGGCCAAATGCTGCAAGTGGTTTTGTGGCTTCTTATACAGATGCGCAAATACAAGGCGCCGGAGCCGGAACCAGATGGCTCGACTACATTTTAAGAGATGGCAGTATAGATAATCATACCGTTGCTGTAAACGGAGGCACTGATCAAGTCACTTATTATTTTTCAGGAAATTATTTTAACCAGGTGGGTACGGTGAATAAATCAGGCCTGCAAAAATATAGCGGCAAGATGAATTTATCAGTTAAACTTTCTAAATTTTTAACCCTGAGTACAAATATAAATGCCACAAGAAGCAACTATCAAAACTCCACGGCGGGCTGGCAGCAGGGCGGCGCAGGCGGGCAGGATTATGGTGCATTACAAGCTGCTTTAAATTATCCGGCAAGTATACCTGTTTATGATGCCACCGGAAAATATTCTCTTACCACACTAAACACCACGGGCAATCCTGTTTCACTGCTGAATATTGTTGATAAAACATTTTATAATTCCTTGTTCGCCAATATTTCTCTGGATATAACTATTATACCAAAACTCTTATCCGGTAAAATTTTATACGGAAATAATACAGACCAGGCATCAAGAAATTTCTTTATACCTTCCACGACGTATTTTGACCAGCAGTTCAGAACACGGGGTGCATTAACCCAATCGTACAGGCAATATCAAACAAGCGAGGCATATCTTACTTTAAAAAAATCGTTCTCAAATTTTGTGAATATTGATGCCGTAGCCGGTGTGGGCCAGTATCCGCGGGATTCATACGGGTTTACTGAAGAAGCAAAAGATATGAAGGATGCTATAGGCACTACAGCCTTATCTTCCGGGAAAGAATTTAATGTTTCTTCTTATAATACTTATGATAAAAAGCGTTCTTATTTTTCAAGAGCATCATTTGATTTCCTGGATCGCTATGTTGTTTCGGCGTCTTACCGGTATGACGGATACAGTAACTTTTTTCCGCAGAATAAATACGCAGGCTTCCCGGGTGTTTCTATAGCCTGGAAGGCTTCCAATGAATCTTTCCTAAAAAATATTAGATCAATTGGCCTTTTAAAACTTAGGGCCAGCATAGGTGTTGTGGGTAATCTTGATCTTGCTGCACTTGCCTATGCCACTTTTATTCCCGACCCTTCTGTGATAAGTTTTAATGATGGCTCTACCAATTACACCGCCTATTATCAAAATGCATTAAACCATGAAAGCCTGCAATGGCCAAAAACAATTATGAAAAATCTCGGCCTGGATTTTAGTTTGATAAAAGATAAAATTTCAGGGTCGCTTGATTGGTTTAAAGATGACCTCACAAGGATTTTAGCCTATGGCAATACCGGGCCACTTTCATTTATATCTACCGAACCAGTAAATGGCGCCCACCAGGTAAGGCAGGGATGGGAAATTGGATTAAATACAAATAATTATCGCTCCTCGACTTTTGAGTGGAACAGCATCATTAATATTTCCCATTCTAAATGGACATGGAAAGAAAGATTCCCTAATACTGATTTACCGCAGGGTGCACAAATAGCAGATCCGGTAAATGCGATATATGCTTTTCAAACAAACGGGTTATTGCAGATAGGACAAACAGCATCAACGTATCAGCCTGGCGGTGCAAAGCAACCAGGCTCGCCAATTTTTGCTGATATTAACGGCGATAAAAAATTAGATGCCTCAGATGTGGTAAGGTATGCTGTTGACCCCAAAGCGTCTTTAGGATTTGGTAATACCTTGCGCTACAAAAATGTTGACGTGTCTGTTTTCTTTTATGCGCAATACGGAGGGTACGGTTATAATTATAACAGGCAATGGAGCGATCCGGCAAACGTTTTGGCCGGTTCCGGCGGCGTTGTTGAAGAAGCGTATGTATGGACTACCAGTAACCCTTCAGGAAACTTGCCCGGGATTGCCTATAACGAATCTGCCCTGGGCTTAATTGCAGGCGTTGATACCCGCCTGGAAAAAACTGATTTTGTGCGTTGCCGCAATATCACTTTAGGATACACACTAAATTTCGGCACGATAGCAAAGTATGTAAAAAATTTACGCCTGTATGCTGACGTTCAAAATGCATTTATTATTACCAATTATAAAATAGGTGACCCCGAACTTTTAACCCGTGGCGTAAAAGGTGCACCAGCACCCTATCCTATGGCACGTACATTTTCCTTTGGGCTAAAAGCAAGTTTCTAAAAAATTAAAAATCACTATATGAAAAAGATAATTTTTGTACTGCTAACGTTTGCAACAATAGTGTTCAGCAGTTGTAAAAAGAATTTTGAGCCTAAATTACTTGGCTCTTTATCTCCCGCAAACTTTCCGAAAACGGAAGCCGATTTTGAATCTTATACTTTGGAAGTGTATAAACCTTTTCAGGCGCACTGGCAGTACCTTAACGGCACACAGGCAGAGTATGAAATTCATGGTTATGAATTTAACACCGTGCAAATGTTTGATGCACCCACAGATATTATGGAAAAGTTTTTGGACTGGGGCGGATTTTTCACCGGCTTCAGCACAGCTAATTTTGATTTTTTAAAATCCTGGGGAAGAGGAAAAAATCATTTTGAGCAAATACGTTTTATCACCCGCATTACAAAAATCATTGGAGATCTTGATAATGCCGCAACCATAAGTTCTGCTAACAAAGCTTTATGGACAGGCGAGGCGAAGATGGCCCGTGGCTGGCTCATGTATTATTTGCTCCACATGTATGGTCCGCTTCCTGTTATTCTTGATCCGGCAAAAGTTGGTACAGAGGCGGAATATGATCTCACCCGTCCGGCAAGAGATGCATATGTAACTGCCGCAGCAGCAGACCTCCGTTTCGCGGCAGATAATCTTCCAAAGAATGCATCAGTATATGGCAGGTTTAATAAAGGCCTGGCTCTAACAGTTTTAATGCGCCTTTATCTTAATGAAAAAAACTGGGCAAAAGCCGAGGACGCAGGCAGGGAAATTGTTGCCCTGGGTTACAGCCTGCAACCCAATTACAGAAATCTATTCAGTGTAAGTACTGAACGCAATAATGAAAACATTTATGGCTTATCGTGCGATGCCAAAGCAGATGGCGGCGACGCAAACGGGAACATGAATGCGTATACTTATTATACCCTGGGCGATTGCCCTGGCATAACACAAAAAAGCGGAGGATGGGCTCAGGTTTATACAGCCACCTGGAAATTTTATGACTCTTTTGACCCTTCTGATAAAAGAAGAGAATTACTCGTGGCTTCCTACGTTAATACCTCCGGCCAGGTAAAAAGCCGTGCTAATGGTTTAAAAGGAGCTTTAATGTTGAAATATCCTGATGACGATGCCTCACCTGCCTATCATGGCAATGATATTCCCTTAGCCCGTTATGCTGATGTAATCCTTATGCTTGCGGAAGCAATTAATCAAACCTCAGGCCCTACAGCTGAAGCGCAAAAACTTATTAACGATGTGCGCAACAGGGCTGGCATAGGCGACTTGCCTGCGGTAGATGTAGCCACCAAACAAGCTTTTGATAATGCAATACTAAGAGAAAGAGGTTGGGAATTATATTTGGAAGGACAAAGAAAAATGGATTTAGTAAGGCACGGCAAATGGCAGGAAGCTTTAATATCAGTTGGTAAAACACCGCCTCCGGCCGCTTCTAACTTTTTGTTTCCCCTACCGCAATATGCTTTGGATCAAGGAAAAGGCAAACTAACACAAACACCCGGTTATTGAGGGTTATTAATTTATAAATCTTACTCATATAGCAAGCGGTTTTAGTTGAGTAAAAGAGGGCTGTCTAAGTAGGGCAGTCTTGTTTATTTAAACGATAAATTCAAGTAAAAATAATTGATTACAGATGAGAGTGCAATTAACGATGATGCCTTCATTCAGGCAATAAAGGAAGATTGATATTTATTGAACTTTTCAGCTTAAAGAATATAAAATAACTACCAGTGCAAAACATAAAACAAAAAATAAAGAGGATAAGTCTTCAAATCATTATTGCAATGATTTTTGTGTGTAATGCGCAGGGCCAGGCGCCGGAAATATATGAGATTAATGGGGATGTTCCTCCAATGAAAATCTATTCAGATCATTTAAAGTTAGGTGGCGCAAATTCTAAAAGAGATAAGATTTCAGTGAACAATTATTATATTTCTCTTAATGATAGACCATTTATTCCCATCACAGGTGAGTTTCATTTTTCCCGTTATCCTAATCAGTATTGGGATGAGGAGATAAAGAAGATGAAGGCAGGTGGCATAAACGTAATTGCCACTTATGTTTTCTGGAATATTCATGAAGAAAAAAAAGGTGTGTTTGACTGGGCAGGAGATAAGGATATAAAAAAATTTCTTGAACTCTGTGCGAAGAATGATATGTATGTAATTGTACGTGTCGGGCCTTTTTGCCATGGCGAAATACGAAGCGGCGGATTGCCTGATTGGATATTAGGAAAACCATTGATGATCCGTTCCAATGATCCGCTTTATTTATCTTATGTAGAAAAGCTATACAACGAGATCGGCAAACAATTAAAAGGATTTTATTTTAAAGATAATGGCCCTGTCATCGGCATTCAACTGGAAAATGAATACCAGCATTCCGCTGCACCATGGGGATTAACTTATCCCGGGCAGCCTTTGGATTTTACAGCAGCAGAGAGAGATATAAGTGTAACACAACAGGGCGTTGGTATTTCAAATGAAACAAATCCCTATGCGGAATTAGGTAATGATCACATGAACGTTTTAAAATCATTGGCAATTAATGCAGGTCTTGATGTACCGTTATACACTGCAACAGGATGGGGAAATGCCGCTATCATTCCTGATGAATCCATTCCTGTTACGGCAGCGTATGCTTATCCTTTCTGGACGGAGAAAAAAGATTTGTCGCCCTTTTTTCTTTACAAAGACATGCATAAGGATCCTGATTATGCACCAGTGAGATATAAGCCGGAAGACTATCCTGCGTTTCCTGCTGAATTAGGATCGGGCATCATGTCAGTGTATACGCGCCGCCCAATCGCTGTTCATAAAAGTTTTGATGCTATGATAAACCGCTGTCTGGGCAGTGGAGCCAATGGTGTGGGATATTATATGTACCATGGAGGATCCACCCCAAGAGGTAATGAATATTTTTTTAGCGACGAAGCCTATGGATTACCAAAAATATCTTACGATTTCCAGGCGCCCATTGGCGAATTCGGGCAAGTAAGAGAAGGCTTTCACCGGCTGAAACTGTTACACTTTTTTATTCAGCAATTTGGTGATCTCCTGGCGCCAATGGAGACTGTGCTCCCGGATAATGCATCATCACTCAAACCAGAGAATCTGACTGATTTGCGATATGCTGTAAGAATAAAAAATAACTCCGGATTTTTATTCATCAACAATTTTCAGGATGATACAGTAACAACTGATAAGAATAACATACAGATAAAAATAAAAACTTCAGCGGGTGATGTAAGGGTTCCTGAATCAGGAGGGTTTAATTTAAAAAGCGACGAGAATGCTATCTTCCCTTTTAATCTCAATATTAATGGGGTCAATCTTATTTATGCAACGGCACAATTGATGATGAAGAGTGACGACGCTGCAAATCCCTATTATGTATTCATTAAACCGGAAAATGTTGCCGGAGAACTTTCATTTGCAAAGTCAGCCCGGGTAAGCGTTCAGAAGATCTCAGGCGGTACAATAGAACAAAATTCAAAACGCATATTGCTAAAGTGCAGTGAAGGCACAAACGAATTCACATTAATAACAAAAGGGCGCCGCACAAATATTCTTGTAATTGATAAGTCACTGGCGTTACAATCATATGTTGTAAATTTCAATGGTAAAAAAAACCTTGTTTTCTCAGAGGCTGTTGTATTACAGGATGGCAATTCATTTACGTTATTAAGCGATGGTAAAAATATTTATGATGTATCAGTATATCCAAAAACAAACGCATCACCTTTAATAAATAAGGGCAATATATCCGGTATTAAAACAAATGGATCAATAACTACCTTTACCATTTCATTACCGGAAATAAAATTGAACGTTGAAACAAAACCTATCGGGGAGAAAAAGTATGTTGTTAATCTACCCTCTTCATTACAAGACCTGAACGATATTTTTTTACAAATTGATTATACCGGAGATACCGGCATGGGCTTTATAGATGGCACACTGGTTACAGATGAATTTTGGAAAGGCATTCCCTGGAGCATAGGATTAAAGAAATTTTATCCGGGCGCATCATCCAAAGAAATGGTTTTCTACTTCCGGCCTCTTTATAAAGGAGCTTCATACCTCGCTGATCTTAACCCTGAAGATGTACCTGATTTTAGCAAATCAAATCAAATACTTGATATAAGAAAAACAACGCTGGTGCCTGAATACAAAACCAAACTTGAATTCAAAAAATAAATTTATAGTAATGGATATGCAAATGAAGTACATGTTGATTGCCATAGCATTGATTATACTCATCTCCTGTAAAAAAAGCAATGGGCAAAATAACCCTGCACCGGTAACTGATCCAAACAACCTCTCGTTTGAAGCGGATGCTGCCACTCAAACACCGGCGTTGTGGAAAACCGACGGAGATGCTGATGCAGATTATACTGAAGCCGGAGGCTTTGGAAACACGGGATTTGCATTAAGTCATAAAAAGAATGGTGCTTATAAAGTTTATACTTATCAAAAAATAACGGGTCTTGAAAATGGCTTTTATACATTAACGGCATGGGCACAAAACGGCGGTGACCAAAAATCCTGTTACCTGACGGCTAAAACGTCTACTGGTGAACGCATAACAAGCCTTCCTGTTTCATCAGCATGGAAGCAAATATTTATAAGAGGGATTGAAGTAACTAACGGGGAATGTATTATTGGGATTAGTTCCGATGCTGATGCGAATAATTGGTGTAAGGTTGATAATTTTCTATTGACAAAAGATGATAAGCCGTATAATTTTTTGAAAGGAGGTGATCTTTCCGAGCTCACCTATATCGAACAGAAAGGCGGCAAATTTTTTGAAAATGGCGTGCAAAAAGATTGCTTTCAGATTTTAAAAGATAATGGTTTCAATTTTGCACGACTCAGGTTGTATAATGATCCTGGCAATCCCGCATTCAGTCCTTCCAATCATCTCCCATCCGGTATACAGGATACCGCTGACATTCTAAGCTTATCAAGAAGAGCAAAAGCTGCCGGCATGCAGATACAACTCACTTTTCATTACAGCGATTATTGGACTAACCCAGGCGCACAAGGCAAGCCGCATAATTGGATGGGGCTAAATTTTACGCAGCTAAAACAAGCAGTGTATGACTTTACTTACAATTTTATGAATCGAATGAAGGCCCAGGGAACGGTACCGGAATATGTGTCACTTGGAAATGAAACACCCGGAGGAATTTTATTTCCTGATGGGAGCACAAATAATTTTACGCAATTAGCAGAATTATTAAACAGAGGATACGATGCTGTGAAGGCTGTTTCGCCATCTTCTAAAGTTATTATTCATTTAGATGATGCCGGCAACTCAGCTAAATATGATTGGTTTTTTGATGGGCTTAAAAATGCCGGAGGTAAGTTTGATATCATCGGCGCTTCTTACTATCCTTTCTGGACAAATAAAACGGTGGAACAAATGAGAGACTGGGCTAATCATGTAGCAGCAAGATATAATACTGATATAATAATTATGGAAACCGGGTATAACTGGAACCCAACATTGTCGTCGGGATCAGCAGGTCAGTTAAGCAATAACGGACCTTATCAATCTATTTATCCATCATCACCTGAAGGGCAAAGAAATTTTATGTTGGATCTTTTTAACGGTATAAAGCAATGTGACCAGGGAAGCGTAAAAGGTGATATTTATTGGGATCCGATAATGATTGCAGTGCCCGGTGCAGGCTGGGAACTTGGCGCTCCCAACGTTGTTTCAAACACAACGCTGTTTGATTTTAATGGAAATGCTTTGCCTTCACTTAAAGCATATAAATACAATAATTGATTTTAAAAATAAACATCATCTCAACTCCTTAATGAACAAGGCTAACCGTTTCAATCATAGTTATATTATCGGAATATCTTTTATTTCTGCATTAGGCGGTTACCTTTTCGGATTTGATTTCGCTGTTATTTCAGGTGCGTTACCTTTCCTGCAAAAGCAATTTGAGCTAAATGCCTACTGGGAAGGATTCGCTACAGGAAGCCTTGCCTTAGGCGCTATTGCAGGCTGTATAATTGCAGGAATTGTTTCAGACAGATATGGCCGAAAACCAGGCATGCTTGGTGCTGCCGCAATTTTTGCCTTCTCTTCTTTGGCAATGGCATTTTCACCTTCAAGAGATTTGTTTATTGCCTCAAGGTTTTGCGCAGGCATTGGAGTGGGCATGGCGTCCATGTTATCGCCTATGTACATCGCCGAGATATCACCTGCACATTTACGGGGAAGAATGGTAGCTATAAATCAACTCACTATTGTTCTTGGTATTCTTATAACAAATCTCATTAATTATACTTTAAGAAATAATGGTGATGATGCCTGGCGGTGGATGTTTGGGCTGGGATTTATTCCTTCCGCATTATTTTTCTTTGGCGCTTTGTGGTTGCCTGAAAGTCCGCGGTGGTTAGTAAAAGCCGGAAAACATGACAGGGCGAAAAAGATATTGAATAAACTCAGCGACGAAAATTTTGCTGCTGTTTCTTTAAAAAATATAGAAAGATCGCTGATGGGGATTGTAAAAACAAATTACCCGGATGTTTTTGGGAAAGCGGTGATGCCAGCCGTGTTGATCGGTATAGGCCTTGCCGTTTTCCAGCAATTATGTGGCATTAATGTAGTATTCAATTATGCACCAAAAATTTTTGAAAGTATCGGCGCCTCGCAGGATGATCAATTATTGCAAACCGTTTTTATTGGAGGCGTTAACCTGGTATGTACATTTATTGCAATGCTGTTAGTGGATAAGCTTGGAAGAAAACCGCTAATGCTTATTGGCTCAGCAGGCCTGGCTATCTTATATATTATTGTAGTGAGAATGTTGGGCGCTCACTCATCATCAGTGTCGTGGTTCCTTTTAGCATCCATAGGTATTTATGCCATGTCACTTGCTCCTGTTACATGGGTTTTAATTTCAGAAATATTTCCAAATAAAGCCCGTGGCGAAGCTACTTCTATTGCAGTTCTAAGTCTTTGGGCAGCCTACTTTATTCTTGTATTTACCTTCCCCATTTTGTTTGAGAAGCTTCAGGATAAATGTTTTTACATCTATTCAGGAATTTGTATTCTTGGATTTTTATTTATATGGCTAAAGGTAAAAGAGACAAAAGGGAAAACGCTGGAGGAACTGGAAAATATTATGACAATACATTGATCTGCCTAAGTTTTTGTGATACTGCGCATAAAAGATTACCATACACAACCAATAGCCCAACTCTTGTCTTTACTGCCCATGTTCGTATCCCTCTATAATATTCATGAATTTTTTCTATTGCCTCGATTATAAAATGTACTTTCTCTTTATCACATAAAGGAAGAATATGTTTATTGAAGGCATTGCTTTCATTTGCCTTTACACTCCAAAAATTGGTATTTTTTGTTTTGTAATCGTGATAGGGTGCATTCCAAATTGTCGCGGCACCAAATGGTTTGTGGGGATACAAACCACGGCCCGGCCTCGGGTAGTTTTCGTAATGATAGCACCGATGGTAGAGAATGTAAAAAGCAGAATTGTTTTTCTCATTTAAAATTAGTTTTGAAAATCGCTTAAACTTTCTGTAATTGTCATTTGTGATGTGTCGCCATGCGGTTGCCACCAACAAAATAGTCTTCCGAACAATCATGGTGAGGACACGAGTAATAGCAGTTGTGAATAAACAGGAATTATATGTGAAAAAAGTAGCTTAAATAGTTTTGTTTTTATCATAGAAATCCGAGGCTGAGGAACTTGCACACTGTAATGCACAGACCGGTTTAAGTTGCATCAGTTTCTTTTGATTAAACGGGTTTATTTAATTCATTTAAAAGAATAACCCAGTCAATTTCTCTTTTCAATTTCAATTTCTTTTCCCGTATCACAGCTTCGATAGTCTTAGAATACTGAGGCAGCGCAGCAATAAGTGAATTCTTATTCTTTTTTATCGGGATGATCTTATTTTCACCGGTATTATAAATATACCAGGATTCAGAATTAATAAACTTTTTTTCAGGAACGCCAGTTGGGTCAGTCGCTTCGATAATTGTTTTATTATAATGAAGCAGTAATTCAATTTTACTATTGGCGAGTACCTTGTAAAAGGTTTTAGTAGTATTATTATCTATTGCAGGGTAACCACAGCGAAATACAGTGACATTTCCGGAATCACTTTTTGGATCATTTATTCCAAATTCCGACACTTTAATAGCCGGGTTCAAAACTAAAACCAGGCTGTCAAAAAGGTAATATATTTCGTTGGTGTAAATATTAAAGTTCATAAAAACATCTTTTTCAATTCGCTTATCCTGCAAAAGAATATATGCCTTATTCCATTTTTCATTGTAAAATGCATTTCCTTTTATATTATTATGTACTCCCCATACAGTGTTTGCATCCATATTTAGCGCCTTCCAGTTAGCCAGGTCGGTGAGGTTGATACCTTTTGGAATCCCTATAAAAGTACCCAGGTTCTGTTTTTTATCTTCCTGCGCTGCACCTTTGAGCACTACAAAAGAAAGTATTATTAAAAAAACAATATTTTTCATAAAAAGTGCTTTAACCAAATTTACCTTTTTTTAATGCTGTAAGTCCATTTTCAAACGTCTTCTTCTGAAAACCGGAAATTTTTTCAGAAAATACAAATTGGGAAATGATCCGCCCGCTGCGGAAGTAATTTTAAAAATTATGAAAAGACATCCTGAAAGTTCCTTCTACCTGCACATGTAAATGCACGACAAACCTTTTCGGGCACAATAAAGGAAAGCTATTTAAAAAGTATCGGGAGATACAGGCAGCAAAACCTAACATGTTTTATCACTGGCGATGGGGATAAAAGCATGATTGGATAATACGAGCCGTATGAAGGGAGACTTTCACGTATGGTTCCTGGAGCGGCTTGGGCTGAAATGCCCTTGCCTACTCAACAGTACTCTCGAACCAACACAGGGTCTGCTATAACACACTTCCTATGTACTGAAACCCAAACTCCCCCCCTGCTAACGCAGATAGGCAGTAAAGCTTGAGTATTGTTGGGTATCTGTGATGATGAACAATGGTCACATTCTTTTAAGGCCATTTCCTGCAGTTACGAATGAGCAAAAAATATGAGTTTTCCTTTGCAGCGGGAGCTGCTTTTTTAACAGTAAGGCGTACCTGCCACAATGCGTTTTGAACATCTTCGGCAAATGCTGCGACATATGCATCAATATTTACCGGCGGGGAAGCCCTTATAAAATGATTATTTCAGAAATGAATAATTAAGCATTTTCCAGTTCTTCAATATTTAGTTTTACCGATTTCATTACCACCTTCATTACCCTGTCACTTTTTGCGGGGTCACTCATTAATTTTCCAAGTATGGAAGGAACCACCTGCCACGAGACGCTGTATTTATCTTTCAACCATCCGCATTGCGATTCAGCGCCGCCCTCAGTAAGCTTATCCCAGTAATAATCTATTTCCTGCTGGTCATCGCAGGGTATTACCAGCGATACGCCTTCGTTAAAAGTAAAAGCATGTGGCCCTGAACTCTCCATGGCTGCAAATAACTGTCCGTTCAGGCTAAACTGCGCATGTTTAATATTACC
>JBDSFG010000249.1:0-6201 GCA_039919615.1 Ginsengibacter sp. | reverse complement strand
TAAAGTTTGCAGTTTTAACGGGAGTTCCACTTATCAAAAATTCAATCCCTTTGTTTTTAATAGAGCCTACATTTATAATTTTGTATAAAAATCCTGAACTTGGATTAATTGGAATTTGGCTCAACAGATCTTTGGATTCCCTGTTAAAATATGAACCTTCAAAGGAGAGACGGTTTTTAAGAAACTTCACTTCCAATCCGATCTCAAATTCATTTAGGCTTTCGTTTTTTAAGTCAGGATTGCCCTGAACAGTGGATAATACGGCACCATTAACTGGCCCATTACCGGCATCATAAGGAAAATTCATGTGATTGATACTGATACCAGAACCAAGTATATACGGCGTGCCTGTAGAATAAGGCGGGATATTATCGTTGCCTACAGACGAGTAGGAAACACGCACTTTTCCAAAGCTAAATGCATCGCTTTTGCCCATAAGCTCAGTAAAGATAAATCCCAGCCCTGCAGAACCATAAGGATAATACTGTTTGTTTGCAGCGAGAGCTGAAGTACCATCGTAGCGTCCTGTTAAACTTAACTCTAACATTTTTTTATATTCGAAATTAGCCTGGGCATACAAACCAACTTTCCTGTATCTGGAAATATAATCGCCTACTAAAAAGCTGTTTCCATTACTAATGTTATACAATCCAGGTATGTTAAGTTCAACTCCTGACTGGGTATAGGTATCAGAGAACTGAGTGAGAATATTAGTACCAACAGATAACGATCCATATAAATCTTTGGTCAGATTTTTCTGCATACTAACAATAAAGTCATTATTCAACTGACGATAATCCTGCAAACGGTTGGACACCCCTCCCACACCAGTTCCAAACACACCGTTATTGATAGTATTCGCTTCATGATACCTTGCATTATCAGCATATACATCCATCCCTATCCTTTCTGTAATGGTTAGCCATGAAGCAGGGGTGTATACAAGGTTAGCTACCGGTAAAAATCTATTTACAGTTGAAGCAAAACCGGTATTATGAATAACATAGAATGGGTTATTTCTTGACAAACTTCTATAAAGTCTCTGTGTCCCATCATCCCATGTTTCCGGAAGAGGATTCCATGTAATGGGAGCAGGAAAAATAGACCACAATGGATTAGTCAATCCATTTCCCTCCTGGGTTCGGTGATTGATTGTATTAATATAATTTAACTCAACCGTAGCAACAAAGTTGTTTGAAATCTGGTTAGTAAACTTGCCAAAAAAAGAGTTTCTTATAAAATCAGTTGTAGGTATTATACCCTGGTTATCTAAATAAGAGTAAGAAAGTAAATATTTTGATTTGTCTGAGCCTCCACTTACACTTACATTGTTATCGGTAGTTTTTCCTGTTTGAAAGAAAATTTTTCTCGGATCATATGTTTGCACAGGCTTCCCGCCAACTGTTAAGGTATCTATCCTTGCGCCATAAGACTGGCTACTCGCAGTTCCCTGAATACTTCCATTTATGTATTTTCCATGAAGTCCCTGCGAATATTTAGTCTGGTATTCCGCTAAAATGGGATTATCAAATTTTAAACTTGAGCTAATGCTAACAACTGGTTTTGAAGACTTACCTGTCTTAGTAGTAATGATAATAGCGCCTCTTGCTGCTGATGCACCATATAAAGCAGTAGCAGCTCCACCTTTTAGTACAGTTATGGATTCAATAATACTTGGATCTATGTCAATTGCTCTATTTGAAGTGCTACCCTGGTTGAGCCCGGTATTATTTGCGCCCTGACTAAATACATCAATTGCACCTGACTCACTATTATCAATAGGAACACCATCTACCACAAACAGCGGTTGATTTTCCTGCAATAAGGATACGTTGCCCCGGATAACAATACGGGAAGAACTGCCAGCCATACCACTTGAATTGCTAATTTGAACACCGGACACCTTGCCGGCAAGCGCATTCACTACATTATCCTGCTTAGCCTGAACAAGTGTTTCTCCATGTACTTCTTGTGTACTGTATGTAAGCTGCCTTTTTTCTCTTTTAATACCCAAAGCCGTTACAACCACTTCTGTGAGCGAAGTGCTTGTGGAGCTTAAAACAATGGAAAGATTTGGAGCTGCTGTTACTAACAGTGGGTTGTACCCAATTGTAGAGACTTCCAGTTGCGCTCCAGGAGTTGTATTTAATTTAAAAAATCCGTTCTGATCCGATGTCGTGCCCTTTTTCGAAGACCGTTCTTTGATTGAAACGTTTGGAACAGCATTGCCGAGGCTATCTGATACTATACCTGTAATTTCTGTTTTTTGCGCAAAGCAGAAATAAATAATAAAATTGGAAATAAGTAAACATATTAATTTCCTCATAAGATATTTTTTAGCTGATTAAAATAATTGTCTGTTTATATGAGCGGAGACATACAATCTTATATAATTGTTGTTTTAATGGCATCTCCGATTTACTGAATTATTAAAAGTGGCTACTGAAGCAGTAATATTGGCTACTGAATTTAAACTAACATGCAAGAGTACTATGAAAGAAGTCAGACTTATAAAGCATCCCCTGATAACGTTTCATTTTTGATTTGTCAGGCATCTGTAAGCGGAAGCGATTTATAGAACAGTAAGTTTAGGTTGACCAGTTGCTGATAGAAAGAAATTACTGCTGTGTATAGACGTCTTCTGTGAATAACTGTCTTCTTATTCATCGTCAGGCAAGATTGGATTGCCGGTGAAATATGAATTTTTCCGGTGCTAACTAAAAATTGCACCTGCTTAAAATAGTTAGTAAATATATTTTTTAGAACGGATAACTTACTTACCTAAAATTAGCGGACGAAAGCTAAAATCTAACTAAGAGAGCATGGTTAAGGATGGAGTATTGAAAATATTATTTATACCACTTTCAGGGGTAGTTATATCTAATTTATCAGGAATTATTACCTATAATAAATATAGTGCAATACAAGCCGCAGGCGGCAATTTATATTTTGTTTTTGTTTCATTTTGTATATGGAAAGGTTGCCACTGGATACACTTAAAGCTGCGCCGGTTGTATACTATAAAGCAAAACCCATTTTCAAAAATTACTGCAATAGGTATGGCATCAGGCTTATATAGCAGCGTGGTTGCCAGCGTGTTTTGTTTTATGTGGATGGTATTTTCTAAAGAAGAATTCAGGTGGGACCCAATAAACAAATCTATTTTTCTTTCAATTGCGGCGGTAATATTTTTTACGCTTATATACGAGATTTTATACTTAACCCTGGAAAGACAAATTGATACTAAAATTGTTACCCGGCTTGACAATGATTTAGGCAGGGCGGAACTAACATCATTACGAAATACATTAACTCCCCATTTTATTTTTAATTCTTTAAATACTTTATCTCACCTCATCGGCAGGGACAGTAAAAAAGCAGATCTGTTCAACAGTAAGTTAGCCCAGGTGTATAAATACTTTTTACTTAATAAGGATCGAGAGGTGATTTCTGCCGATAAAGAAATTGATTTTATAAAAAATTACTTTGCACTTATACAAATACGGCATGACAATAAGTTACAATTACATATTGATTTAAAAACTGAGAATATCAAAGACATTTTAGTAGTACCCTCCGCCCTTCAGGTATTGGTTGAAAATGTAATAAAGCACAACGAATTCAGCAGCGATTTTCCATTAGATATTTACATTAAAACAGATCATGATTTTTTAGTTATACAAAATACAATAACACAAAAACCGGTTATGATTGATTCTATAAAAATCGGTTTGAAAAATCTTGCGGCTCAATATTTACTGATTTTTGGTAAAGAAATAATTGTAGAAGAATATAAAAACACCTTCACTGTAAAACTCCCCGTAACTAAGAAAATTAAACCCGAATACGTGTGATCAACATTGTTATTATTGAAGATGAAAAACCAGCACAGGAAAAGCTTATAGCTATTCTAAAAGAAATATCGCCCGACCTGAATGTGAAGGCTATTTTAAATACTGTAAAAGAAAGTATTGAATATTTTAAAAAGAATTTATTAATAGATATTATTTTTTCCGACGTTCAGCTGCCTGATGGGTTATCATTTGAGATTTTTAATGAAGCAAAGATCAAAATACCTGTAATATTCGTCACTGGTTACGATAAATTTATTTTGTATGCCTTTGAAAATAATGGTATTGACTATTTATTAAAGCCGGTAGGTAAAGAAGAAATAGCCAGGGCAATATTTAAATACAAAATGCTGGAGAAACATTTCACAGATAATAACCAATCTTTATATAATTTAATACACTCGTTAAATGTAAAAAAGAAAATCAGGCTGCTTGTTAAAAAAGGCATTGAAAATATTTCAGTAAGGCTTGAAGATGTGGTTATTTTCTATACGGAAAACAAGCTGGTATATGTGATTGACAAAAGCGGACAAAAATTTATAACAGATAAACCGCTCAATGATCTGGAATCAGAATTAGATGATTCTATCTTTTTTAGAGCAAACAGGCAATATATTATCAATTTAGCCTTTGTAAAGAGTTATAAGCCATATGAAAAAGTAAAACTGCAGGTTGACCTGAATATTCATGAAAAATTAAATCATTTTATAATCATTAGTCAAAATACTGCCCCAAACTTTCGTAAATGGATATCAGAAGCATAAGATTTTTTTTGATAATGAGTTTCTTTCCATTCAGTAAGATATATTAACTCTTTACACACAAAGTTTAATACTTGAGTAACTTTTTAGCTTAGGTAGTTCTATAAAAAATTAATTTTAACCTACTCATTTTTCAATTAGTTTATTAGCCTATTATTTAATTCATTCACATAAATAAATCAGAAACTTCTTCTCATGTGTATTAAGTTTTTTTTACACAACGCCCGCTGTATTTACAGGGGGCTCATTTTTTAGGTGCTTTTTTGAAGCGAAAATTCATCGTTAGCTGAAGACCTAATGAGCATCCGTTGCCCTTTAGGTAAAAATTTGTGGATCTCCTTGCTATTTAGGTTATGCAATCAATAATTTTTTGTGAATTAATTATAAAGTTTAGTAGATTGCAAAAAAAAAGGCCCATCCGTAGAAACGGATTAGCCTAACGATTGCTTGCTATAAGAAAATCTTTACTGTATTAAATTTGTTGATACAGCTTATTAATACGCTCACTGCACAAAGATGCAGTTCTACGATTGCTTGTTATTTTTTTTTCATTCCTTTGCACATGTAACACATCCATACAGTAAAAGTAGGGTGTGTTATTTTATTGTTCAAAACGAGTTATAATGGATTTTATTATGGCAAAGAATAGTAAAAATACGATGTATCCATTATTGGGAGCAGGTTTTACAAAAATCAATTAATGATGGCCAACAGAACTTCAGATGCATTATTTCAGTTGATTCACTCCCTTGAAAAGTCTGAAAAAAGGAATTTTAAGCTATATATTAAACGAAGTTCAGGCAATGAGGACCTTAAAATAATAGAATTGTTTGATGCTCTTGACAAACTGCATGATTACAATGAGATTCTTCTTTTAAAAAAGCTTTCCTCCATAAAAAAACCACAGCTATCTAATACAAAAGCTCATTTATACAAACAGTTATTAAGCAGCCTTAGGCTGATAAAAAGCACAGAAAGCATAGATCTTCAATTACACGAGCAACTGGATTTTGCCCGTATTTTATATAATAAAGGACTATATCTCCAAAGCCTTAAAATATTGGATAAGGTTAAAGAGCTTGCCATTTCCTATAACCAGGATAGCTTTCTTCTTCAGGTAATTTCTTTAGAGAAAAAGATTGAGACGCTTTTTATTACCCGAAGTATGCAAAACCGTGCCGACCGCTTAACTATTGAGGCCAATGAAGTTAATGAAAGGCGAACGATGATAACAAAGCTCTCAAATCTTGCTTTACAATTATATAGCTGGTATATAAAAAACGGGCATGCCCGAAGTGAAAAGGACGAAACCGGGATAATAAAATTCTTCCAGGAAAACTTGCCCAAAGGCACCAATGAACAAAAAGGATTTTATGAAAAACTATATTTATATCAAAGCTATAGCTGGTATGCTTTTATAAGACAGGATTTTTTGATGTATTACCGTTACACACAAAAATGGGTTGATCTTTTTACAGAACAACCTCTTATGATAAATGCTGAAACGGCTCACTATATAAAAGGAATGCACAATCTTTTAAATGCACATTTTATTTTAAAAAATAATGAAAAGTTTGCCTTAACATTAA
>JBDSFG010000373.1:0-9524 GCA_039919615.1 Ginsengibacter sp. | reverse complement strand
TATCTAAAAAAAATCCGCTTTCTATACTCAATTTTTTATTTAACCTATAGCCTGCTATTACACCGGCGGTAAAGCCCGTTTTAATTATTTTTTGAAACTTAATCGTACTAAAATCAGGCCCCGCAACTATACCTGCATAAAAGCGCTGTTGCCGGCCCTTTAATTTCGGAGTGTTGTTTATACGCTGTTTTGTGGTATCAGCAACAGGTTCAGTTTTATCCTGCTGTTGTGTTATTTTACTTTCTGCGGATTGATTGATATTAGATTGCTTAGTAACATCCAAATCGGTTGCAACTTCGTTTGATGCCGGTGCAGTTTCGTTGATACCCGTTTCAATTACCTCGGCGCCCTCCTGTATTTTATTATAAGCCCCGCTTTTTAAAGCCGGCACATCACCATTGTCAATATTATTATTTGATGGTTCACCAGCAGAATATTTCTCCGGGGAAATATCCCCTGGCAAGATTCTGTTTACCATTTGTGCCGGATTTTTTTTTGCTATACTTTTTGAAGGTGACGAAATATTACTTGCGGTTGATAAAATTGCTTTTGAGTGCACTGCTTCTTTTGGTTCAGAAGTATTTAAATTCTCTTTAGCGGTATTTTTTTGTTCAGGTGAACTGGTCATGTGTTTTTTTGAAGATATTTCTGCTTGTGCGTTTTTATGTTCCGCATTAAAAACATATTTATTTATCGAAATTGCAGCTGGTATTAAAAGCAGTAAAAGCCATAAAAATCTGCGTGAGTTTTTCTTGTCGCCTGTATTATTCACAGGCTGGTTTAAAGGTCGCAAAGTTTTATACACTTCGTTCCAGTCACTGCTGTCTGTGTTAAGCGGATAATTCTCTGCTGCCTTTTTAAATAACTCATCCATATCGTCATTCACATCTGGCATATATCTTTCTGTATTTCATTATTTTTTATGAATTTTTGTAACAAGCCTCTTGCCTTTGAGAGGTTTGATTTTGAAGTGCCGATTGCAATTTTTAAGTGGGATGCAATCTCTTTATGGGGAAAGCCATCAATAACATACATATTAAATACCATTCGGTACATGGTGGGCAGCTTTCGAATTTCTTTAATAAGATCTTTATATAAAATCATCTGGTCAGATTGACTGCTTCTATCTTCCAGCCACATGTTTTCACTGAAATCACCAATCTCAGGCAAAAAATTATCCTTCCTTAATCTGTCAATAGCGGTATTAATCATTATGGTTTTTATCCATCCCATAAGCATCATTTCAGTTTTGTCAGCACTATCGCAATGAAACTGTTCAATCTTTCTGAATATTTTTACAAATCCATCGTTGGCAACATCAACTGCTTTCTCGTAGCGATAAATGTATCTGAAAACAATCTTAAGCGCATATCCATAGTATTTTTCATAGAGTTTTTTTTGATCTCTTTGATCATTTCTCATGCATCCCGATATTATTGAAAGTATGCTCTCCAAAAAAAATATTAATTATTGTATTGATAAGTTAGTACGAAATTTTTAATAATGAGTTGCCTTATTAATAAAATAAGATTTGCCTGTAATTTTTTCTTTCTTTTACCCTGCATCTTGCAGCAAAACATTTACGCAGGTTGTATTGTAACGATCCAAAATTAAGCCTGATTTATACGAATTTTTGTATTACAAAAAGGCAGAAAACCGAATAATAAAAAATAACTATATATTCAGTTTTATATATAATTTTATGATAATCGTTTGGCCAAAAAAGGTAAAACTGCTATGACAAAAACGTCTCAAATTCTGGTTTCCTCCTTCAATTATTTTGAAGCCCTGTTTAATAATGCCGTACAGAACACGGTTTTACTGATGGATGAACGCGGGACTATAATTAAAGTTAACAACGCATTCATAAATTGTTTCGGATATGAAATGGAAGATATTGCCGGTAAAAATGTAGCCGTACTTTTTACTGAAGAAGATCAAATAAAAGGTTTGCCCCAAAAGGAACTTAATGCTGTTTTAACTAGGGGCCAGGGATCAGATAATAATTATTTAGTTTCAAAAGATAATATTTTAATATGGGTTTCCGGGGAGTCTGTTCTTGTTAAGAACGATGAAGGTAATAGCTGCATTTTAAAAGTTATCCAAAACATCCATCAACAAAAGTTATCAGAAATTTCTATACGGCACTTAAATGAATTTAATGAAAACATACTTGGTTCTATTGAAGATGTGGTAATTGTACTGGATGAGAATATGAATATCATAAAAGCTAACAAGCCTTTCTCAAAATTGTTTATGTACAGAGAGGTGGGAATTAAACCAATGAATTTTGCAGAGCTTATAAAACCCTATGATGCCTTTGAGGAAATAAAAAGTAATATTCAAAATGCTATCAGAACTAAAAAAGGGTTTTTAAATACTGCTATAGAAATAGAAACATCATCCGGCGAAAAGCGAATATTTGATATCAACTGCAGTATAATGCAACATGAAGATGGGAAAAATCACGTACTGCTTGTAATCCACGATATAACTGTACATAAGCTTGCTGAAAGAGAAAGGGAAGACCTGATTGGCTTTGTAGCCCATGAACTTAGAAACCCACTTGCAAACCTGGTTTTATGTAATGATGTAATGGACCTTGCAATAAAAGAAAACAACCAGGAAGAGATAGTTGACATGCTGCAGCGAAATAAAAACAATGTAATGCGTCTCAATAAAATGATAGCAGAATTATATGAAGCTGCCAAAATAAACTCCGGAAACTTAAAATTAGATATTTCAACTTTTAATTTTCAAAACATGATAGAAGAGGCCATAGATACTATAGAAGGATTGCAGCCTTCCTATAACATTGTGGTAAAAGGGGAGGGAAATATAAAAATTAATGGAGACAGGTACAGGTTGATACAGGTTATAACAAATTATCTCACTAATGGTATTAAATATTCTAATGGCAGCAAAGATGTAATCCTTACCGTACATCACGATAATAAATCAATAACTGTTTCAGTAAAAGATGAGGGATTAGGAATATCAAAGAACCAACTGTCCTATATATTTGAACGTTTTTTTAGAGCAGAAAAAACCAAAAATCTGGAAGGCATTGGAATGGGGCTATACTTATGTCGCCAGATAATACATGCACACAAGGGTAATGTATGGGCAGAAAGTGAAGAAGGGAAAGGATCAACGTTTTATTTTTCTATTCCATTTTAAGCACATTCTTATATTAACGTTAGCAGGCTGACAAAACGTGGCATAGGTGTTGATTTACCTAAATTTTTAATGCATACAGTAAATCATGAAAAAGATATTAGTAGTTAACAACGATTTTGATACGATGACCTTGTTAAAAAACTGGCTTGAAAAAAAAACCTATCAGGTAAAATATACGGGCAACGGGAATGAAGTACCAGTTATTATGAAAGAATTTGCTCCGGAACTTGTAATAGTAGATGTGCTTCAGAAAGAAGTAGCATTGCAATTAAAAGCCAATGAAGAAACTAACCCTGTTCCGGTACTGTTAATGACTGGCTACACTTTAAAAGAAAAAAATAACAGTTTACCTGTTGATGATGTGATCGAAAAGCCATTTAATCTTCCTTTATTGGAAAAGAAGATTGATAGACTTATGAGGAAAAACATTTCAGATGACATTAGTAGGGAAAATTAATGTTCATTTTGCGAACGCTTCTGTTTGTCTCAGCAATAGAACTACCTTTAGAAATGCGTGTTAACATTGAAAAAAAAAATTTGCCTTTAACAAGTAAAATGATCGAAATATTAATGGATTGTCATGAAAGGGAGTTAATGGGCGGAGAACCCTGCCATAGTACCAATATTAAATACGCGAAAGGTTTGGTTGAACGTGGCATGTTAAGTACCAAAACTATAAAAAATGAAAAAGGTAAGCAAATTGTAGCTTTTTATGTTACCACTTCAGCACGTGTATATTTAAGTAAACTCTGATTAATTTTTGATGCCTGGATGCTAAACTTTTCGCCTAAGCTTCCCCCTGGCCGTGCTGATCATATGCGGAGGATAGAGTGTTAAGACCTGCGTCAAACCAGACTATGAAAAAAACTAAGGAAGGTATATAAGTTTGCTAAATTTATTTTGATAGTAAAAACAGCGTCCAACTTGTATAAAAAAACAGGCGTTCTTAGTATTTTAAATTCTGGTTATACATTAAACCTAAAGTGCATTACGTCTCCATCGTTTACGACATACTCCTTGCCTTCAATTCTTAACTTCCCGTTTTCGCGGCAGGCTGCTTCAGAGCGGTATTGTATAAAATCTTTAAAAGAAATTACTTCAGCCTTTATGAAGCCTTTTTCAAAATCGGTGTGAATAACACCTGCAGCCTGCGGGGCTTTCCATCCGTGGTGAATCGTCCACGCTCTTACTTCCTGTACTCCTGCAGTAAAATAGGTTAAGAGGTTGAGCAACTTATAGGCAGATTGAATGAGGCGGTCTAATGCTGGTTCGGCCATTTTGTATTCCTCCATAAACATTTGCCTGTCTTCAGTGTTATCAAATTCAGCAATCTGAGCTTCAATGGAATTATTCATAATGATAACTTGTGCGGTTTCTTCTTTTACTGCCTCTTTTAAAGCATCAGAAAATTTATTACCTGTATGCATAGATGCCTCATCTACGTTTGCCACATATAATACCGGCTTTTCAGTTAACAGAAAAAGATCAGCGATGGCCATACGTTCATCTTTTGATAAAGCAAGGCTTCTTATATTTTTTCCCTGTTCCAGTGTTTTTTTGCACTGTAATAAAATTTCATATTCGGCTTTAGTTTTGGCATCACTTGTTTTTAATAATTTCTCAGCTTTAGAAGCCTTTCTTTCTACTGCATCCAGATCCTTTAACTGCAATTCTGTATCAATAATTTCCTTATCACTTACAGGATTTATTTCTCCCTCATCCCGAAGTACGTTTTCATCTTCAAAACACCTTACCACATGAATGATAGCATCAACTTCCCTGATATTTGCCAAAAATTTATTTCCAAGCCCTTCACCCTTACTTGCCCCTCGTACAAGCCCTGCAATGTCCACTATCTCCAATTGCGTTGGCACCGTTCTGTTTGGATTTACAAGAGCGGCCAGCTTGTCTATTCTTTCATCTGCAACATTTACCAGGCCTATATTTGGCTCAATAGTGCAAAACCTGTAATTACTTGCCTGCGCTTTGGCACTATTGCTAACTGCATTAAAAAGGGTTGATTTTCCTACGTTTGGTAATCCTACAATTCCTGCTTGTAAAGCCATTTTAAAAAAGATTTTTGTGCTCATCACCTAAAACTGAGACAAGCAATTTGGGCTGCAAATATAGCAGGAATTACTTTGAGCAGTTTTTTTAGATTATCTGTTATCACCAGCGATATTACCAGGGCGAAATTAACCAGGAGGCCTTTATGTTGGAGCGCTAAAGATTTGTTTTAATGAGTTTGTTTTCGAAATAGTTATCACCAAGTTTTAATCTCAAAATATAAACGCCGGAGTTGATGCCTTGTAAGCCATCAATAAGAATAGTATTTGGTCCTTTGCTTACATTAAATGTTTTCTTTTTAATTATCCTTCCCCACATATCAACTAAAACGCCTTCGAGTATTCCTTTTTGAGAAGCAGTAGTTTTTATTTCAATTTGACTAGTAAATGGATTAGATACAGAAGGGCTGAAATTAAAAAAATTGAGATTGTTAATTGATGCTATCCTGGAATATTTAAAATCAGCGTTAACGTCATATTCAAGTTTTATACGGTAGAATGTTAGGCCTTTGAGTTTTGCCGGGTCTGTAAATTTATAACTGCCGGAACCATCATTGCTGTTTGAATTTACTATTGCTACGGTGCTAAAAATTTTTCCATCACTGCTCTTTTCTACATGGTACGCTTTTACATTTTTTTCTAATGAATTTGTCCATCGTAAAATAGCTTTGTCATTAGCTTCTTCTGCGGTTAGGGTAAGGCTATTTATTTCAAGTACTTTACAATTAACATCATATACCTTTAGAAAGATTTTTTGACTGTTATTGATTGAGCAGTTTGCATCTATTAAATTAGTTAGCGTTGTTGCCACTTGTAACCGGTAATACGTGCCACTATCGGCTGAAACATTTATAAACGAGGTATCCACTACATATTGCCACATACCGTTTATATATGCCGGGGTTTTAGTACCGCATACTCCGGTATTTATCCATGTTAAAGCATCAATACTTTTTTGCCAGCAATAATTTATGTATGTGTTTTCAATTGATCTTACGGTATCGCTTAAAAACATATTTAATCCTTTGCAACTTGTAACGGTATCTTTTGGATTCATAATAAGTTCAGGAGAACATGTTACAATGGCAATATCATCCATTACCCAATCATTTCCTCCTCCGCCAGGCGCATTATTTCTTATGGCAAGAGTTATTGAAGTCTGGAGGAGGCCTGTTCTAAATATAAATCCTTTTTTCTGCCATCCCAAAGTATCCATTTCACCTGAAGAGTACCTGTCAATACCGTCCACGACAAATGTGAGGTTAGGCAATACCCCCTGTGCATATGTTGCTATTCCGTCCATGTCTCTGCTTCCCCTCTGGCATACATTTCGTATCCATGCAGAAAATTCATAAGTTGTATTGGGACAAAGTGTATTGATGGTCTGCCGGTAGGCATCACTCATAGCATAACTTGCATTAACGGCCAGCATATAACCACCCATTGTGCCAGCCGGTGCAGGTGGATTGCCGATTGAATTGTTTGTACCTGTATGATCGCCTATAATATACCAGGAACTAAACATCCTGTTGGCACACGAAGTAATTCCGGGATAAGCAGTAACACAATTCGGCTTTAACTCCGCATTTTGGTAGGTGCTTGCATAAGGGCTTAAATTATTTACTATACAATATCTTCCATCGTTGGTTACATTAAAAGGGGTAAGCGGAACATAATTATAACCTGGTATTGGATAGGCAAGATCACTTCTGTTCTGTACAATTCCGCTGTCGAAGGTACCTCCCATTTCAGCCGCTATATTTACCCCTCTAACATTCGGACAAAGGAGTGTCTGAATGGAATCAATGAGTATTTTGTATTGGGTTGAATTTACCGTTGTATCAGGATTTAAAACGTTATTTCTGCGGTAAACAAATTTTCCAGCTCCAAGTACAATAGTATCACCCGGGTTACCGGTAACCTTAACCCTGAAGGCAGTGGTTATTAATGTTCCGCTTAATATTTGCCTTGTAGTGCCAGGTGTTACAGTGCTTGCGCCGGTAATGTCTGCAAGAGAATTATTAAGCGGTGCACTTACACTAGTGCCTATATTAATTTTGATATTATATTCTCCTGCGGGTGGTGTACCCAAATATGTTGCAGCGTCGTCTGCCGAAGCATAAGTGTACCGGTTAATTGTAACCCCTTCATTGGTTATGATCCGTAAAGAATCGTTACTTAATATTTGTGTATTAGATGGCAGGTTACCTAAAAATCTCACTTTGTATATGCGGTTGTACGCGGTGGGAAAATAATAAGTGTTTCTTATTTCAAGCGTATCATTCTTTTCAATAATTCCGCCAATTCCCTTCTTGCTGATATTTACATAAGAATTGCCAAAGGGCATCGTGCCCTGCGAAAGGCTGTTAAGCTGTATTAATAAAAGAAATGGAATTAAAAAATTATAGGGATAAAATTTTTTCATAAAGAGGATTGAATACGCATATTCATTCTCCGGATGCTAAACGGGTACGGCAAATGCAGCATGTCTATCCTAATGCTAACGAACCGTTATAACTATTATTTTACCTGCTGATTGATTTTTGGCGGTATTTGCCTTATTAAGTGATTATGCGTAGTATAACTGCTAATTAATCAAACCATAACTGTTTACATTACTATAGTGAAAAAATGCATGTTGTGGCTTGTTAACCAGGTAGTCTTCCTATGCGTATTGAAGGGGGTAAATCTTAGACATTTTATATTGATAAAAAATGTAGTTTCATGTTGATTGAGGTAATTGATTGGTTTAATTTATTTACATCATAAAGGAATTATATGGCCTTGAGCAGAATATGGGCTGCTTTTATTTTAGTATCAGTATTGTCAGCGCTTTTTCTATATGTTTCCTCCGGGGATAACAGTGATATTTTTAATAAAATGGTAGTAGGCAAAGCAGGCGATACAGCAAGAACAAAACTTGTTGATTCCGCCCTTGTTTCTCAGCAGATCATTAAAGCCTTAGATACCGTTAAGGAAGTAAAGAACGGTGAAATAAAATTTACCAAAACCGCTGATCATAAAATATTAATCTGGAGGGAACAGGCGGGCGATGGTATAATTGCTACCTGCAAAAATGCTGTTGATATTTCGATCAATCTTATAGGAATAATGGCATTATTCATGGGGTTTTTAACTATTGCTGAAAAAGCAGGCGGCATAAGGATATTATCAAAAGTAGTGGCGCCTTTCTTTTCAAGATTATTTCCTGAAATTCCAAAAGATCACCCGGCAATGGGGCACATGATGATGAATTTTTCCGCCAATTTATTAAATCTTGATAATGCGGCAACACCCTTTGCAATAAAAGCCATGGAAAGCCTTCAAACAATCAATCCAAAAAAAGATACTGCGTCAAATGCGCAGATTATGTTTCTTTGTTTACATGCATCAGGGTTAACGCTGATACCGGTTAGTATAATCGCAGCAAGGGCTTCATTAAAAGCCGCAAACCCAACCGACATTTTTGTCCCTTGTATTATCGTAACTTTTGTTGCTACGTTAGCGGCCATGGTTATCGTATCCTACAAGCAAAAAATCAATATTTTTCAACCGGTAATTTTAGGGTGGGTGTTAGCCATTTCAGCATTATTTGCTTTGCTGATGATCTATCTCAGAACCTTAACTTTTCAGGGCGTGCAAAGTTTTTCAGGTGTATTGAGTAATGGCCTGATATTGCTGATTTTTTCGGGTATCGTTTTAGGGGCGCTGTATAAAAAAATAAACATTTTTGATGCTTTTGTTGAAGGCGCAAAAGGAGGTTTTGAAACGGCAGTAAAAATTATCCCTTTTTTAGTTGGTATGCTTGTAGCCATAAGCATGTTAAGAACCAGCGGCACCTTTGATGTGATTATTACAGGAATGAAAAATATATTTGGCTTTCTCGGTACTGATACAAGATTTGTAGATGGCTTACCTACGGCTATTATAAGGCCCCTAAGCGGCAGTGGCGCAAGAGGAATGATGATTGATACAATGAAAGCTTTTGGCCCTGATTCTTTTGCAGGCAGGCTTAGCAGTATTTTGCAGGGATGTTCCGATACCACTTTCTATGTAGTGGCGCTTTACTTTGGTTCTGTATCGATAAAAAATACAAGGTATGCAATAGGTTCAATGCTGCTGGCAGATCTTGTGGGAATAATCACGTCAATTATTATGGCCTATTTCTTTTTTGGCAATGCTGCGTAACAGCATACTAACGCCTTCTATGTCTTCTTTTAGCAGGATGAATTTTTGGATATTTTAGCTTTTTCATTTGGGTAGAATCCGGCAGTTCAT
>JBDSFG010000368.1:0-2954 GCA_039919615.1 Ginsengibacter sp. | reverse complement strand
AAGCATAGCATCGCAAATAGCATGAAGCAGTACATCTGCATCGCTATGTCCTAAAGAGCCCTTGTGATGAGGGATATTAACACCGCCAATCCATAATTCCCTTCCTGTGACCAACCGGTGAAAATCAACTCCGGAGCCTATCCTGAAAGACATAATTATTGATTTGATATATTGTAAATATCTGTCAAAAATATTTCAGTTATAAACATAAAAAAACGCTTCCGGACGGAAACGTTCTTTTTATAAGTTAATGATCTATTGAGCAGGACTGCTTATATTAGTTTCGCTATCAAGATTAAAAATAAGGCTGAAACGTAAAGTGTTTGAAAGAGGATTACGGTTTACCCCATTACCTGAAGGAATAAGGTAAGAAAAATTGAGACCGAACATATTATAGTTTAAGCCAACACCTAGGGTGAAATATTTACGATCACCTTTTGTTGGAGCTTCATAAAAGTAGCCTGCTCTCAAAGCAAATTGATTATTATAAATATATTCGGCGCCTGCAGAAATCTGGAACTCTTTCACCTCTTCCCCAAAACCTCCCGGTGCATCACCGAATGAATTGAGCCAACTGCTTACAACACCCTGGTTACGATATTTATCGAGCTTCATTGAATCTTCTGCGGTACTTCCATTATCGCTAAATAGCGGTGGCGTTGGCACTAACAATTTATTTACATCAAGCCCAAAAGTTGCTTTGCTTGTTTCATCAAAAACTTTTGTGTAAGCTATACCTAATCCAAGATTTGCAGGTATATAGTCTTTTTGAGTGGCATCATTTGAATAGGAAATTTTTGAACCAAGATTGGTTAACGTGGCGCCCCAGCTAAATCCGCTGCCAGTGCTGGCTGCGGTGCCGTCATGAAAAATACTAAGATCAGCACATACCGCTGATCCTGGCTTATATGACTGGCCTCCATAAGTGCCGCTTGCTAAAGATGAATTGATATATCGCAAGGCAATGCCTACTCCTAAATTATCAGATAATTTTCTTGAGTAACCTGCATCAATAGAAAACTCACGGGGCCTGAAGGTGTTTAAATCATTGCCATAGGCATCAGTGAACTGGATGTTGCCCAAGCTGAAATATCGCAAAGAACCTGATACAGCCTGCAATTCATCTAACTGGTAATAGCCTGCCAAAGAGGCCAGGTACACATCATTTAAATCCAGTCCTTTTAACCAGGGGGTATAGGTAACGGCAATGGCCGCCTTGCTAACTGCAAATGGAATTTTGCCCTGGTTCCAAAAAGATGAGTTGGCATCGGGAGCAGTAGCTATTCCTACATCTCCCATACCGCCGGAACGTGCGTCAGGCGAAATTCTTAAAAAAGGTACCGCCGAGGTTACTACATTTATTGAATTTGTTTGTGCAATAACAGCAGATGAAACCCCTATCATGAAAGCTAAGGCAGCAAACTTAAAAGTTGCGTTTTTCATTCTTATTTTATCTTGGTTATGGAGAATTATACTCTATACGTAATCAGAATTGGAGAGTGTAAAAATAAATTTTTTATTGAAACGGACAATTATTATAAGATTAAGCTGCACATAGTGAACGATTATGGGTATTTTTTATTGTTTTTTTAATATTTCCTATTAATTTATAACCAACAGCCTTAGTTGAATTGTGAAGGCTTTGCAAAATAATTTTAAGGTCATCAAAATTGACATAGCAAATATATTGTTATCGGATAAAGTAAATATATTCGCATACGCAAGGGTAATTTAATACAATATACCAGATATCCTTTTCGTTAATAAATTTTAAACGAATGTCCATGTTAAGATCAATTTCTGTAATAAATATTTTAGCCGTTTTAATTTTTTCCTGTTACATAACCTCCTGCAGTCGTCCTAAACAGAAATCTTCTGCAACCGGCTGGAATTATGACGATAAAAATTATGGCAATTTTCACGTGATAAAGAATAAGGAACAAAAGGCAGGGCCAGGCCTTGTATTTGTACAGGGAGGTACCTTTGTTATGGGCGCACGGGAGGAAGATGTAATGCGTGATTGGAACAACATCCCCCGCAGGGTTTCTGTAAATTCATTTTACATTGATGAAACTGAAGTAGCCAACGTTCATTACAGGGAATATTTATATTGGCTGTCCAATACGTTTGATAATGATACGGCTATAATGAGAATGGCTTTGCCGGATACTTTGGTTTGGAGAAGCGAGCTTGCATATAATGAGCCATATGTTGAATATTATTTTCGTTACCCTGCTTATAATTATTATCCCGTGGTAGGTGTTACCTGGCAACAGGCACATGATTATTGCATCTGGCGTACTGACAGGGTGAATGAAAAGATACTTATAGATAAAAGCTATTTAAACAAGAAAGCGCCTCTTGCTGAAATGAAGGGAGGAGAGGGCGACCAGACCTTTAATACAGACACCTATTTAATGAATGCTGAACTTATAAATAACAAAACAGCGCCCAAGAAAAACGGCCTTAAAGATATAAGCGGAAGAACAAGAAAAGTGGTAACCTTTGAAGATGGTATTTTATTACCGGGCTACCGGCTTCCGACTGAAGCAGAGTGGGAATATGCAGCCTACGGTATGATACTTCAAAACCCAAGCCCAAGAAAAAAAGAAAAAAAGACCGGTGAAGAAGTTATTGCCAACCAGCAGGTGTATTCATGGAGCAATAATATTAATGGCCTGCGTGATAATCGCCGAAGCAGTTGGCAGGGCAGGTTTTTAGCCAATTTTAAAAGGGGCAACGGAGATAACATGGGAGTAGCTGGCGGATTGAACGACAGGGCGTCCATTCCGGGGCCCACTAGAGCATTTTATCCAAACGGCTTTGGTGTATACAATATGAGCGGAAATGTAAGCGAGTGGGTAAGTGATGTATACAGGCCTATGTCACAAATGGATGTTGATGATTTTAATCCCTACCGCGGAAATAAATTTCAAAAATTTTACAAAAACGAC
>JBDSFG010000367.1:0-10847 GCA_039919615.1 Ginsengibacter sp. | reverse complement strand
AAAAGCAATTGAAAAAACAAATGTGCTCTCAACAGAATTTCAAAGGGTTTTGCTTACTTATGGCAATGAAGCTAAAGATACCTACAAGTCCGTCACTGAAAAAACTTTAAGTGAAATTGAATTGTTTAGAGGAAAAGTTGAAAACTGGTATGACTCTTCAATGGAGAGGCTTACCGGCGCATTAAAAAAAAGATATTCCCGGCCGGCAACTTTTGTTGTTGCAGTTATTGTAACATTTCTTCTAAATGCTGATAGCATTGCAATTGCAAAATATTTATATAGTAATCCTGAGATTAGATCAAAGCTTGCCACGCAGGCATTTGCCGGAACAAAAGATATTGACTTAATAAATAAAGTTCAGCAATTCCGGGCCACTTCTACGGATACCTTGTCGAAAGATTCAATGGGTTTAAAGGAAATTAAAGATGCTATGATTAGCAGGGTAAACGAGATTAACAGGGCAAAGCAGGTATTGAACGATGTAATGCCGCTTACCTGGAAATCCGGTGAATTGCAAAATGAAGATGGAAAGTTTTCGGGCCTGCTGCTTTTTTCCAAAATTACCGGCTTGCTTGCAACCATTTTGGCAATTATGATGGGCGCTCCTTTTTGGTTTGATATTTTGAATAAGATATCAAATATGAGAGGTACCGGTAAAAAACCTGAAGACAGTAATAAAAATAGTTAAGCTGATTGGCTTAGTGTTCCCCTATAAAGCCATTTTGCGACATTAAAAGCAGATAAAAAAGTAAAAAAGGTGCCGCTAAAATCTCATCGCCTCAACCGGTAAATATCTTGCCAGATTATTTTTTATGACCCGTAAGAAATGATTGCTGATTGGTATGGACTTTCATGGCAATTTAAACTTAATAATAATATCACTTTATATCTAATAATGCATAGTTGGAGCCAAATAAAAATCAGGCTACCACCACGGCAGCCTGACTTAAGTAAGGAGATATTAATTTACTGCAGAAAGTTTTTTAAAAAAGTACTCCCGCCTTCTTTACATATTGTTTTAAGAATACGCCTTTTTTTAGTTATTTAACGGTCAAAGGTGTTACTCTTAGTTAAAGTGAGTTGTTTTACTAATCTGACAGAATCATCCAAACCATAACGTTTGTTGCCTCTCTCAAATCCTTGACAGTAATATTTGCGTTACCAATAAGTTTAAGGAAATTCAGTAGAAAATAGAGGATTGAATACGTAACGCAAATATATACAAGCTTTTTTAAAAGGAAAGCTTTTCATAAAAACGTTTTTGAAGGTGCTGTGAGGTAATAAGTCCTTCAGTCTCTTCAATTAGAACCTTGTGGCATCTGCTAACAAGGTAAACAACATTATCTTAATGCAAGTTCAACAAAGATTTTATCCACTAGTGGCAATTTTTTTTTATAAAGGAATAATTTTTGCGGTACTTCATAAACTATTTTTATACCGCTTACCAACTAACCGCGAGTTTTATCAAAACATGATTGTACCGTTTAAATTTTACGAATGAGAAAAATGAAAATCAATCTTGACAAGATTTGTAAGCATATTGAGAGTCACAGGTGTCCTGTACACGGCAAGCATACAACCACCAGGGTGAACTTCAGAAGGATAATTATTAAAACATGTTGTGATAATTTTCAGGGTTTCCTTGAAAGAATAAAAGAAGAGGCCTTGGGACCAGAATTTAACCGTTTTGACTTTGAATAAAAAACGGGTACTATATCCCACCATATATAACTTTTTTGATAAGCAACCCAACTTACGGCATCGTATGCCCGGGTTTGCTTTGGCTTTTCTAAAATATAAAGCGAGCCTCCCCGAAGGGCACTGAACCAATCGAAGCTTTTATTTATGTCTATTTTATAAAAAGGTAAATAAAACTTGCTATTGCAGAAAAACATTTTTACGTTTACAAGGTTTTAATCATACCCCTAATCCCACTACCAAACTTGCCCGTGCAATTTCTTACGCTTGGTAACCCTTTATTACTGAAAACATTTATCTTAATGATAAAACGATTTCTTTGTCAGGAAATGTGATCAGCGATAAATGAAGAATTTTAATAAAGATTTATGGAGCAGCAGAAAGGATCGGTACAGGTGTTAAGGACTATAACTATATGCAAAATCGTTTATATTCTTCTATTTATTATTATTTGTTATCACTCTTTTGGCCAGTCAAAAGTTCAGGTAAAAAAAGGGGTACTTGACCTTCGGAACTGGAATTGGGCAACAAATGGTATAACAGATTTAAACGGGGAATGGGAATTTTACTGGAAATCTTTATATACTCCTGCCTCTTTCAACACTGCAGAAACAAAGCCGCCAATATATAGCAATGTGCCAGGTTTTTGGAATAGCCTTGTTCCCGGGATAGGGCTAATTAAACCTGCGTTTGGGTATGCCACTTACAAAATAAAAATATTGTGCCCTTCATCAAATGAAAGGCTTGAACTTAAAATGTTAACCGTTGCTTCTGCTTACAAATTATTTGTAAATGGAAAACAAATTTTAGAGGTGGGGAAAGTTGGTACAACTAAAACCAGTACTATACCGGCTTACATGCCTGTAATTATTCCTGTAGTTCCTGAAAATAACGAGTTGAATATCGTTATCCAGGTGGCCAATTTCAACTACAGTACAGGCGGATTGTGGGATTTTATAAAGCTGGGAACCGGGAAGCAAATACATCGTTTATGGATAAAAAACCTGGCACTCAATTTTTTTATTGCCGGTAGTTTTTTTCTTATGGGCATATTTTATTTCGTGATCTTCTTTTTTTTTAGGAGAAGAATGGCGTCTTTATATTTTAGTATTTTTTGCATCTTACTCGCTATGCGTCCATTGATAACAGATGAACTGGCTATTAACTATGTTACCAATTGGAGCTGGCAATTTATAAAGCATATTGAATTCGTATTTCTCTATCTTACTGTGCCGGTGCTTTCGCTTTTCTCCTACAAATTATTCCCTAAAGAATTTTCAAAAAAAATAGTTCGGTATATTGTAATATTCAGCATTCCATTTATATTAACAGCTGTATTTGCATCTCCTTTTATCTTTCGCTATACTTTGCGGCCTTTCCAGGTATTTATGCTGCTGACAGCTTGTTATGGATTATCCGTGTATATAAAAGCTGTAAAAAATAAAAGAACCGGCAGCACTTATTTTTTAGCCGGATTTATCATTCTTTTTATAGCCATTATAAATGATCTGCTTTATACAAGTCTCATAATAGAAAGTGTGCATCTCGTATATGCCGGCCTTTTTATTTTTATTATTTCACAGGCAATGTCGCTTTCAAAACAATTTTTCAAAACGTTTAGCAAGCTGGAAATAGTAAATACCAAATTAGAAAATACTAATAATGAATTAAGCGAGAAAAATAATGCTATTAATGAAGCTAACGATCAGTTGATAAAACTAAATACAGAGCTTGATATTTTAGTATTTAGAACCTCACATGATCTGCGCTCACCTATTACTTCCATGATTACTCTTGTTTATCTTATTAAAGAAGAAAAAGATGAAAATAAAAGAAATATATATCTCGATATGCAGACAAAGACCTTATCCAGGTTAAATTCTTTAATAACTGACATACTTAATTTTTCACAAAATAAAAGAACTGAATTAAATTATGAGCCGGTTGATTTCAATGATCTGATAGATAATATTCTGCAGGATCATATTTTTTCTGATAATTCAGGCAACATTAATCGAATTGTTGAAATAGATCAGCAGGGTATATTTATTACTGACAGGGCAAGGCTGAATATGGTGATTGGTAATTTAATTTCAAATGCATTAAAATATCATAATAAAGAACAGGAAAACCCCTATTTAAAAATCAAAGTGAATGCTACAACCAGGCAGGCAGAAATACAAGTTGAGGACAATGGTCAGGGTATTGACGAAAAACATCTTGAATACATTTTCGCTATGTTTTACCGTGCCAATAAAACACCGGGGGGTTCTGGCTTAGGTCTCTATATTGTGAAAGAGGCAGTAGAAAAATTAGGCGGAACCATAAACATAGAATCGCAGCTTAATGCAGGTTGTAAATTCTTAATTGTTATCCCAAATTATGCAGGTAATGGAAATAGCTTGCAGAGTTTGAATTGATACCGTTGATAAATATTTATGATACAAAAACTATTTGCGCCTCATTTAAAACAGGCAAATTTTTATAGCGCAGTATAATATTTGCCACCGTTATTACATCCTTCTGACAATATATTGCGATACGTTCAAGGTTATTTTCCTCCCAATAAACCTGTCCTACCATACTACCATCAATATCATCTTTAGAGGAAGGAGCGCCTAATGTGGCGGCTAAAAGTTTTAAAGAGGTATAATGTTTATAATCGCCAAACCGCCATAAATGCAACGTATCGGTAACCGGCGTTTCCCATGGCTTCATATTTTGAAAATCCATGAAGGGAGGTATAGAAAGATTATTTACAATAATACGACGACATAAAAACGGAATGTCGAATTCCTTAATATTATGACCTGTTAAGCACCATTTGTTGTTGATGGCATGTAGCTGGTAAAGCGTTTTTATAAAATTTTCCAGTATGCTTTTCTCATCTTCTGAAAAGAAAGATTTTATCCGCAATTGTAATACATTATTTTCTGTTCTAAAGTATCCGAAACTTATACAAACAACTTTGGCAAACTCAGCCATAATACCGGCCCGTAGCGGGTAATACTCTTCAGCAGTAATGTTTTCCGGAAGGGCTTTTTTTATTTTTTCACTCCAAAGTTCCTTCCATTCATCGTTTAAGTCATCAAAGTTTCTTGATGCTGATACTGTTTCAATATCTATAAAAAATAAATTCTCAAGCGGCATGTTCTGCATAAAAATAATTATAACCCAAAGTACAAAGATTTTATAAAACAAAAAGCCCGTTTAAAACGGGCTAAATAAAAAAAAATATATATATAGTTAGAAAGTGAATACTGTAAATAAAAAGTGAATGTGCGGAAGAAAACCAAAGCAGGCAAAAAATAAAGTTTCATTGTATGCTTTATAACAGCATTGGTAAAACAATATCATGCCGAAGTTCTTCAAGGCGTCACCAAAATCTCTCCGAAAGAATGGACTTGCCTTTCTCCTTTTCAAGTCCTGATCTTTAGTAAGGGATTAAGTTAACTAATGCCGTTAACAGCCGATTCTTTATTTATCTTTTGTACTAAGCCCTGCAAAACCTTACCCGGGCCAACTTCTGTAAAAGTAGTAGCGCCACCGGCAATCATAGCTAATACAGATTGGGTCCACTTAACTGAACCGGTAAGCTGTTCTTTTAAATTGGCTTTTATTTCTTCAGGATCAGTAATTTCGTTTGCAGCCACATTTTGATAAACCGGGCATGAAGATTTATTAAACGCAGTTGCTTCAATGGCTTTTGTTAACTCTTCTTTTGCAGGCTGCATTAATGGCGAATGAAATGCCCCACCAACGGGTAATATCAGTGCCCGTTTTGCTCCGGCAGCCTTTAAAAGTTCACAAGCTGTATCAACACCTTTATTGCTTCCTGAGATAACCACCTGCCCGGGGCAATTATAATTTGCAACCACTACAATCTCATCTTTAATTAAAGAACATACCTCTTCAACCTTACCATCTTCCAGGCCAAGTATTGCAGCCATTGATGAAGGATTTATTTCACAGGCATGTTGCATTGCTTTTGCCCTTATATAAACAAGCTTTAAAGCATCTTCAAAAATTAAGGTATTATTTGCTACCAGCGCAGAAAATTCGCCCAGGGAATGTCCGGCTACCATGTCAGGCTTCGGATTGTCTTGTGTTTTAAATAAAATAACTGAATGTAAAAAGATAGCAGGCTGGGTAACATTGGTCTGTTTAAGCTCTTCATTAGAACCTGAAAACATAATATCTGAAATTCTAAAGCGCAGAATTTCATTGGCTTTTTCAAAAAGGTCTTTGGCGATCTGGTTACTATCGTATAATTGTTTTCCCATGCCACTAAACTGTGATCCCTGCCCCGGAAAAATATAAGCATGTTTGTTCATCTATCTGATTAGATTAATGAAGTTTTGAACTGATCAGTTTTAGAAACTCACTTCTTGTTTCGTTCTTTTCAAACTCACCTGAAAATGCAGAAGTGGTAGTTACGGAATTTTGTTTTTGAACACCTCTCATCATCATACATAAATGAGAAGCCTCGATAACTACGCCTGCGCCGAGTGGGTTTAAGGTTTCTGTTATTGCATCTAAAATTTGCGTGGTAAGCCTCTCCTGAACCTGCAGCCGGCGGGAATATACATCTACAACTCTTGCTATTTTACTTAAGCCCGTTATCCATCCGTTGGGGATGTAGGCCACATGAGCCTTTCCATAAAATGGTAGCATGTGATGTTCACACATGCTATAAAGTTCAATGTCTTTTACAATTATCATCTGGCTCATTTCTTCATGAAACTTGGCAGAATTCAAAATTGCTTTTGCATCAAGCTTATTGCCGTGTACTACATATTGCATTGCCTTTGCTATTCGTTCGGGGGTTTTTTTTAAACCCTCACGATCCGGATCTTCTCCGAGCAGCGTAATTACCTCACGATAACTTGTAGCTAAGCGTGCAATGGTTTCCTCATTATATTCTTCTATTTTTTTGTAAGACATGATCAGATTATTTATGAATTATTTTTAATTGGCAGGGTACTCTACAAAATTTCTTTCTGTTTCATAGAGCCGTATTTGCAAGTCAAGATTTGCGCTGATCCTGCTTCGCATAATACTATAAATTACTATAGCAATATTTTCAGCAGTAGGATTAAGCTCTTTAAATTCTTCGGTATCAAGATTAAGGTTTTTATGATCAAATTTTATCAGCACATTTTCCCGGATCAAATCACTTAGCATTTTCAGGTCAATAACATAACCGGTTTCGGGGTCAGGTTCACCTATAACTTTCACTATTAAGTCATAATTGTGCCCATGGTAATTGGGGTTATTACATTTACCAAATACAGCGTCATTTTTTTCTTCGCTCCACATTTTATTATTAAGCTTGTGGGCTGCGTTAAAATGTTCTTTTCTAAAAACAGCTACTCTTTTATCCATGATTAATTTATGATTGATAAAGATAAAGCATAACCAATTTAACCTCCAAAGTACTCAACATAAATTCTCGGTGTTTCATAAAGTTTGATGCAGTACAGTTGCACATTTTGCGGCAAATGCGGGTGTAACTGGCGCCAAATTTCTATTGCTACAATTTCAGTAGAGCACATTTTACCCTTTAAAAAATCTACATCAATATTCAAATTTTTATGATCAAGCTTATCCAGGATAAATTGTTTTATAAGCTGTCCTAATTTTTTTGCATCAAATAAAAACCCTGTGTCTTTTTCAGGATCACCTTTAATAGTAACATGCAAATCGTAATTATGTCCGTGCCAGTTTTCATTAGCACATTTCCCAAAAATATGTTCATTTTGCTCATGGCTCCATGCAGGATTATAAAGTCTGTGGGCGGCATTAAAATGTTCAACTCTTGTCAGGTAAACCATCCGTAATGTTCTGTTTTTCTTTCAAAGGTATGTTCAGAAAACTATAATGTAATCTCAAAATGCGAAATTTGCAAAATGAGAATTTTATTAGTGGCTGCTACAACATTTGAAGTAGATCTTTTTTTAAAAAATAAAGAAAATATTGAGGTACTAATAAGTGGGCTTGGCACCCCGGTAACCATATATGCGCTTACAAAAAAAATACTGGAAAATACTTATGATATTATAATACAAGCGGGCATTGCAGGAACGTTTTCAAAAAAAATAAAAAAAGGGCAGGTGGTTTTGGTAAAACAGGATGCTTTTGCCGATATTGGCGTTGAGGAAAAAGGTACGTACAAAACGATGTATCAACTTGGTTTTGGAGATGAAAACGAGTTTCCATTTAGTAAAGGGTGGCTGGTAAACAGTAACAAAATTTTACACACAACACATTTAAAAGTTGTAAAGGGTGTCACAGTTAACAGGCTAAGTGACCGGAAAAAACAAACGCTTCAATTACTAAAGGTTTTTAATGCTGATGTTGAAAGTATGGAAGGCGCTGCATTACATTATGTGTGTTTGCAAATGAATATCCCTTTTTTACAAATGCGAAGTATATCCAACAAGGTTGGTGAAAGAAATAAAAATAAATGGAAAATAAAAGAAGCTGTAGATAATTTAACCAGCGAATTACTAAAACTTGCGCAAACCCTTTCTTAACGTATGAGGTTAACACTTGGCTTTTCGCCCTGCCCTAACGATACTTTTATTTTTGATGCACTTGTAAATAATAAAATTGATTCCGAAGAAATAAGTTTTGAAGTTGTATTGGAAGACGTGGAAACGCTTAACAGGCTTGCCTTAAGTAATACACTTGATGTAACCAAACTTAGTTTTGGGGCCTGGCCTTTGACAATAAAAAATTATGTTCTTTTAAACAGTGGAAGTGCATTAGGCACAGGAGTAGGGCCGCTTTTAATTGCAAAAGACAATATTCCTTTAAATGACGTTGCACATTGTACTATTGCAATACCAGGCGAAAATACCACTGCACATATGTTGTTTTCACTTGCTTTTCCGCAGGCGAAAAATAAAATATTTTTAAGGTATAATGAAATAGAAGATTATGTTTTAAATAAATCCCCAACTAACACAGCCGGTGTAATTATTCATGAGAACAGATTTACGTATGCTGATAAAGGGCTACAAAAAATAATTGATCTCGGAAAATTCTGGGAGGATAAAAGCGGGTTGCCTATACCTCTCGGGGGAATTGTTGCAAAGAGAAATCTGGATGAAAATCTAAAGACTAAAATTGATAAGCTAATCAAACAAAGCATTGAATATGCATTCGGTAATTATCCTGTATTGGCACCGTATGTAAAAATGAATTCCATGGAAATGGAGGAAAGTATAATGTGCAAACATATTGACTTGTATGTAAATGATTATTCAATTGATTTAGGAAAGAATGGTAGGGACGCAATTCAACACTTGCTTGAGATTTATAAGGCAATTAATCCGGACTATGCTGGCTTTAACGATCAACTGTTTTTGAAGAATTAAGTTGTTATTATCTGCTTAGTTTAAATTTTTTATCGCTTTTCCATAAACCTCCAAACATCTTTTTCTTGCAAATTCATGCTCTACAATTGGGACTGGATAACTAAATTCCTGAAACTCTGGTACCCATTTTTTTATATAGGTCAAATCTTTGTCGAATTTTTTGGTTTGCAAATAAGGATTAAATATCCTAAAGTAAGGCGCAGAATCACAGCCACTCCCGGAAGCCCATTGCCAGCCGCCATTATTGGAAGCAAGGTCAAAATCTAAAAGCTTTTGCGCAAAATATGCTTCGCCCCAGCGCCAGTCAACTAAAAGGTCCTTGCACAAAAAACTAGCTACTATCATGCGTACACGATTATGCATAAAACCGGTTTGGTTCAGCTCTCTCATTCCTGCATCAACAATCGGATAGCCTGTTTGACCCATGCACCAGCGGGCAAACTCTTCTTCATTATTACGCCATTGTATATTTTCATATTCTTCTTTAAAGGCTTTATGCTTTCCAACTTTTGGAAAGTGCCATAAAATAGCCTGGTAAAAATCCCGCCATATTAATTCGTTTAAAAAAGTTTCATTCAAACGTGCGCCATTCCGGGCTAATTCACGGATGCTGATTGTGCCGAAGCGTAAGTGAACCCCTAATTTTGAGGTGCCATTTACGCCTGGAAAATTTCGCTGCAAAAAGTATTTTGAAATCAGCTCTTCTGAGAATTCCCGGGCAGCAAATTTTTTATCTGTTTCTATAAAATTCATAGAGTTTAAAGACAGAAATGGCGTGGGCGGCTGCTTAAAAAAGTTCGATATTAATTTGTTAGAAGGGTATGATTGCAAATAAAAATCATTCAATTTACTTTTCCATCTTTTGCTATAAGGTGTAAAAACTGAATAAGGGGTTTGATCTTCTTTGAGCACTTCATCTTTTTCAAAAATAACATGATCTTTATAAGTATGAAATGAAATATCTTTTTTATAAAGAATGTTTTTTACTGCATTATCTCTTTCAATTGCATAAGGCTCATAGTCTGCACTTGCAAACACCTCTTTAATATCATATTTCCACATTAATTGGTCAAATACCTTTTCAGGAAAACCATAATAAACCTCTAGGGAAGATCCTGCTTTCGTAAGTTCGTTCTGCAACTCGGTAATTACGCTATGAATAAAAGTTAACCTTCTATCAGACTTATCTTCTAATTTATCAAGAATATTTTTGTCGAAAATAAAAATGGGAACAATAGGAATATTTTGTTTAAGAGCATGATATAGCCCGGCATTGTCAAACAATCTCAAGTCTCTTCTGAACCAAAAAATATTTACCGCTTTCATAAAAAAATAATGAACATGTCAAACTGATAGTAAACAATTATTTGATTACAAAGTTTTAATTAAGTCCTTAAATAAAAGCTGCACCTGATTATTAGTATATTGAACATTTTGAAATTGCTTAACCCATCGTATAGGATGTATTGAATTCGTTAAAAAAACTTCATCTGCCTTTTTTAAGTCTTCCAGTCTTACAGCTTTTTCAACTATAACATTGCCTTTTATTTTTATTCTTTCTATTATCCACCGTCTCATTACTCCCGCAATGCAGCCCTGATTAAGCGATGGCGTATAAAATTTTTTATTTTTTATTATAAATACATTAGCGATAGCAGTATCAGAAATATTGCCCATAGAGTTTAATAAAATACAATCATCCAGTTTATTTTTTTTTGCATACATGGCCGCCAATGAATACGGCAGAAAATTATTGGTTTTTAGATT
>JBDSFG010000183.1:0-9160 GCA_039919615.1 Ginsengibacter sp. | reverse complement strand
GCCACCAGGCCTGCATGCTGGGATATAAAACCACTTATCTGAACATGAACCGCTTAATAGAAAAGGTTACCCTGTCCAAACTGGATGGATCTTATATCAAATTATTAAACCACCTGGAACGACAAACACTGATCATACTCGATGACTTTGGGCTACAGAACTTAGGACAGGAGGTACGCCTTACTTTATTACAACTATTAGAAGACCGCTATGGCAAGAAGAGCATTATAGTTACCTCACAGTTACCGGTAGCAAAATGGTATGAATATATTAATGACCCAACACTTGCCGATGCCATTCTTGACAGACTGACAGCCAATGCACATCGTATCGAATTAAAAGGTGAGTCGATGAGAAGAAAAAAAATAAAAACCAATCAATAACCCTTTGTATTTTTAATCATCAATTAGCTCTTAAAATTACTGCCTGCTTCGCAGGTGGGTCAACATCCCGGAATGGTGGGTCAACATCACCGGAATTTACACGGCTGTGTAGAGTGGAAGAGGGGCTTGGTGAAAGGGGCGTTAAAATTGTTTCTTTGAGAGCGAAGCGAAATTGCCGTTCTTTGGCAATTTCTCACAGTTGCTGCGATGAAAACATAGACATTTATACTAATAAAAAAGCTATCTATTTATGAAGTTTTAATTTGTCTATTATCCATAGTGTATTGGTATCATCACTGCTATTATTCCTAATACCATAATCCATTTATTATATACCTCGTATTATATTATTAGGTTCTGGAACTAATCGGTTAATATCTATTATAGGTAAAATAGCATTATTGTATATCGTGTTATCGAGCTTTGCACTATACATACCTCTTACGCTGGAGGCTGCAATATTATAACATATTTGTAAAAGAGGATTTCGAATTTCAAAAACTTTATTGGGCAATTTTTTAACTAATTCATCAAAGTTGTTTATTAAAAATTTGAATGACGCTCTTAATTCTGCAAGTTCTTGTTTAACGTTTTCGCTCTGCTTTTCGAATAAAAGTGTGTGATTCGTTAGCTTAATTATTTTTTCATTTTCTAAAACTTCTAATTTCAATGATAATTGGAACTCATAGCCGTCAAATTTTACAAGATTTTTATTTTCCAAGCTATACCCTGTCAACCTAAATGACAATAATTTATGCTCGATTATGGAAAAGGAAATGGTTACTTTCTCAGGTAGAAGTTGTGTAGTAACCTTTGGTTCATTCATTAGTTGTTATTTTCTCCTACGGTAGTAGTAATTACCTGAACAGAAGCTGATTTTTCCAACGATTTTAAATCAATTAATCCTCCAAAAAAATCCAAACAGTCTTCTATTGGTACAAAATAATTTGCAGTTGTTGGGGCAGTATAAAATCTTCCTTCATTTTCATTTCGGTCATCTAAAAGATTTATGCCTAGTTTATTTTGAATATCAAATAAGGTGTCTGATTCAAAATTGTGTAATCCACTAAGCCACCTCGACACAATGGAATTATTCTTATTCATCTGATTTGCAAATTCAGACTTATTCCATCCCTTTGATTTTATTCCTGCAAAAATTTTTGCAGCCAAATTCATCTTATAATCAATTTTCTCCTGGATATCAGGAGTTAATTTTTCCAATAGTTCCTCTATTATGGTATCGTGGTTTTTTATCGTCTTCTTTTTTAGAAACATAATTAATTTAATTGCAAATCTCCCTGAAACGAAAGACCGTCATCAGTTATTTTCAATTTTCCATGAGATATTTTGAGTTCTATTAAATTTGAAACAGACATTATTTTGTGAGCTTCTTTCTTAAGCTTTAAGTCGTCTTGCCATCTAAAAACATTTTTAGGCTTAGGGCCGCCGCCGCCAAGGACAACGAGAGAATCAGACATTCTCACGCAATACAATCTCAATTTTGAACTAGGTAAATCTTTAATGGCCACGACCTTTTCATCATTTGCATCTTCACTTTCATCCAATCTGAAAAAATTGTCCGTTGCTCCATTTTTCATTCCCATATTCTTTATTCTCCCTAAAATATTCAATAGTTCAGCCTCAAAAAGTTTAGTATTTTCAATTAAAAAAGAACGAAATAATTCTGTGTCATTTGATGCTACTGTATAAAATGAGGCTTTATCCCCACAAAATTGCGGTAATCGTTTTAATGTAAATTTCACTTAAAAGTAAAATATATTTGTTAAATGGAGAAGCTTTGATAAAAATATTTACAATAGTTTGACATTGTCAATACACGAGTAGAATTAATTCTATTTTAAAGATAACAAACTCTAATTTAAAACCCAGACAGAAAGTAATTTTACATACTGTTATGAACAGGAAAGCCTTATCAAATACCTAATCATAATGTGCATCCTATCAGTTATTTTAGGGATTGTATTTTACCGGGCAATTTATTTATGGAAAGTAACAAATATGTCACTTGAAAAGATAGAAATAAAATCTGCGTAAATCTTCGCTTTGCTAATTCGCTACCATCTTCGCTCAAATAAGTGGCGTTGGCTGCCCCTACAATTTTAATGACGCTTTCACTGTGGGCTGTATCGTGTCTATTTAACATAATATTAATTATAGGCATTCTTCATAATCTAATTATTAAGACAAGTCTGCTAAGTTGAGAGGAACACTGCAAAGACAGTCAAAAGCACTCAATTTTTTATTAGGGAAAATTGAAGAGAATTTTTATAAACACATACAACCTTTTTAAACGGTTTGGTGACTAATATATCAGTAGTCGTTTTTAATCCGTAATTATTGCTAACCGTCTGATTGGTACCAGACGGTTTTTCTGTTGGAGTGTTAGGTTCTTTCCATAAATAAATTGCCAACCTGTTCAACATAACGTATATCCATTACTGGCACTTTTCATAAACCTAATTATAAAGACCAATCTGCTAAGTTGCGACTTTATGTGTTGTGGTGAGAAATGCCTAAACAGCCGACATATACGATTCGCTCTCAACGACAGACTTTTTTTATTGCGGAAGATGAAATAAAATAATTCAGGAAACGTTTATTAGTAGTGCTTGATGAAAACCACAAGTTTTAAACTCGCATAAACCGTCTGATTGGTACCGGACGGTTTTTTATTTTTAAATTTAATCCCGCCATAAACAAGTTGCTATATGAACCCACCAATCCCTAAATAAAAAATTAGCCCTAATTACCGCTTTGTAAATACTTCCAATATCGTATAATTTAATGCTCTTTCCCCTTCTTCTAAAATCCACTCTTCGGCTTTTTTGCGTTCATTAAAACTTTTATGAATGTTTCTTAATACCTCAAACCATTTATTTGAATCACCGATTGGAGTGCGTATAATCTGGAATATCTGATGCTTTACTTTTACAGCATTTTGCTGGTGATCGTTCATAAATATATTTTTTATGAAAATACTAATTATAATAACCCGTGCTGGAAAGTACCTGGGCCACCGCGGCGAATTTAAAAAAATTAGTAAGCTGGTTGAAAACAGGTAAACTGTTTGAGACCTTAAAGCAAACGAAAAAATAATAACATCTATATTTTCAATACTTTGCGGCTAAGTTTTTGTGTAATCCAACTATCCGTTGTACAAATATTTACCCCAAATGGGCTTAACTCAGAAAGAAAATAAACCAAAAGAAATTTTTAAAATACTTCCGGGCGTAATTACTGCGCTAAGAAAAAATCTGATTAAGCCTGTTTTTGGCGAAAGCCTAAATGGAAACAATGGAGAAGAAAAGCTTCCCCTGAGATCGGAATTATTTACCGAAGAACAGCTTGAAAAATATGCGATAGCCCTTGCTCAAAAACATACCTTACTTGCTAAAAATCCTTCTGAGAACCTGCTTAAACGCCTGTCAGAAAATGAAAGGATCCTACTGGAGGTTCATGAAAATTTAACGGAGGCTGTAAAATCAAATACCCGTATAGTACCGGCTGCAGAGTGGCTGATGGATAATTTTTATCTTATTGAAGAACAAATATATACTGCCAAAAAACATTTGCCTAAGGGCTATAGCAGGGAATTACCGCAACTTTTAAGAGGCGCTTCAGCAGGGTTGCCACGCATTTATAATATAGCTGTTGAGATAATTTCTCACAGTGATGGCCATGTTAATTTAAGCAGCCTTTCTCACTTTATTAATAGTTATCAAACCGTTAATTACCTGCAGCTCGGCGAATTATGGGCCATCCCGATTATGCTAAGGCTTGCGTTGCTCGAAAATCTCAGGCGTCTTTCTATCCAGATCTCTATCGATATTGCAAACAAAACACTGGCTGCATACTGGGCCGAAGAAATGGCTAACACGGTGGAAAATAATCCAAAAAACCTGGTGTTGGTCATAGCAGATATGGCAAGAGCAAAGCCGCCGATGGAAAGTTCTTTCGTTGCTGAGTTATCAAGAAAGTTGCAGGAAAAAGGCAGTGCACTTACACTCGCTATTAACTGGATGGAACAGCATCTTACGGAAGAAGGTCTAAGCAGCACCGCCATGATTCAATCAGAAAATCAAAAGCAGGCCGCAGACCAGGTATCTATCAGCAACAGCATAAGCAGCCTGCGTTTTTTAAGCCTAACAGATTGGCGGGAGTTCGTGGAAAAAACCAGTATTGTAGAAAAAATTCTTTCGCAGGACAGCGTGTACTGTAAAATGGATTTTTATACCAGGGATCAATACAGGCATGTTGTAGAAAAAGTTGCAAAAGGGAGTGGATTATCGGAGAAGGAAGTGGCTTCAAAAGCGATGGAATATGCGACAACAAGCTCCCAAAATGGTGTTGACACAAAGAAGAACCATGTGGGCTATTATCTTATCGGCAAAGGAGCGACTGCTATTGAAAAAGCGGTCAAAATGCGCCCTACTGCCCGTGAAGTTTTCAAGAGATCTGTTAGTAAAATTCCATTGTTTGCTTATGCCGGATCCATAATACTTTTAACAGCGCTTTTAAGTTGGGGGCTAATTGAAAAAGCACATGAAGATGGAGTAAAACACTGGATACTGTTGGCTTTTGGCGTAATACTTTTTTTTGGTTCAAGTGATTTAATTACCTCAATTATTAACTGGCTTACCACCCTTGTTGTAAGGCCCCGTTTATTGCCGAGGATGGACTTTTCAAAAGGCATTCCGGATGAGTACCGTACAATGGTTGTTATACCTGCAATTATTGATAACATTGCGGCTGTAACTGATCTTATTGAAAGCCTTGAAGTTCGGTTTCTGGCAAACCGTGATGCCAATCTTCTTTTTGCTTTATCAACAGATTTCAAAGATGCTAAAGAGGAGACGCTTGCAGAAGATAAACCGTTACTGCAATTTCTAACTGATAAGATCAGTGAATTGAACAAAAAATATACGAGCCCTGCCAATGATACTTTCTTTATTTTTCACCGCCCAAGGCGCTGGAATCCGCACGACAAAGTATGGATGGGCTATGAGCGAAAGCGTGGTAAACTTGGAGAATTAAATGCTTTGATACAGGGAAACGGAAAAAACTTTTTTTCGCACATAACCGGGGATGAAAGAGTTTACACCTCTGTAAAATATATTATTACGCTTGATACAGATACACAATTGCCCAGGGATGTTGCGTGGAAAATGGCCGCTACCATGGCTCATCCGCTAAATCACCCGGTATATAATAAAAAGAAGAGAAGGGTTACTGAAGGTTACACTATACTTCAGCCAAGGGTTTCAAATAGTATTCCTTTTGGCCTTAGTTCTCTATATGCAAAAATACACAGTAACGAGCCGGGCACAGATCCGTACACAAGGGCCACTTCAGATGTATATCAGGATCTTTTTAATGAAGGTTCATTTATAGGAAAAGGGATTTACGATATAGCTGCTTTTGAAATAGCTCTGAAAAATAAGTTTCCCGAAAATCGTATTTTAAGTCATGATCTTTTGGAAGGCGCTTATTCACGTGCAGGCCTGATTACAGACGTACAACTATATGAAGAGTACCCATCAGATTACATAACTGATATACAAAGGCGGCACAGATGGATAAGGGGCGACTGGCAAATTGCAAACTGGATAACTTTCTTTGTACCGGGCTCTGATAAGAGGCTGCATAAAAACCCTTTGTCTTTGCTTTCTATTTGGAAAATAGCCGATAACCTCCGCCGGAGCTTTATTCCAATTGCTTTTCTGTTGATATTTCTCGCAGCCTGGGTTATTTTGTCTAACCCAGTATTCTGGACGGTAGTGGTATTTGCAATTATTTTTCTTCCTGCAATCCTTCACTTTATCTGGCAGGTTATAAAAAAGCCGGCTGATGTGCTTTTTATCCAGCACCTGATATTTACCAGCCGGGCTTTAAAAGATAATTTATTACAACATGCAATTGATGTAATCTGTCTTCCTTATGAAGCTTATATAAATGCACATGCTATTTTAGTAACATTATGGCGCATCTTTATTTCAAAACGAAATCTTTTACAGTGGAACCCTCACAACAGTTACCGGCATGATAAAAAAACTATCGCAAACACATATCTTAAAATGTGGTTTCCTCTTCTTTTATCTCTCGGTACATTTTTATATTTAATTATTTATTTTCCTTATACACTTGTTACTGCTTTGCCCTTCCTCCTTGTCGGCATGGCATCTCCGGCTATTGCGTGGTATGTAAGCCGGCTTGTTCCGGAAAAAACAATACAGCTATCTGCCGCCAAAAATTTATACCTGCGCAGGCTTGCAAGAAAAATATGGAGATTTTTTGAAACGTTTGCAGGCACAGAAGATAATTGGTTACCGCCTGATAATTACCAGGAACACCCGGTGGAAAGAACTGCTCACCGCACGTCCCCTACCAATATCGGGCTAAATCTTCTGGCAAATCTTACAGCCTGTGATTTTGGATATATTACAAATAGTGTTTTTATTGAACGCATAGTTAATTCCATCAATACAATTGTAAGGTTACAAAAATATGAAGGCCATTTATACAATTGGTATGATACCGTTTCATTGGTTCCGCTGGCGCCAAAGTATGTTTCTACAGTTGATAGCGGAAATTTTGTAGGCCATATAATTACCTTAAAACAAGCGCTGCTTTCCATAGGGGATGAAAAAATTATCTCAGGAAAATTATTTGAAGGATTATCAGATACAATCAGCATTCTAATTGAAAAAGCAGAAGATACTGGTGCACTAAAAAAGTTTAAACAGCAATTGGAAGATACCTTTCCATCAAAGCATTACGACTTGCCATTATTAAAACCTTATCTGGATGACCTTGATAAGGCTTTTAGGGAAATTCTTGTTGATTTGGATTTTGATCCGGAAAGTGAAAATGACTGGTGGGCAGAAAAAATAACCGAGGAATTAAATAATATAAAAAGAGAAGTGTCTCTCTTTTTACCATGGTTATCATTACATCCATTTCCTGAAAAGTTCAGGGAACTCTTTCCTGATCTCCCCGCCTCCCCTACCCTACATCAGGTTGCTAAAATTGAAGAATTATTACTTCAAAAAATAATAGCCTGCTACTATCCTGAAAATGGCGTAATAGAAAATGAATGGCTTAACAACTTTAGGGCAAGTGTTACCGAATCTGCAAGGCATGCAAAAGAAATGCTGCTAAAAATAGAACACCTTTTAACAAAATGCACAGAGCTCTCAAACATTGAATATGATTTTTTATATGATAAAACACAACATCTATTAGCCATCGGATTTAACACAGAAGAACACAGGAGAGATAATAGCTTTTATGACCTGCTTGCTTCAGAAGCACGGGCGACAACTTTTGTAGCAATAGCGCAGGGAAAATTGCCGCAGCAAAGCTGGTTTGCGTTAGGCAGGCAACTTACTAACATCGGAGCTGCGCCTATTCTTCTTTCCTGGAGCGGCTCAATGTTCGAGTACCTGATGCCATTACTGATAATGCCTGCATATGAAAACACTTTGCTTGATCAAACTAACAAAGCAATTGTACAAAAACAAATAGAGTATGGAAAAAAACGTGGGGTGCCCTGGGGTATTTCAGAATCCGGCTATAATTTAGTAGATACAAATCTCAATTATCAATATCGTGCATTTGGCATACCGGGGGTTGGATTTAAAAGAGGCCTGGGAGAAGATCTTGTTGTTGCTCCATATGCAACTGTAATGGCGTTAATGGTGTCGCCAGAACAGGCTTTTGATAATTTAATGACCTTAAAAGAATCAGGTTTTGAAGGCAGGTATGGCTTTTATGAAGCAATAGATTATACACCCTCCCGGCTGCCGCGACGAACAACCAATGTAGTGATAAGATCTTTTATGGCGCATCACCAGGGCATGAGTTTTTTATCAATCAGTTACCTGCTTTTAAATAAGCCCATGCAAAAAAGGTTTGAAGCAGATCTTCAAATTAAATCTGCTTTATTATTATTGCAGGAGAGAATTCCACGTGTCACCACTTTTTATTCACCAAGCTTACATGAAAAAGATATCAATGTAACACCGGGTGGTGGCACCGAATCAATGCGGGTGATAAATACACCTCAAACTGCTGTTCCTGAAGTACAATTATTATCCAATGGCCGTTACCATGTAATGCTTACCAATAGCGGCGGTGGTTATAGCCGATGGAAGAATATAGCGCTTACCCGCTGGCGTGAAGATGTTACCTGTGATAACTGGGGCACTTTCTGCTACATCCGTGATCTTGATAGCAATGCAACATGGTCAACTGCTTTTCAGCCAACACTAAAACAAGGTGATAACTATGAGGCCGTCTTTTCGCAGGGAAGGGCAGAATTCCGCCGCCGGGATTCGTCAATAGAAACGCATACTGAAATTGTAGTATCTCCTGAAGACGATATAGAATTAAGAAGAGTGCATCTTATCAATCGTTCACGTAAAAAAAGGCTAATTGAAATTACCAGTTATGCAGAAGTAGTACTGGCTTTACCTCTTGCTGATGAATTGCATCCTGCTTTTAGCAACCTGTTTATACAGACAGAAATTAATGAGCACCGGCATGCCATCATTTGCACCCGCAGGCCCCGTTCAGAGGATGAGCAAAATCCGTGGATGTTTCATCTAATGAAAGTTCACAACGCAGAAATTCAACAGATATCATACGAAACTTCCAGAGATAAATTTATAGCCAGGGGTAATACGATTAATAACCCCAAAGCCGTAAACCAGGCGGCAGGTTTATCAGGAAGCAGCGGATCTGTGCTAGATCCTATT
>JBDSFG010000166.1:0-14338 GCA_039919615.1 Ginsengibacter sp. | reverse complement strand
ACTATATCCATCAAAATCCTGTAACAGGAAAATGGAAATTAGCGAAAGATTTTGTTTCTTATGAACACAGCAGCGCATCATTTTACGAAGAGGGGGTTGTGAGACATTTTGAGCTGAAGCATTTTAGAGATTTGTAGGCCGAGTTTACGATAATCTGAGTCTATGAGTGCATCGGGGTTTCACGGAAACATTTTTTTAAGGATGGTTCATGCTGTGAAAACCCCGATGGGACGTGAATATGGCTCTTCAAGATGCCTCGACCAATTAGCAAACTTGCGCTTACCAATTGTTTGGATGAACAGTTTAATCATTCCTTTCGGTTGTTTTGTGTTTACCAATTCTTTACATCTTGTGTACCCCTTCGCACCTGCTGACTTTCATAAGCTATTATCACTACTACGGGTACATCCTTCCCTGTGGCTGGCTTCCAAAGGTGTATTACTTGTTACGGGTGCTCCGCTTGATGGTTTCACCTCTATGCTCGTTCGTACGTTTTGGCGCAGCATCGTTTCTTTTTGCATCGGCAACAATTATCGGGACCTCACAGCCGCTTCACTATGCGTTCGGCTCTTACAGACGCACCTGTTGTATCGTTCACCACCCTGCTCCTTAGAGCAACGCAGCATACAACCGGTTTGATGCCGAAAGTTGCTCCACTTCTCCCATCGAGAGACCCACTCTCATCACAGAGGCAGCTTCGCTGGACACACACATTAGGCTTGCCAAAGTGGGGCTGACGGAAAAGCAATGAGCATTTGGAATTCTATTACAGTGGTTAGGGCACACGAAAAAGCCAAATTTTAGTTCTTAATATTTATCTTTAGCAAAAAGCCAGGCAGCGGTTCCGGCGGACGAATTTCAAATTCCCAACCATCGGCGATACCTGCTCATTGTAGGCTTGCTAAATCGACATTTTCTTCCACTAGTAATAAAATGAAAAGAATGACTAAAGAGTATCCAGGTGAACAATGGAAGACCGTTAAGTTTGACTTCGATTTTACAAACGAATCTCGTCTGGAAGTTTCAAATTTTGGGCGACTAAGAAGTTTCAATAAAATATCTGACGGTAATTTAGTAAACGGTTCTATGATAAACGGCTATAGAATTATAAGGCTAAAACTTTACCGGCCAAGAGAAGAAAAAGTACAGGCTAAACTTGACTATATGCAACAGGAAGTTTTCAAATTAGCACGACAACTTAAATCGCAAATACAAAATGGGGAAAGCAAAACTGTAATCAATGAAACAACTCTACTGATTCACACCTTAAAAAAAAGGTTGAGCAAAAAGTTTAAAGACGACCTGAAAGGGAGGACAATAAATTATCATTCTTTAATTCATAGGCTTGTAGCAGATTATTTTCTAAAAACACCGGCATCCACACAAACAGTCGTTGCTCATCTTGACCATGACAAACTAAATAACAGAGCCTACAATTTGAAATGGATGACACCAGAAGAAAATTACGAACACCAAACAAAAAGTCCTTACGTAATAAAAGAAAAAGAAGAAAGGCGACACAGACGCAAAGAAAATTCAAGGGCGACAAAATTATCTGTAACAAAAGTTATGTTGTTAAAAAAAATGCTTGGACAAGAAAAGCCCATGAAACAACTTGTAAAACAATTTAAAGTAACAGACACACAAATATTAAGAATCAAGCGAGGCGAAAATTGGGCTGACATTCAAGCGGCAAAATAACGGTGGACGAGAAGCACATGCCTACCACAGAAACACTGTAGTTTTTATTATGCAGGAACCATGCAAGCTGTTCATAATAAATTCCTGTGGCTTCCATTAAATAAACGGCAGGTATTTCCTGCTTTGTATTTTTTACAACCCATAAAATCAAAGACCCAAATCCTTTTTTGTTATTAGGAAAGCTGCATTGCGCCATGGTCATAACTAACTTGCTGCCGTTTGTCAATAATACTAATACATGCATCAAATTTTTCTATGGCCATATCAATTCCCAGGCAATACTTTAAAAATTCAGGAACAAGAACCTGCGCACCAAATGAACGCGTCATTCTTACGCAAACATGGGAGCCAGGAAGCTGAAGTGAGCAATATAAAGCTGATAAGCACAGCTTACAGAAATAAATAGTCGCTATTGCCATATTAACAAAACAATAAAATATTTTCATGCTAAAAAGTAACATGGCCGCTGGTAAAAAGGAATTATTAAACAAGTTTGGCTATATTTCTTATTTAAAAATAAAATCATGGCAAATACATATGATGCAATTGTAATTGGCTCGGGAATAAGTGGTGGCTGGGCTGCCAAAGAGTTGTGTGAAAAGGGTTTAAAAACTTTGGTGCTGGAAAAAGGACGGATGGTAAAACACATAACCGATTATCCAACCGCCAATAAAGATCCGTGGGAGTTTCCTCACCGTGGTGATTTGACTGCCGAAGAAATGAAGAAGCATCATGTACAAATAAGAAGTGGTTTTATTAATGAAACCAATAAACATTTTTATGCTGATGATGAAGCAAATCCATACATAGAAGAAAAGCGGTTCGACTGGATACGTGGCAACCAGGTAGGGGGCAGGTCACTTTTATGGGGCAAGCAATGTTATCGTTTAAGCGACCTGGATTTTGAGGCTAATGCAAAGGATGGTATTGCTGTGGATTGGCCTATCCGTTATAAGGATATCGAGGACTGGTATACTTATGTAGAAAAATATGTGGGAGTAAGCGGCCAAAAAATGGGACTGCCTCATTTACCGGATGGTCATTATCTGCCGCCCATGGAATTAAATACTTTAGAGAAGTATGTAAAAGCAAGGCTTGAGAAAAATTATCCCGGCAGGTACCTTATGATCGGAAGGGTAGCTCATCTTACCGAGCCCATTAACGGCCGTGGTAAATGCCAATACCGCAACAGGTGTTCAAGAGGTTGCCCGTTTGGCGCATATTTCAGCAGCAACGCAGTAACATTACCGGCGGCAGAAAAAACCGGAAATCTTACTATAAGACCTTTTTCAATTGTGCATTCAATTATCTACGACGATACAAAAGGAAAGGCGGTCGGTGTAAAAGTTATTGATTCTGAAACAAAAGAGGTCACAGATTTTTACGCTAAGATAATTTTCTGCAATGCTTCAACTTTTGGAACAACTTCCATTCTTCTTAATTCAACATCTCCTCGTTTTCCAAATGGCTTAGGGAATGATAGCGGTGAACTCGGACATAACTTAATGGATCACCATTACCGTATTGGCGCTATGGGAAGTTATGATGGTTTTGAAGATCGGTATTATTCCGGAAGAAGACCTAACGGTATTTATATTCCGCGTTATAAAAATCTTGATGAAAAAACCAGGTCTAAAGATTTTATTCGGGGTTATGGTTACCAGGGAAGCGGCGGCAGAGGCGGCTGGTCGAGAGGCGTGAATGGGGCCGGCTTTGGAGCGGAATTCAAAGACAATCTTATGCAGCCCGGTGGCTGGGGTATGTCGCTGGTAGGTTTTGGAGAGTGCCTCCCTTATCATGAAAATAAAGTCACTCTTAGTAAGGATGTAAAAGATAAATGGGGTCAGCCTGTTCTGTCTATTGACTGTGAATTTAAAGAAAACGAAATGGCTATGCGTAAACATATGGCAGCGGATGCTAAAGAAATGTTGGAAACATCAGGATTGAAAGACGTAAGTGTTTTTGATAATATGGGGGGACCTGGTGTAGGTGTTCATGAAATGGGCACAGCCCGTATGGGCAGAGATCCTAAAACGTCGGTGCTCAATGCGCATAATCAACTGCATGCTGTTTCAAATGTATTTGTAACTGATGGTTCCTGCATGACATCTTCCTCATGCCAAAATCCCTCTATTACTTATATGGCATTAACAGCAAGAGCTGTTGATTATGCGGTAAGTGAAATGAAGAAAAGAAATATCTGATCAATCTAAAAAATTTTTTTATGGAAAGAAGAGAAGCGCTTAAGAAAACTTTGCTGGCATTAGGATACACTGTGTCCGTGCCTTCGCTGGTTGGTATATTTAATAGTTGCAACAGTAATAGTAACTCTCAGAACAAATGGCAACCACAGTTTTTCTCAGTGGAACAAGCTGCTGTTATCTCGGAGCTTGCAGAAACTATTTTACCAAAAACAAAAACACCCGGTGCAAAAGAATTAAAGCTTGATCAGTTTATTGATCAGTTTATAAAACAGGTTTTTTCGGGAGAAGATCAACAACGCTTTTTACAGGGAATGGTTCAATTTGAAAAGGAAGCTAAACAAATGAATGGCAATGATTTTATTGATTCAGCGCCGGAACAACGCCATAAATTACTGACGAAACTTGAACAGGAAAGCGCCAAAATACCTCCCTCCGTTTGGGGAATTACCATGCAAAAAGATCCGCCTCCATTGCCCTTTTATCGCCAGGTTAAAGAACTAATCCTTGTTGGATATTTTACCTCTGAAGAGATTGCAAAAAAGGTACTGGTATATAACCCGGTACCTGGAAAGTTTGTTGCAGATATGCCTTTGGTACAGCCCGGCTATATTTCTTTCGAATAAAAATTGTGTGTCATAAAATTATTGATCAAATTAAAATCTTTATCCCTGATAGAAGTGAAGTATGGTTCTGCGTTAAATACTAATGTGAGTTTACTTACTTTCCTTTGAATTTTCTGCCAAGGTATTTTTAATTCTTCCATTCAGCGTTTCATAATCAGTATACCCTCTTGCCAGTAAATAAAATTTAGTTTCACTTATTTGAAGAAGAACTGCCGGAAATCCGGTTATCTCTAATTGTTTACATAAAGCAAATTCATCAGCCGCTTTTTCTTCATAAGCTTCATCATTAAGTTTCTCATAAAAATCTTCTGCGGGCAAATTATATTTTTCTAAAATTAACCTGTACGCCTCATCATCAGTAAGATCCCTGCCTTCAAAATGTAAGGCATATTGCAGATCGGCTGCAAAATTTACCTGCTGATCAGGAAAATATTCTTTAAAAATACATAGAGCGATCGCCGGCTTTTCCGAATCGGGATACCAGTCACTTTGCTGTGGATGTTTAATGTGCCATAAATAATCTTCACCAAATTTAACGCCCGTTAATTCTTCTACTCTTTGGTAGGCACTATTGATATACTCTGCAGTGGCGCTTATGTGTACAGGTTCTTCGGGCAGGATCATTCCACCGGAAAGCACTTCTATCGGCAGCTTGTTTTTGTATTCAGAATTTATTGCTTTTACCACCTGGCTAAATCCATAGCACCAGCCGCAATAGGCATCGTAACAATATATTAATGTTGGGGCCATTTAAAATTTAAGATACATGATCCTGCAATATCTTTTATTGCTTCATTCCGTGTCGTTTAAATGCCGAAGATAGTACCGTATATACTCATCTTTCTTTTTTAATTTGTATTGCATTATAAAACGCGGATGTGGCAAAGGGATCACTTTCTTAAAAAACCTTTGCTCTTTATTTAATACCGACAAATACTTGTAATTCTTTCCATCCCCCAGGCAAAATACAACATCGCTGTTAATGCCGAATTGTAATTGTGCTTTCATACAATCAACAACAAAACCTCTTATATTTTTCTGCAGATCTTTATCATCATAATAATTAAGATTTTTATTGTGCCTGGTAAAACCTAAGGGACTTACTGCAGTAATATAAAATTTCTCATAAAAAGTATTTACACTGCCGAAAGCATGTATCATATCATAAATAAATAACGAGGATAATTCTTGTCTTTTTACCAATGAATTTTCAATGCCGCAATTATTTTGCAAACGTATTGGGTCAGTAAAAGGCACCCCGGTTACTCCTCCTCCAAATCTTCCGGGGTTGATGCCAATGATCATTATACGGGTATTAGTATCACTGTAATACTTTTTGTAAAAAGTTTCGCAGACTGACATTGTATACTCATCCGCGAAAGGATTCATAACCTCAATATCACCAGTAAGTGGAAGCGGAAAAGAAAGCGTTTTTATAAACCTGATAGTATGATCAGAAAAGGTCATCCGAGATATTTCATTAAAAGCAAAAACACTTACCAGTTATGCATGATCTATGTTCAGGAACAAATAAATCAGATGAGATCAATATCAAAGTTTACCAGTTGTACAAATTCTGATAATCTAATATCAATATCTTTTTTAGTAATCTCTTTTAATCTTTGCGGACCAAATTTTTCTACACAAAAACTGGCCATTGCGGAGCCCACAATGATAGCCGTTTTCATGTTTTTAAAACTAATGTCTTTTGTTCTGGCAAGGTGGCCAATAAAACCGCCAGCAAAAGTATCACCGGCGCCGGTAGGGTCAAATACTTCTTCCAGCGGTAATGCCGGGGCAAAGAAAACATGATTTTCATGAAAGAGTAAAGCTCCATGTTCTCCCTTCTTTATAATGAGGTATTTTGGACCCATGCCCAGTATTTTTTTTGCCGCCTTTACCAGGGAGAACTCATCGCTTAAGAACCGTGCTTCACTATCATTGATCATTAATACGTCTATCATTGTCAAAACCTTTTTCAGATCTTCCATCGCAGTCTCCATCCAAAAATTCATTGTATCCAGCACTATTAATTTTGGCCTTACTTTCATTTGATTTATCACACTCATTTGTAAAATAGGCAGTACGTTGCCAAGCATTAAAAACTCAGCATCCTGGTAAGAGTCAGGGACTATGGGGTTAAAATCAGCCAGTACGTTCAAGTCAGTTACAAGTGTGTCACGGGTATTCATATCCAAATGATATTTACCGCTCCAGAAAAAAGATTTTTTATCAGCAATAATTTCAACGCCTTCAAGTCTTGTCCCTCTTTTCTTAAGCTCTTCCATCTCTTCAACGGGAAAGTCGTAGCCCACTATTGATATCTGGTAAACAGGTTGAACGAGGTGAGTTGCTGCATAAGCAACATAGGTTGCTGATCCGCCAACTATTCTATCAATTTTTCCGAACGGGGTTTCAATAGCATCAAATGCCATACTGCCAAGCGATATTACAGACATATAAAATTTTTAAAAGCTGAATTTATATTATAAAAAAAGTTACAAACTTTGCAAATGTAGAGCAATAAAATTTTACCATTGCAATTCAATATGCTGCATTTTAATCGTTAATTGTATTTTATTCTGATTCTGATATGCTTCTTCATTTACATCATGAAAATCCGCAGTTGCGTTTGCTGAATCAAATTGCAGAATGCCTGAAAAGCGGGGGAATTATTATTTATCCAACCGATACTATCTATGGCCTCGGATGCGATATTGCCAATCATAAAGCAATTGAACGCATTTGTAAAATAAAAAATGTTGATCCTCAAAAGGCACAACTTTCTTTTATTTGTAAAGACCTTAGTCATTTAAGTGACTATACAAAAAGCATTGATACACCCTTATACCGCATGTTGAAAAATTATTTACCCGGCCCTTATACTTTTATATTACCGGCAAGCAAACAGGTACCTAAAATTTTAAAAAGTAAAAAAGATACGGTGGGCTTGCGTGTACCGGATAACATTATTTCTCATGGCATTTTAGAAACTTTGGGAAACCCGATTTTGAGTACTTCCTTACCGGGGGAAATGGTTGAAGAATATACCGACCCGGAAATAATTTTTGAGAAATTTGAAAGCCAGGTTGATATTGTAATCAGCGGCGGGATGGGGGGAATGATACCTTCTACAATTGTTGATTGCACTACTGACGATTGGCATATAATACGGCAGGGAGTTGGCGAGTGGCAAGCCTGAAAATTAATAAAGCCTCTGCATTATTCATACAAAGGCTTTGTGGTTTCAATTATTGGGTTTAATTTCTTTCGCGGTTGTTGTGTTTCTTTCTGTAGATCTCACGGCTCTCCTGTTTCTGTTCTTTTCTAATTATTCTTCTTTCGCCTGCAGTAACCTTACCATCTGCTTTTGCAAGTTTTACATCCTGGTGAATTTCTTTTTGGTCTTCGATAAGATTTTTTCTTTCAGCTTTGGTAAGTTCACCACTCTTTACTCCCTGGTGAATGCGATGTGCCTGAACGTGTGATCTTTGTTTAACCTGGGCATCTGCAGCATTAATATTCGCTCCAAATACAATTGCTATCAAAATAAGTTTTGTTTTCATAAAAGTGTTTTAAACAGTTAAAATTTTTGTTACGTAATACAGACAGCAGGTTTGCTGCAAAGTTTAAAACGCAAAAATCTTTTTATGAAAAACGGGAAAAGAGAAAGAAAATTATTCAAGGGGCATCATGCTATTTCATCTTCTGCCAAAGAAAAAAGTTGAGCTGCAAAAATATTAAAGCTCTTACGATGATATTCACATAAACCATGATTGCCAATAGCGGTGCGATGTTCGGGAGTTCCATAACCCTTGTTATTTTTCCACAGATACATTTTATATTTTTTATGCAGCTTTTGCATGTACGCATCCCGGTATGTTTTAGCCAATACACTTGCGGCAGCTATGGAACTGTAAATACCATCACCTTTAATTATACATTTATGAGGAAAATCCTGGTAGGCTTTAAAGCGGTTACCATCTATCAATAAAAACTGTGGCTTATTTTTTAATTTATCTAATGCAATATGCATAGCCTTAAACGAAGCCTGTAAAATATTTATCTGGTCTATTTCTTCATTATCAACCCTGGCAACTGAATAACAAATACTTTCCTTTTCAATAACCGGCCTTAAGGTGTCACGTTCCCCTTTTGTTAATTGTTTGGAATCATTTAATAAAGGATGATAAAAATCCTTTGGCAATACAACAGCCGCCGCAAACACAGGTCCGGCAAAGCATCCACGACCGGCTTCATCTATTCCGGCCTCGCAAAACTTATTATGAAAAAAGGGAAGCAGCACAGCTCAAAAATAAATAATAAACAAATCGATTTTCTTTTTTATTGTAGAATAGATTTGCACAATGCGTTCCCAACTGGCGTTTTTAAAATTTTCAAAAGTAATATTAGTAACTGTTTTTTTAGTGATACTTGCCGGTGGTGTTGTAAGAATGACACAAAGCGGAATGGGATGCCCTGACTGGCCAAAATGCTTTGGAAGATGGATCCCTCCCACAAGTGAAGATCAACTGCCGACGAATTATAAAGAATTGTACGCATTTAAATATGTTGACACCTCTTTTAATCTATACCATACATGGGTTGAATACATTAACCGGATGCTGGGCGCTTTACTTGGATTGTTATTGATCGTCCAGTTTTTTTGGAGTTTTAAATTTTTAAAGACGAATAAAAAAATTGCAGGGCTTTCATTCATTTTACTTTTATTAACGGGCTTCCAGGGATGGCTCGGCAGTAAAGTAGTAGAAGCTAACCTTGAAGCCATAAAGGTTACAACGCATATGTTAGTGGCTTTAGTTATTGCAGCGTTAGCGGTTACTATTGTTCATCTCAGTACATTTAATAAAACCTTCGCCGATAATAAAAAACTTAAAGCGCTATCGGCACTCACTATTGTTTTATTACTTATACAAATAGTTTTAGGCACACAGGTGAGAGAGCAAATAGATCATATATCTGCAAGCTTAAATTTTACACAAAGAGAAACCTGGATAAGCAAACTCAATTATCTCTTTTATATACACAGAACATTTTCAATAATAGTTGCAGGAGTTTGCCTGTATCTTTTTTTTAACTACAGGAAATATTTTACGCTGAGAGCGGCCTCCTGGCTCGTGCTGATGTGCGTTTTATTAAATATCTTCCTGGGGATTGCTATGGCTTATTTCAATATACCTTCTATTGCACAACCATTACATTTACTTTTGTCTTCTATATTAATAACCGCCGTGTATTACTTGTGGCTGCGAACCGTATAGCACTTATTTCCATATATCTTAACTTCTTAAATCGTAAATTAGAGAACTTTATATCTCTGCAATGCGACAGTTTTTTCACAATTTTTATTATTCTTTTCCTGTTCAACTGCTTATTCTGCATTTTAGAAAATTTCAAATTTTATTATTGCTGTGGCTTATTCTTTTTAGTACAGTAACAGGGTATTTTATGAAAAACTATGGGGCAAATGCATTGTTCCTAGCCCCGGAATATTTGGGCAATGTGAATGCCGCAGGCGCAGCCTTAACAGGTATTGCTGTTGGAATATTTACTATGAGCTGGAACATAACCACCTTCATCCTGCATAGTAAGCGCTACCGGTTTTTGGCAACAACCTCAAAGCCATTTTTAAAATATTGCATAAACAACTGTATCATCCCGGTAACTTTTTTAATAGTCTACTTTATTTATGCAATACAATTCGATATAAATAAGGAATTAATGTCAACAGCAGAATTTATTTTGGCAGCAGCAGGATTTACAGGTGGTTTTATTTTGACAACAGCTTTTTCATTCGCATATTTTTTTACTGCTGATAAAAGAATTCTGAGAACGTTCCGGCCATTAGCTAAGGATGAATATAAATCCAGGAAGTATGGTAATGCTGCAAAGCAAACGCTGCAAAATAATTACAGTATCAAGGTAAGACATTATATAAGCGGATTAAAATTTAAGAAAGCAAGACAGGTAGGTCATTACGGGGAAGAGTTTTTAGATCGCATCTTTAAGCATCATCACCTGGCAGCAATTCTTAGTCTTTTACTAGCTTTCATTTTTATGGTTTTTATTGGATTTTTTCTTGATAATAAATTTTTCCAGATACCTGCTGCTGCCAGCATTACTATTTTGTTTGCAATGCTGATAGCGGTAATGGGCGCTCTCACCTATTTTTTGCAAACATGGAGTTTTATTTTTATGGTGGCGCTTTATTTTACCCTTGATATTTTATACAGGTATGATGTTATTGATCCACGTAATAAGGCATACGGATTAAATTATATTAATAAAAACGAAAGGCCGGAATATACAAATGCAAATCTTCTAAAATTATGCAGCCCACAAAATATGGAATCCGATAAAGCCGCGATGCTGCAGGTTTTGAACAACTGGAAAATAAAACAAGAAAAAGATAAACCTGTAATGGTGTTATTAAATTTTAGCGGAGGAGGAGTGCGCAGTGCATGTTTTGCAATGAATGTATTGCAACATCTCGACAGCTTAACTAATAGAAAATTATTACAAAAAACATTTTTAATAAGCGGCGCATCCGGTGGTATGCTATCTGCTACTTATTTTAGAGAATTATATAGAAACAGGCAAAATGGAAAAGTGACAAATCTCCAGGCCCGAAAGTATCTCGATAATATTTCAGGAGATCTTTTAAACCCGGTTTTTTCATCTATGATAGCCAGGGATCTTCTTGCTCCGGGTCAAAAATTTTCCGTTAATAATTACAAGTATGTAAAAGACCGCGGTTACGCTTTTGAACAGAAGCTCAATGAAAATACAGAAGGTGTATTGGATAAAAACCTTGGCAACTACATGGCTGATGAAAATGCCGCCCATATCCCCTTAATAATTTTTAATTCGGTTATTACGAGAGATGGCAGAAGGTTGATGATCTGCTCACAGCCTGTTAGTTTTTTAATGCAGCCTTCATATGCAGGCAGTGACAGCATTTCAACAAGTCCCGATGCAGTTGATTTTGCAGCCCTTTTTGCAAAGCAGGATCCATTAAATATCCGGTTACTTACTGCATTAAGAATGAATGCCACCTTCCCGTACGTTTTACCTAATGTATGGCTGCCGTCAAACCCCATCATTGACGTTATGGATGCTGGCCTGAGAGATAATTTTGGACAGGAAACCTCCCTGCGCTTTTTAAATGTTTTTAAAGAATGGATAAAAGAAAATACTGGTGGTGTGGTGTTGTTGCAGATAAGAGACACAGAAAGAGGCGGATGGGAAAAGCCTTTTGAGTCTACAGACATCTCCGGAGTAATAACCAAGCCCGGCACCATATTACAATATAACTGGTATAAATTGCAGGAGTATGCACAAAACGACCAGATAGCATACGCCAGCCAGTTTTTAGACAGCAGCTTTCACCGGATCACTTTTGAATACCGACCTGAAAATGAAGAAAAAGGAGTAACAGTGAATTTCCATTTAACAGCAAGAGAGAAAAAAGAAATTATATCATCAGTAAACCGTCCTAACAATCTTCATTCCTTTGAAGAGGTAAAAAAATACTTCAGGTAATACAAAACTCATGACGGCTGTAATAGTTTGAACGCAAGCGGTAAAATCTTAACGCTTAATTTTTTATCAGTTATAGCAGGATCACCGTCAACATGTAAAGGAGCCAGCAATGGATTATGAATCACAAGTTTATCAGTTTGAAAATAAAGCACCTCGCTTTCGTTAAAATTTTTTTCTCCGTTTTGCTTTACTTCTCCAAACTTTATCTGTTGCAAAACAGCCCAAAGCAATTTTACCTTACTCATTTTTTTTACTATAATAATATCCAGTAAACCATCATTAAGGCTGGCCTTAGGGGCAATGGTAAAATTATTTCCAAATTGATTACTGTTTGCTACACTAATAAAAAAAGCCTCCGTTGAAAAGGTATTTCCATTTACTGTTATATCAAATATATAGGGTGATGCTTTGAAGAAATTTTTTACCGATTGTTTTACATAAGTAGTTAATCCGCGATTTTTATCAAGGGCAAAGTCATGGGCTACCTGCGCATCAAAACCAATACCACAAAGCATACAACTGAAATAATTGTTTATGTAAAATGCGTCAATATATTGTGCTGTGGCACTAAATATTAAATCCAATGCTCTTGAGGGTTGCTTTGGAATTTTAGCTGTAAAGGCCAATCCATTTCCTGATCCGGCCGGTATTATTCCAATGTTTATATCAATGCCAAGTAAGGCAGATGCTACCTGGTTCACTGTGCCATCCCCTCCGCAAATAACAACATCTGTAAATTTTTCTTTTTTAATTTTATCTTTTAAAAAAGGGTAAGCGCCATTTTTCTCGGCAGGTAAAATCTCATAATCAATTTTTTGCTCCTGCGTTTTTTCTTTAATTAAATATTCCAGTGGTTTTTTTCTGTTAGGGCCCGATATTGGATTGATAAAATAGAGGATCTTTCTTTTCATGACTTTTTCCAATATAACTCAACAATTTTTCAATTCATTAATTCATAGCTTTCCATAACAGGTCTTTCAATTCTATTAAACCCTGGTTAGCCAATGATGATATAAAGATGTGAGGGATTTCTTCAGGTAATTCTTTTTCTATTCCATCTTTTAATTCTGCATCAAGCATATCACTTTTGCTTACAGCAATTATGAATTTTTTGTCCAGCAACTCAGGGTTGTATTCCTTTAATTCATTGCGTAAAATATCAAATTCCTTTCTATGATCATTGCTGTCTGCAGGTATAAGAAAAAGCAAAACAGCATTGCGTTCTATATGTCTTAAAAAGCGATGGCCCAAGCCTTTGCCTTCCGCAGCCCCTTCAATAATTCCGGGAAGATCAGCAATGCAAAAACTTTTATTATCCCTGTAAGAGACTATGCCAAGTTGCGGTATTAGTGTAGTAAAAGCATAGCTTGCTATTTTTGGCTTTGCCGCAGTAACTACAGATAGTAAGGTAGACTTTCCTGCATTGGGAAAACCTACCAAACCCACATCAGCCAATACTTTAAGCTCTAAAACTTTCCCCCCTTCCATTCCCGGCTCACCTGGTTGTGAATGTTCAGGCGCCTGGTTTGTGGGTGTGGCAAAATGTGAATTTCCTAATCCACCTCTGCCACCTTTTAATACAATAATTTCCTGCCCATCTTCAAGTATCTCTGCTTCCAGCTTATTTGTTTGTTCATCCTTTATAATTGTTCCCAACGGAACATCTATAACAATGTCTTTTCCATCTTTGCCTGTACAGTTATTTTTACTTCCGTTTTCTCCATCTTCAGCCAGCACGTTTTTATAGTAGCGCAAATGCAGTAAGGTCCATAAATTTTTATTCCCCCGTAATATTATGTGAGCTCCTCTGCCACCATCTCCCCCATCAGGGCCACCGTAAGCTGTAAGCTTGTTGCGCATAAAATGTTTGCTGCCGGCGCCGCCGTGGCCGCTTCTGCAAAATATCTTTATCTGGTCTACAAAGTTTGTTTTTTCCATTACGTGCGGCAAAGGTCGCAAAAGTTTTTAGGAATTGTTTTTGATAGTATACTGCTGTACTTATACTTTAGTATTATGAAGATCCTTATACCATTGATTCACTCGGTTATTTTTGCTGCGTGCAGCGCAACACAAAGTCAAACAATAACTACTGTACAAACTATTCCATCTTGCATAAATGATAAAATCGAATCTTTTAAAAAAGAGATTAAACAGAATCCTGTACGGTCAATAACAGAATATACCTATAAAGGAAAGAAGGTATATTATATCCCCGGGCCATGTTGTGATCAATTTAGCGATGTATTT
>JBDSFG010000155.1:0-2522 GCA_039919615.1 Ginsengibacter sp. | reverse complement strand
CCCATACTGTAGGCACCTCACGCAGAAAATCAAAGCCATCCTGTCCTTCATACGCTTCGGGTTCATCGCATACCATAGCCATGTGATTTTCTAAAACTACGTACATCGCCAACATGTGGCAGCGGGTGCCCAGCACATGAGGCCGTAGCGTCTGTACTTTAAAATTATCTTTTGGCATAGCCCTGAAGCCGCCAAGATGATAATCAGTGCAGCCCGCAAGTCCCCGTGTAAAAGGAATGTTGATGTCATCATCAGGAGTGATAAGATTTCCCCATTTGTCATTTTCATAATTCAATGTGCCTTCACGGGTTGATTCGTTGGGATAAGTGCGGCTTAAACCAGTTGGTTTATAGGATCCGTGAAATTGAATTTCCAAATGATGCGCCGCAGCCTTCTGCAATATCTCCTCCTGTATCTTTACCATCTCCTGGTCATCACGATCCATAAAGTCAACCATCATTCCTTCGATACCCCATTTCTCATATAAAGCAAAAGCGCTATCAAGCTTTGGGTAAAGCGCCTGCCAGTGAACCCAGAAACGCAATCGGACTCCTTTACTTTTTGCATAATCGCTTAGAGCCTGAATATCCAGTCCCTGCCCTGGCTTGGTTACATCTGTATTAGGCCCCGGTGCATATTGTTCCCCGTCATTCTGGTACCATGCAACCTGCCGGTAGCCAATTACTGAATGGTATTCAATGCCATTCCTTGCGCAGAAATCGATATAATATTTTTCAAAATCAGCATTTAGCCCGGGCTCCCACGTAGTGTCGGGTGATGTATCGCCATTCCACCAATGAAAGGTTGCTTTGCCCGGCTTCAGCCAGCTTAGGTCTTGTATTTTACAAGGCTCCGCAAGGTCTGTAAGAATGTTTGATTCAATAAGAGCGCCCACCCGGTCGCTGATCATCAGTACACGCCATGGCGTATGATGGGGAAGAGTTGCTTTTACTTTAATGGCAATCTGCCCCTGCAATGGACTAAGTTGGCTGCTAAGTATTCCATCACGTTTTATCAGCGACATGCCTGCATAGTTTACCAGGTTGGCTTCCGTGATAGCCATGTAGACTTTCCCCGGAAATTCAAAAAGCGCAGGCATATCCATCAGCGTATCGTTTACAATATCATGTAACGGCATCACATTATAGCGGTGCTCATGGGAGGTGGTAAAATTTTCCAAAAAAGCTATTCTTGCTTTCGGATTTCCGGTAAGGTTGAACTGGGTATTTTCATCTGTAAGTGTATAGTTGTGCCAGTTATTTTGTTCCGGCAACTCATACCTGAATGCCACGCCATCATTAAACACCCTCACCCTTAACAGGATCAACCGCTTGAGGCCACTGCGCTCCTGCATAGGGATCAATGCTTCTTTGTAGGCATCACTCACCTTACTGTTTTTTCCTTGCGGCAGTGAATACTCTTCAATGCCATCCGTAATGGTTGTACGCCCTGTTTCAATATCGTTGCCAAAAAAACTATTGCCTTCAAAAGTTAGCCCCAGGCTGCTGTGTTCTACAAGGGTTTTATTTTTATAAGCAACCACCCAGGCAGGGTGTCCCTCCTCTATACCGAACCTAAAGGCTAACTCTTTACCAGGTGACGAAACACTTATTTTATTTTGCGCATGGAGAAAGTTAAAGCACGTAACAAAAAAGAGAGCCAGACAAGTTTTCTTCATTATCATAGCAAGCGTATTTTATAACAATGTTACATTAAAAAATATCCTGTGTAATGTAGTATATGTGTTCACAGTTGAGGATAAAATATCGTAATAATGTACACGTTTAGGTTGTTGAAGTATTTTAATTTTGCCACATGGCGGACGTGCATACCAAAAATGTTAGCAGCTGCAACTACTTGTCCCGATCTACCGAAATCACCACAACCAATAAAAAGCAACCGGCAATTAAAACCTTTTTCATATCCGATAGTATTAGTGGAGATTAAGGTAAAACTGATTTATTATTTTACATTATGGCAGATGTACCCGCCAAAGAAATACGCAGTAAAAACATAGCTGCTATTGAGAGAAGGAATACAAAGCCCGAAATGCTGCGAAGCTTTTACACGCCAATCAATTTCGTTATAAGCTGCATGATAAAGGCCCGCCCGGAACGCCTGGTATTGTTTGCCAAAATATAAAACATTAATCTTTGTAGATGGATGTTTTTAACACAGGCAAAATAATATTGATTACCTTCCTTTCTTATTATCCAGTTTCTGCTTTAATTCCCACGTGTTAGCCTTTTATTCATTTTAAACTTAAAATTAAACAAGATGAAAAAGTTTCTTTTGTGCTTCAGCCTGGGAGCATTTTTACTGGCATGTAACAACAACGCAGATAAAACAACCACCGGGGATGCAGGCAGCCCTGTTACAGCCGATACGGCTAAAACTGCGGTGGACCTGCCCTATACGGCTTCATACTCCAGCACGTGGAGTAATGACGTATCTGATGCTGATCTTAAAATGGTGCTTACCACTTACAAAGACTGGACGGAGGGCAACATAACCGGCCTCGG
>JBDSFG010000152.1:0-4163 GCA_039919615.1 Ginsengibacter sp. | reverse complement strand
ATCTGTAAATTGTACATCAAAAGCCTTTGCAAAATTTTGTCCCAAAAAGTGTGAAGTTCCTGCCTGTAATGCCTTGCCATCCTGCATTAGAGCCTCAATACAAAAAGTATCTTCTGCTCCGGCAAATCTCTCATTGATACTTTTTATGCCTTTGATCACGGGCAAAGCCATCCATTCTTCAGCAAATGCGGCGTACACATTTAGCATCAGGATAGTTTCGTCCAGAGCCTCCTGTGAAGTAGCATGTGCGGTATGGCCTTCCTGCCATAAAAATTCTGTAGTTCGTAAAAATAAACGGGTACGCATTTCCCATCTTACCACATTTGCCCATTGGTTTATTAATAAGGGAAGATCGCGGTACGACTGGATCCATGTTTTATAGGTGTTCCAGATAATTGTTTCTGAAGTAGGCCGGACAATTAATTCTTCTTCAAGCTTTGCTTCGGGGTCAACAATAATCCCTCCGCCGTTGGGATCATTCATCAGCCTGTAATGAGTAACTACAGCACACTCTTTTGCGAAGCCTTCTACATGTGCAGCTTCTTTGCTTAAAAAACTTTTAGGAATGAATAAAGGGAAATAGGCAGTCTGATGGCCTGTGTCTTTAAACATTTTATCCAACTGGTCTCTCATGTTTTCCCATAGCGCATAACCGTATGGCTTTATAACCATGCAACCACGAACAGCACTGTAATCAGCCAGGCCGCCCTTAATGATAAGATCATTATACCATTGCGAATAATCTTTTTCCCGGCTTGTAATTTCTTTACTCATGTTTTAGTTTTCTATTTAATTTTCCTTGTTAACTTTTTTCAATGCCATAATATAAGCAACGGTTTTATTCGCTTTTCCCTTGTTTTCATGCTTTTTAAAACCTGGTATTTTATTTATAAAATCATGATTTGGTTTAGCTAATATTTAACAGGTTTTAATTATTTAATCCATTATATCATAAGTAAATTGTGTATGAATATTTTTAGGGAACTTTGCAAAAGTATCACTTCATTTTTAAACCTTTTTAAACTCATCATCATGAACATTAAACTTATACTTGTTGTTTTAGTTGCTGGCGGTTTAAGCAGTTGCAGTACGGCTTATAAAATTGAACAGACACCGGATGATGTTTATTATTCCCCTGCGCCTCCGCAGAATGATTACGTGCAGGTGAAGAAGGAGGAAGACAGGACGGTTTATACTAATTCTTCGCCGGATGACCGTGAAATAATGAGGAGGGTAAACAACAGGCGATGGAGAAGAAATAATCCGTATGATTATGGATATGGCTATCCCTATGACTATGGGTATTATCCTTACGGAAATAATTACCCGGTTTATTCAAATCCGAAATCCGGAAGTTCATCACCAACGTTCATAGGGCCAAGAAAATATAATTTAGGAACATATACTACACCCGCTGTAACTTATACACTTGACCCGAAAAGCGGTAAAATTATGAATGCCCCGGCCAGCTCATCCACTAGAGCTAATGGTACTCCTGCAAGATCTTTTAATAAACCAAACAATGGAACAGGTGTAGGTAATATTATACGAAAAGTATTTAGCGGTTCAGGATCTGGTGCAGGTGATAATAATGATAATACTTCTCAGTCAAGAAGTTCAAGAAGTTTTGAGCCATCATCAAGAAGCAACACAACCACTAATACGAATAGTTCTTCATCAGGCAGCACCAGGAGCAGCGGGAGTACCAGTGGAGGTAATGCACCTGTAAGAAGTTTTAAGAGATAATACACTAACAACGCGGGCTGGCGAATGTGCCAGCCTCTTTAAAAAAACGAATAACGAAAAAATTTACACTCCCATTTTATTGCCTTTCACTCCGTAAAATTTATACAATGAAAATATTAGCTTCTATAGCAATATTAATTATTGCTTCGTCCGAAGTATGTGCCCAGGAACCCGCCGATGCCCTTCGTTACTCATGGTTAACTCAAAATGGCACAGCCCGCAACCAGGCTATTGGCGGAGCCAGCGGGTCATTAGGCGGGGAGTTTTCAACGATGTTTGTAAATCCTGCAGGTATTGGATTTTTTAAAACAAGCGAATTTGTTTTTACGCCGTACTACAATATGCAAAAAAATAAAAGCAGTTACAGGCAAACATTGGAAAAGGCTTCCAAAAATAATTTCAACCTTGGAACTACAGGTTTTTTATTTTCTATTCCAGCTTATCATAACAGTAATATAAAAAATTTTACCATTGGTTTAGGCATTAACAGGGTAGCAGATTTTAACAGCCGGATTTCTTTTAATGGTTCAAATAATAAAAGCTCTTATTCTGAAAAGTACCTTGAAGAGCTTGTTTACAATAATGTAACAAATCCTGACTCAGCAGCGTTTACCTTTCCTTTTGGTTCAAGCCTTGCGCTGAATACTTATGTTATTGATACAACAGAAGCTGCCGATGGTTCAATATCTGGTTATAAAAGCCTGGCCTCCGTGGCAACCGGACTTAATCAGCAAAGCACTATAATTACGTCAGGGGGTGTTACTGATATTTCTTTAGCCGGAGCTGTTAATTTAAAAGATAAATTATTTTTAGGAGGATCTCTTTCAATACCAGTTGTGAATTATGACAGACGAAGCGCCTTTAAGGAAAGCGATGCAACTGCAAATTCATCAAACAATTTTAATTATTTTGAGGTAACTGAAACCCTGAAAACACAGGGGTTTGGCGTAAATGGCAAACTCGGTGTTATTTACAAACCTGTTGAATATGTTCGTTTGGGCTTAGCCTTTCACTCTCCAACTATTTACCAGCTTACAGATAAATATACTGCTGAAATATCTTCAGATCTTGAAGGGTATGGGGGTGCCGGTATTAAAAAACAAAACTCGGGAGTGTTTACCAGTGATGTACCTGGAGAGTCGAAATATAAGTTAAGTACTCCCTGGAAAGTAATTGCAAGCGCCTCGTATGTATTCAGAGAAGTAGCAAATGTAAAAAAACAGCGTGCGTTTATAACCGCTGATGTTGAATACGTAAATTATAAAGCTGCCGGGTTTGAAGTTATTAATGATGCTAATAACGATCAGGCAGACACTAAAAAGTATTTTACCCAGCTTAATGCAACAATTGATAAAGAGTATAAAAGCGCTTTTAATTTCAGATTAGGCGGTGAGTTAAAATTTAATACCATTATGTTTAGACTAGGCGGGGCTTATTATAGCAACCCGTATAAGAATGAAAAGGCCAGTCGCGTAAAACTTGGTGGTGGATTGGGCTATAGGAATAAAGGAATATTTATCGATGTCGCTTATGTACATACCGTTAATAAGGATGTGCATTATCCCTACCGGTTACAGGATAATTCATATGACCGGGCATTTATAAAGAATAATGCAGGTAACATTGTTGCCACGATTGGGTTTAAAATATAGGGCTCGTCTAAATCCTCCGCGAAGATGAAGATTTTTTTACTTGCCCTTCGGAGAAGCCTGGTCCTCCGTTTTATTTGCCAGGATTAGGTTAAGCACAGTTTATTTAAGATACACACAATCCGGTGCACATTTTTATAAAAGACAGATCGTCTGTTGTTGCGTTTATCCAATTTACTTCTTTATCCTTTTTAAACCAGGTCAGTTGCCTTTTTGCATAATGGCGTGTGTTCAGTTTTATTTTGGCAATGCTCTCTTCCAAAGAATTTTGCCCGGTTAAATGAGCAAACAGCTCACGGTATCCTACAGTGTTGAGGGCATTTAGATTTCGAAAAGGCATCAGGCTTATTACTTCATCCAGCAAACCTTGTTGCATCATGGCGTCTGTTCTTTCATTTATTTTGTGATGAAGTTGCTCTTTTGGCAATTCTAATCCTATTTTAATAATTTTAAAAGGTGTTTTCTTCTTTTCTTTTTTTTGATATTCTGTAATTGACTGCCCTGTTGAAAGCTTAACTTCCAATGCACGCAGCAGCCGTTGGGGGTTTTTTATTTCGCCTGTTTTAAAATATTCTGGATCTTTTTTTTCAATCTCATCCTGCAGCCATTCAATTCCATTTGTTTCAAAAGATAAAAGAATATTTTTCCTCAGATCTTCATCTATCGCGGGAATTTCATCTATGCCATTACAAAAAGCATCTATATACAACCCGGTGCCACCAACCATTACAGCAACATCATTGCTTTTGAAAATGATTTCAGCAGCTT
>JBDSFG010000116.1:0-10678 GCA_039919615.1 Ginsengibacter sp. | reverse complement strand
AAAAAGAGTTTTAAGGATAGCTTCGGAAGCAGATAAAGTTAAATGGAAAGAAAGTAAGGGAAGGGAAAAGGAGATTCTTATACGTAGCAGGGCTATAGCACGACAGCTTAACCTGGAATTAAAAATGGCCGAAGTAGAATTGCAGGCCGATGCAAGAAAAGCAACCTTCTTTTATATTGCTGATGATCGTGTGGATTTTCGTGAATTAATAAAGGTGTACGCCGGCGAGTTTAGAGTGAGAGTAGAGATGAAGCAAATAGGCGCCCGCCAGGAAGCCGGAAAAGTAGGTGGCATTGGCAGTTGCGGAAGAGAGTTATGTTGTGCTACCTGGCTAACAGATTTTAAAAGTGTAAACACCAACGCAGCAAGGTATCAGAATTTAAGTATTAATCAAACAAAGCTCAGTGGGCAGTGCGGCCGGTTAAAATGTTGTTTAAATTATGAGTTGGATACCTATCTGGATGCCTTACAATTTTTTCCTGACAATGCAGATTTTTTGGAGGTCGCCAAGGGCCGTGCATTTTTAATTAAGAAAGACATTTTCAGAAATCTTATGTGGTACACAATGCCTGAAAGTACCAAGCATTATCCGCTTTCCATAGAGGGAGTTTTAAAAATTCAAAAGCAAAATAAAGAAGGCATTAGACCGGAAGCTTTGGAGACGGTAGAGGTAATAAGTGGTAAGCCAAAAGAAGTTGAGCCGGAATTTGTAGATGTTGTTGGCCAGATAAGCTTACGAACCCTGGAAAGAAATACTCAAAAGCGTAAAGCCAGGGAAAGAGGGAATCAGCAAAAGCAGGCACGGCCTCCCCAGCAAAATAAAAATCAACAAAGGCCACAACAAAACAGGGATCAGCAAAGTCCACAACGTCCGCCACACCCACGCAAGAAAAATTAATTACCGGTAAAGGAAATTAAGAGTACATGATTTTGACTTCGCAGATTTTATTAAGTAATAAATCTTTCTAATTTAGCTCCATGTCTATTGATGTAAGCGGCCTCACAAAAATCTATGGCAATCAAAAAGCGATAGATAATATATCGTTCACAGTAAAAAAGGGTGAGATCGCTGGTTTTCTCGGTCCAAATGGCGCAGGAAAATCTACCACCTTAAAAATTATTACAGGGTTTTTAGAAGCTGATACCGGTACAGCAACGGTGAACGGCATACTTGTTACTACAAATAATATTGAGACAAAAAAGAAACTAGGCTACCTGCCTGAAAGTAATCCATTGTATTATGATATGTACGTTAAGGAATACCTTGAATTTATTTTCAATGTACATCAGCTAAAAACAGGTAAAAGAAAAAGGATTGATGAGGTATTAATGTTAATCGGTCTTACGGTTGAGAGCAATAAAAAAATCGGGCAATTAAGCAAAGGCTATAAACAGCGTGTTGGCCTGGCTGCAGCTTTAATCCATGATCCTGAAGTGTTGGTTTTAGATGAACCCACGAGCGGCCTTGACCCTAACCAGATAGTTGAAATAAGAGAAGTAATAAAAACATTGGGTAAAGATAAAACGGTTCTTTTCTCTTCGCACATTTTGCAGGAAGTTGAAGCCATTTGCGACAGGGTAATCATAATAAATAAAGGAAGAATTGTGGCTGATGATCATATAAATAATTTGAAGGGCCATAACGGGCAATCTATAGTGGTTGTAAAATTTAAGGGAGATGTAAAGCAATCTTTCCTGGAAAATATTGACGGAGTGATGCCTGTTGAACATATTAATGTTGAAGGAGAAATGTTACATACCGTTTTTAAAATAAAAACGTCACATCCAGATATTGTCAGAAAGAAACTATTGGAATTATCCTTAAAAAATAATTTGAATATCGTATCTCTGCAAAATGAAAATCACAGCCTTGAAGTTGTGTTTAGAAATTTAACCGCTTAATCTTACTAAAAATTAAAATAAAGAATAATAATGAGCTATATAGCAAGCATTCATGCCCGCCAGATTTTAGACAGCCGTGGTAACCCAACTGTTGAAGTTGATGTAATAACAGAAAACGAATCACTCGGCAGAGCCGCAGTGCCTTCCGGTGCAAGTACCGGCATACATGAAGCCGTTGAACTTAGAGATGATGATAAAAAGCTCTTCGGCGGTAAAGGTGTTTTAAAGGCAGTTGAAAACGTAAATGCGATAATTTCAGAAAAATTATTAGGCTGGGATATTACCGATCAAACCGGGATTGATAACATGATGATCAGCCTGGATGGTACGCCCAACAAAAGTAAACTAGGCGCTAATGCAATTTTAGCCGTAAGTATAGCTGTGGCAAAAGCTGCTGCGCTAGAAACCAACCTTCCTCTTTACAGATATATTGGTGGAACCAATGCGAAAGTTTTGCCCATACCAATGATGAATATTTTAAATGGTGGGGCCCATGCAGATAACAAAATAGATTTCCAGGAATTTATGGTAATGCCTGTGGGCGCCTCCACATTTAGCGAAGGGCTGCAGTGGGGCGTTGATATTTTTCATGCATTAAAAACAGTTTTAAAAAAGAAAGGCTTTAGTACAAATGTTGGTGATGAAGGAGGCTTTGCCCCAAACATCCAAAGTAATGAAGAAGCCATTGAAACTGTACTCACCGCTATTGAAGCCGCAGGTTACAAAACGGGTTCACAAGTAAGTATTGCCATGGATGCAGCAAATAGTGAATTGTGGAATGATAAAGAAAAGAAATATATTTTTCATAAAAGCGATGGTAAAAAAATGAGCAGCGGAGAACTGGTGGATTACTGGGAAAGCTGGGTTAACCAATACCCCATAATTTCAATTGAAGATGGAATGGCAGAAGACGATTGGGATGGCTGGAAAATGCTTACAGAAAGAGTTGGAAAAAAAGTACAACTTGTAGGAGATGATCTTTTTGTAACCAATGTTGCCAGGTTACAGGAAGGTATAGAAAAGGGAATTGCCAACGCTTTACTGGTAAAAGTAAACCAGATAGGCACGGTGAGTGAAACCATAAATGCAGTTGCCCTTGCACAAACTAATGGATACAACACAATAATGAGCCATAGAAGTGGTGAAACAGAAGATACTACAATAGCGGACCTTGCCGTGGCTTTAAACTGCGGACAAATTAAAACAGGCTCGGCCAGTAGAACAGACAGAATGGCTAAATATAACCAGTTGATAAGAATTGAAGAAATTCTGGCCGAAAATTCAATTTATCCAAAAGGAAAAATTAAATTTGGCAAATAAGCAATCCTTTATTACAATTTTAAAATGAAGTTCTTAAAACATATACCATCATGGCTTAAAAGTAAATACCTGGTAGCTGGTTTATCGTTTATTGTATGGATGGTTTTTTTTGACCGGGATGATGTCACTTTACAATGGAAAAGAATAAAAGAATTAAAACAATTGCAACAGAGTGAAAAAAATATGAATAATCAGATTTCCGGTATAAAAAAGGAACTGGATCTTCTTATAACAAACCCTTCAACCTTAGAGAAATATGCAAGAGAAAAGTATATGATGAAGCGGGATAATGAAGATTTATATATAATTATGAATACAGATAAAAATCCACAATAAGGGCATTTATACAATATAAGACTTTGCATATCGTTATTTAGGCGGACTTGGATAAACTTTTCTTAACAACAACTGATTTTTACTATGCGAATAATTACACCAGAGGATTTGGTACAATACCTCTATAATGAAACTTCTCCCCAAAAAACGAAGGCAATAAAAGCAGCTCTTGAAAATGACTGGTCTTTACGGGAAGCGTTTGAACAGCTTGTTTCTGTACAAAAAAAATTAAAAGATGTTGATCTTTCACCACGAGAAGAAGTAGTAAAAAAAATACTCGATCATGCTGATAAAACGATCAGCCATTTACACTCACACTAAAAAGATTATAATTAAAAACTTATTTTCGTCCCACTAATAGTGGGATTTTTTTTATGACAATAGAGGAGCGTTATAAATTTATAATAAATTATTTTACCACCCACTCACCCAATGCCGAAACCGAGTTATTTTATGATAATGTTTATCAGTTATTGGTTGCGGTTATCCTCTCGGCACAATGTACAGACAAGAGAGTCAATTTAACAACTCCAGCCTTTTTTAAAAAATATCCTGACATTGAACATTTAAGTAAGGCCCCCAGTACTGAAGTTCTTGAACTAATCAAGAGCATTTCTTACCCAAATAATAAAACCAAACATCTCATTGCCATGGCTAATATGGTTATGATTAAATACGATGGCGTAATTCCAATGACCGTGGATGAATTGATTTTACTGCCCGGCGTAGGCAGAAAAACAGCAAATGTAATTACATCGGTAATAGACCAACAGCCTAACATGGCTGTAGATACCCATGTGTTCAGGGTTTCAGCAAGATTGGGATTAACTGAAAATGCTAAAACGCCACAAGCTGCAGAAAGGCAGCTTATACAATTTTTACCGCAGCATATTGTGCATAAGGCCCATCATTGGCTTATTTTACATGGAAGATATATTTGTGTAGCACGAAAGCCGAAATGTGTTATTTGTGGATTAAAGACGGTATGTAAATATTATCCGCAGGTTTACGGAGCTCAAAAATTTATTAAATAATAATCGTTTTCTTTGTAAATTAAATTTAAATATATCTATACCAATAAATGCGTTTTGCTTACCATGAAATGTAAAGGGATATTTTTTTTGTTTCTGTTTTGCGTAAGCTACAATGCTCATTCCCAGTATTATTTTTATAATGATAAATATTATGATAATGACGTGGTATTGGAGTTCGGCGGCTCTATTGGAGCTATGAACAGCCTGACAGATCTTGGAGGCAAAAAAGGACCGGGTAAATCTGGAGTAAAAGATTTTAATATAAAAAATACTCACTTATCCGGGAGCATTTTTTTTAGTGCTATATATAAGTACGACGTAGCATTTAGAGTAGAAGGAACCGTGGGGCAGGTATCAGGAGATGATGCCCAGCTCAAATCTGTAGCATCCACTACCAGTGGCAGATATGAAAGAAATTTGCACTTTAGAAGTTCTATTACTGATATTATTTTTGCCACAGAGCTTTATCCAATATTAATATTTAGCCATTTTAACCAGGATAAATTTCCGTCCCTTTTACAGCCTTATGTAATGGGAGGCATCGGATATTTTCATTTTAACCCTCAGGCCAAATTAAATAATAATTGGGTTGATCTTCAACCACTGCATACTGAGGGGCAGGGCTTTTCAGAATATCCTGCCAGAAAAATTTATCAGCTAAGCCAGATAAATTTCCCAGTTGGTTTTGGAGCCAAATATGAGGCACTCCCTTTTTTAAATTTAAGGTTAGAGTTTTCGTGGCGCGTTTTAACAACAGATTATCTTGATGATGTAAGCACCCGGTATATTGATCCTAAATATTTCCCTGCCTATTTGAGCGGTATCAAACTTACACAGGCTGTTCTTTTAAACGACAGACATTTACCAGGTGCCGAAACTGCCCATCCGGACGGCATAAGAGGGACGCCGTCCCAAAAAGATTCTTACTTTAATCTGAATTTTAAAATGAGCTTTATCTTCAACCGGGAAAAAAGGGGAAGATATTAATCACAGCAATTTTTTTATCTCTTCTATCAATTCCGTTTTTGTAAAAGGTATGCCCATTATTTTATTATAAGCTTTAGCATCCACTAAATATTGATCCCGGATTATCTTTATAAGCTGCCCGTTATTCAATTCCGGAATTAGGATATGATCAAAATTTTTGAGAATATCTCCAAGGTTTTTAGGGAAGGGTCTTATATACCGCAGGTGTGCATGCGAAACCTGGTGGCCGCTTGCTAACACATCAATAACAGCACTTTTAATTGCACCATAACTGCTTCCCCACCCAAGCACTAAAACTTTCCCTTTTTCAGGGCCATTATCCAATTTCTGTTCTGGCAAATGATCTGCAATTTTATCAACTTTTTCCTGTCTTATTTTCACCATCAGTTGGTGGTTCTCCGAATCATAACTTACATTACCGGTGATGTTTTGTTTTTCCAATCCGCCAACCCTGTGCTCAAGGCCAGGTGTGCCCGGTATTGCCCACGGCCTCACCAGTTTTTCATCTCTTAAATAAGGCTGAAATACTTCCTCATGATGGCCAAGCTCGGTTTTAAAACTTACTTCTATTGGGGGCAGGTCTTCACTTTTTGGATACATCCATGGCTCAGCTCCATTAGCTATGTATCCATCACTTAAAAAAATAACAGGTGTCATATGTTGAACAGATATTCTTACCGCCTCATATACGGCGCTGAAACAATCACTTGGTGTAGATGCCGACACTATGGGCATAGGGCATTCTCCATTTCTGCCATAATAGGCCTGCAACAAATCACTTTGCTCTGTTTTTGTGGGCAAACCTGTAGATGGTCCTCCCCGCTGAATATTACAAATTAGCAAAGGGATTTCAAGCATTACCGCCAGGCCCATTGCTTCTGCCTTTAAAGCCATGCCGGGGCCGCTTGTCGCTGTTACCCCAAGGCTTCCTCCATAAGCAGCGCCTATGGCGGATGTTATCGCTGCTATCTCATCTTCGGCCTGAAAAGTTTTAACGCCAAATGCCTTGTGGCGGCTAAGCTCATGCAAAATATCGCTTGCAGGTGTAATAGGATATGAGCCTAAAAATATTGGCAACCCGCTTTTTTGCGAAGCTGCGATTAAACCATACGCCACGGCCTGGTTACCCATAATGCTTCTGTAATTTCCCGCAGGCATTTTTGCTTTTTCAACACTATATCTCGTAGTAAATGTTTCGGTGGTATCTCCAAAATTGTAACCTGCCTGCAATACTTTTATATTGCTGTTAAGTATGTCTTCCTTTTTACTAAATTTTTCTTTAATGAACTGAATTGTATTTTCCATATTTCGGTTGTACATCCAATATAAAAACCCAAGCACAAACATATTTTTTGCACGATCCTTTTCTTTAGTGCCCATTTCAAATTCTTTCAACGCCTCCCTCGTCATTTTAGTAACGTCCATCTTAATTACTTCATAACCTTCAAGGCTATTATTTTCCAACGGGTTTATGCCATCAGGATAATTTGCCAGGCGAAGATTTTTTGCATCGAAGCCATCTGTATTTACAATGATCTTTCCATTGCGCTTTAATCCTTTTAAATTTGTTTTTAGTGCCGCGGCATTCATAGCAACCAATACATCACACGTATCGCCGGGAGTAAAAATTCTGTCGCTAGAAAACCTAAGCTGGTAACCACTCACTCCTGGCAACGTACCCTGGGGCGCTCTTATCTCTGCAGGAAAATCAGGAAATGTTGCGAGATCTAAACCAAGCATGGCAGAGTTATTCGTAAACTGGCTGCCGGTTAACTGCATACCATCGCCGGAATCCCCCGCAAATTTTATTACCACATCCTGTAAAACTTCTTCTTTAGTATTCATCTGGAAAAATTAGTGGGTACAAATTTAATTCAATGCAGGCTAATAGTAATCTTTTATGCAGTTATGTTTATGGTATTTGTTTTACCAGTTTTAATAAACTCGGCAAAGAACATCCCTTTTTTAAAAAAAACGGACCTCCAGTTATGGTTTGTTATTGGCCATAAACTGAGTTATGATTTGGTCAAAATGGTTGTCAATAATAAAACCAAGCTTCAGCGCTTTTGTATAATCAACTTTATAAGGCCATGTGCTTACAATGTTATTAATTGTCGGGTCAGGTTTTATTTGAATTCTATCAACCGTTTCTTTGCCGGCTATTCGTTCAAGGGAGTTAAACATTTCTTTTACTGTAACAGTAATACCAGGCAGATTTACGGTGCGCCAATCTCCAAAAACAGTGGCATCAAGTGTCGCGGCTCTAATAATATTTTCAATAGTGGTATCAGGGCTTGCTAAAAGTACAGCAAGATCCGGAGATACAGGACAGATGGCAGACTCGCCATTAACAGGTTCACGTATAATACTGCTGACAAAAGAAGAGGCTGCAAGGTTTGGTTTGCCGGGCCTCACGCAGATTGTTGGTAATCGTAACACCCGTCCATCAATAAATTTTTTCCTGGTATAATCATTTACCAAAAATTCTCCAATGGCTTTTTGTGATCCATAAGATGAATGTGGAGTAACTACAGTTTCTTCACTAACAACATCAGGCAACTCTCCTCCGTATACAGCTAACGAACTGGCAAATACAAAACGTATATCCTGCCGCTGATGACGACACGCCTCTAAGAGTTGGCGGGTAATATCAAGATTTACTTTCCATCCAAGATCAAAATCTTTTTCAGCATGACTGCTTACTATAGCTGCAAGATGAAAGACAATTCCTGTTTCGGAAGTGATAATATTTTTTGCTGCGCCTTCTTCAGATAAATCCATCTGTTGGCATTTAATCTTGTTACTCTCCCATAAGTTTTGAGGCATCACAATGTCTGTTAACAGTAACTCATCAAAAATTATTGGGCTGTTTAGCAGTGCATTCGCCAATCGCTGACCAAGGAAGCCTGCCCCTCCCGTAATAATTATCTGCATAACCTGTAAAATTTATCAATTTCCGACTCAGAAAAGTTTATACTATTTTACGAATAATTTACAATAAGCTATAGGCATCCAATCAATATTTACGATTGGACAAGGGTTTTTTCTTTTACACCTTTGCCAGGTTCATGCGGAAGTTTTTATGGTAGACCTGCAGAATTATCTTAAATTATGATACACCTTTTGCACATCATCATCCTGTTCCAGGTTATCAACCAGTTTTAAAACTTCATTGGATTGTTCTTCATTAAGCTCAACGGTGGTGGTTGGTATCCGGGTAAGTTCTGCGGTTATAATTTCAATACCTTTTTCTTCAAGGGCTTTACTCATATGGCCGAATTCGTTAAAAGCCGTACGGATAATGATATTGCCTTCGGTATCTTCTCCAATCTCTTCAAGCCCATAATCTATAAGCTCCAGTTCAAGGTCTTCAATATTCAAGTTATTGTTTTTTATTTTAAACTCTCCCATTCGGTTAAACAGGAAAGCCACGCTGCCACTGGTTCCTAAAGCGCCATTTCCTTTATTGAAATGCATACGAACATTCGCTACTGTTCTTGTGCCATTGTCTGTGGCAGTTTCTACCAGCAAAGCCACACCGTGAGGAGCATATCCCTCGTACAGCATTTCATGGTAATCAGTTTTATCCTTCCCCATAGCCCTTTTAATTGCTGCATCTACACGATCCTTTGGCATATTCACAGCCTTTGCGTTTATTATGCATCGTCTTAGGGAAGAATTATTGTCAGGATCGGGGCCACCATGTTTTACGGCCATATCTATTTCTTTACCTATACGGGTAAATTGTTTTGCCATTTTATCCCACCGGGCAAACATGGTTGATTTACGTACTTCAAATATTCTTCCCATTTATTAATTAAATTAAAAAGATTAAGAATTCCGAATTTCGATTGCAGATTACTGATACCTGATTACTGGCACATGATTCCTCATTATCTCATTGGTCGGCAAATTTAATATAACTAAACTTACATTTGTTCATGTCAAAAAAATACAGCTACCCGCAATTATTATCTTTTTCGGAAAATATATTTTTAAAGATAGGGTGCAGTAATGGTGACGCAAAGATTGCTGCAGAATCATTGCTTATTGCTGATGTAAGGGGAGTCGACAGCCATGGGGTAGCCCGGTTGAACGGATATGTTAGATTATGGGAAGTAAAGCGGATAAATGCTAGCCCGGCAATAAAAATTATTCATGAAACTCCGTCTACTGCAGTAGTTGATGGTGATGCAGGATTAGGTTTGGTTGTTGCGCCCAAGGCAATGCAGGTAGCTATTGACAAGGCAAAAAATGCAGGAACCGGTTGGGTGAGTGTAAAGAACAGTAATCACTTTGGTATTGCCGGTACCTATGCAATGATGGCTTTAGAAAAAGATATGATTGGAATAGCTATGACTAATGCTTCTGCATTAGTAGCACCAACTTTTTCCATTGAACGGTTATTGGGAACGAATCCGATTTCGGTTGCAATTCCGGCGGGTAAAGAGCCTGCATTTGTTGCTGATTTTGCTACAACAACTGCTTCAAATGGAAAGCTAGAAATATTACAAAGAAAAAATTCACAAGCGCCGGAAGGCTGGGTTCAAACTAAACATGGTACACCTTCAACTGATGCTAATGAACTAAAAAACGGCGGTACGTTATTACCTCTTGGGGGCGACAGGGAACATGGAAGCCACAAGGGATATGCATTGGGAGCTATAGTAGATATTTTTTCTGCTGTGCTAAGCGGGGCAAATTATGGGCCATGGGTTCCCCCGTTTCCTACGTATGTGTCAATGCCGGAAAATATGCCTGGTGAGGGTATCGGTCACTTTTTTGGCGCCATGAGAATTGATGCATTTCGGACTGCTGAAGATTTTAAATTCAATATGGATAAGTGGATACAAAGATTCCGATCTTCTAAACCAATTGAAACTGAGGAAAGAGTTTATATTCCGGGTGATATTGAGAGAGAAATCACTGAAGAAAGAATTAAAAACGGGATACCGCTTATTCAAGCGGTTGTTGATGATCTTTTAGTATTAGCAGATAAATTTAAAATTTCTTTATAACGCTTTTGTCCCCGCCTTTAAATACTGGATTTACGGTCAGCAGGAAGCATTGGCCTATTTATCATTATCAGCGTTATATTT
>JBDSFG010000109.1:0-13536 GCA_039919615.1 Ginsengibacter sp. | reverse complement strand
ACAATTATCATTTAGTATGATAAGAATATTACTGTTTTCAATACCTGCATGATTTAGTCCTTCAAAAGCCTGCCCCGCCGTCATTGCTCCATCACCAATAACTGCCACATGCTGGCGATCTTTTTCTCCTTTATAATGGGAAGCCATTGCCATGCCTAAAGCTGCTGAAATTGAAGTGGAAGAATGTCCTACTCCAAACGTGTCATATTCACTTTCTCCTCTTTTAGGGAAACCGCTCAAACCTTTATATTTTCGGTTGGTTGTAAAGTTATCTCTGCGCCCGGTAAGTATTTTATGTCCGTAAGCCTGGTGGCCAACATCCCATACCAGTTGATCATACGGTGTATTAAAAACGTAGTGTATTGCTACGGTCAGTTCCACTACACCAAGACTGGCGCCAAAATGGCCACCGTGAACACTCACCACATCAATAATGTATTGGCGTAATTCATCACAAACCTGGGGTAACTGGCTTCGCTTTAGTTTTTTAAGATCAGCAGGTGAATTGATTGTTTTTAAAAGTGGACCTGGCGTAATTTCCATCGTAATTATTAATAGGTAAAAATACAAAATTATTGTAGTCGATATTCAACATCATATATGTAATCCCAAACAAGTAAATGTCGTAAAAGTTGCGAATCGTTTTGAAATTTATACAATGCTAAGGAAGTCATTAAACGGTGTTTTTCAGGCCCTCGTAAAAAGTGCCTCGCCGGGCATCTGCAAACGTTCAAAAAATCTATTTATATAATTTTTTTATTACTACACTACCGTCATGCTTGTATATTTTAACAAGATAAAGACCATTGCGCATGGAAGCTGTTGCAATTGGTATAGTATTGTATCCCGGGTGTACAAAAGCTCTTTTTGAGGAGATCATTTTTCCATCGGTTTGAAGAATTTGTATTGCTATGTTCTGGCTGGTTTTACTACTATATTTTACATTTAAAACATTTTTTACAGGATTTGGAAATATTGAAATATCATCAGGCTTTGTGCTAATACCGGCAATTTTTTCAACTTGTGAATAAGCTATTGTGTTGTTGTTAAAAATTATTTTTATGCGATAAAATATTTCGGCTTCTGAAAATTGTTGATCGTAATACTTAAATGGTTGGCGCAAAATAATTTTTGAGTCTGCATTTATACTCTGCAGTTTTTCAAAATTGGTTCCATCGATACTTCTTTCAACTTCAAATTTTTGTATTCCTTCTATTTGGGCTGCCGTCCATGAAAGCTGAACATAGTGAGTTTGGCGTTTAGCGGAAAATGCAAATGAATTTGGCTTTAATATGTGGATATTGCACGGCAAAATAGTAAAGGAGAAAAGCTGGTAGTTACAACCACTTTTTGGTGCCAGGGCTAAGCGATATGTACCTGGAGCTAAGCCCGTAATATCTACGGTTGGTGATATGCTGTCTATCCCATTTATATAAGTATCGTTAAGATCAAAAACATTGTTACTGTCGGCATCAAACGCTAAAATATAATCTACAGGAAATATGCCCGAATAATTTGAAACGCCTATAAAGCTTACAGATACCTTCCCATTATTATTGCAGGAGTTTACATTAGTTACGCTGAGCACCGCGGGTAATGAACTGGCTGAACCACCGGTATTATTTGTAGTTCCTCCGCTTTGCTGCGGATCTTTAACCCAAACACAATCCCCATCAATTTCCCGGGCAAAACTATTGCCACGACCTGCAGATTGCCCAATAGTTTCATAGTTAATACTCATTGTATCTAAATTAAAAACTTTAGAATCACAAGCCCCTGCTATACTACCGGATGTAATTGGGGTTGAAGGTTCAGCAGGTAATTTTCTTACAACAGCATCTACAACGTTTAGATCGGCGTCGAAAAAAACAATTGGATCAACAGCAGCGCCACCATCGGTAAGCCAACCATCTCCTGTTGAAGGTATAGGAGAGCTGGTACAATTGCAGGTATTCCAGTTTAAATCAACTTGGGTTACATAATTAATATTTGCACAACCCATTGGTATGGAATCCATGCCACTTATAACATAATATTGCCCCGGATTTACAATGGTATTTGGAGGAATAGTAATAGAATAATGCGCATCAGTAACTATATAACAACCTATATTAACGGGCCCCGGGCCAAAGTTATATAATTCAACAAATTCAGAATTAGTGGAACAGCTGTTAGTGGCCCATGGCATATATTCATTTAGTAAAATGTATCCTGTTTTTTGGGCTTTTAAAGTATTTAATAATGCTAAATAAAAAAGGCATATCCCCAGTAAGTAAATTTTTTTCATAGGATAAATATTACTGAATATTAACTTCCTAAGTTACCTGATAGAAAATTTGCAGCCTATAGCAATAACGAAAATCTTTACCGTAAAATCCGAATGAAGTTCGATAACGGTAAATTTTTTACCGCATTGTTTGAAGGATGTTTAAGGGCATAGCGCTTTTGGTGGATAGTTATAAATACCGCATCATACCAAGAATCGCATCAGGGTCAGGGCAATTAGATAAATACTTTTCTCTTTCGCCTGACACGCAAACACCAGGGTAGTCTCCCTTGTACGTTCGTACGTCTTTGATTACCTGGAAATGAAGATGTGGCGGCCAATACCCGTTTTCTTCAGGGCCTCCGAAATGCCCAATTACGTGTCCGCGGACTATGTACTGAAACTCGGAAACTTTTGCGATGTCGTCCAAACTTAAATGGCCATATAGGGTATAAAAAGTGAGGGAATCCATTTGATGCATTAAAATAATTGTAGCTCCATAATCTCCATAGTTATTATTAAAAGCAAAGCTGTGCACAAGGCCGCCTAGCGGAGCATATACTTTTGTTCCTGCTTTTCCCCACATATCAATTCCCAGGTGTACAGTACGGTCTTCAAATCGCGGTTCATCATCTGCAGGAAAAGAAGAAGCCTTTGTGTTTTTGTTATTGAAAAGCTCATGGGCCTTATACAATATCCTGTTCTCGTTATAGCCGCCAATTGCAAATTTTGCCCCGGCGCTTTCCAGTTTTTTATTTATATAATTTGAGAATACACCAATATTCCTTATATCCAAATTTATCAGGTCATTATTTTCTTCTGTGAAATTGAGCCTGATTAATTTTTCTGTAGAGGGGTTAAAATCAACTACTTTATGAAAATTACGCGATTGAGCAACCAATCGTTCATATAACAAATCTTCGGAAAAGTGCATAAGTAACTTAGATTATATGCAAGTTCATGCTTTCAGATGATAGTAGAGCAACAATAACAAATGCTTACTGGAAGTAAAAGTTATACCAATACATTTATCATTTTATTTTTAACATAGATCAGCTTTTTTAATGGCTTGCCATCCATCCATTTTTGAACCACTTCATTTTGCAGCACTATTTTCTCAACTTCTTCTGCAGAGGCATCTAAGGAAATTTTAATAGTGGTACGCATTTTAGCATTTATTGAAACAGGGTATTCTTTTTCAGCTTCAACTAAATATTTTGGTTCCAATTTTGGAAAGGATGCGTCAAGAATAGAAACTTCTTCTGAATCTCTATTTTCAGGAGAGCCTTTTAGATGATGCCATAACTCTTCCGCAATGTGCGGGGTATAAGGCGCAATTAAAATTAATAACGGTTCCAGGATTTCTTTTTTATGACATTTTAGATCTGTGAGTTCGTTTACACAAATCATAAAGGCGCTCACCGCCGTGTTATAAGAAAAACGCTCAGTATCCTCCTCAATTTTTTTTATGGTTTTGTGAAGCACTTTTAATTCCGCATCACTAGCTTTTTCTCCATTCCAAATTTTTCCTTTTATATCATCATAAAATAAGCGCCAGAGTTTTTTTAGAAAACGATGTATGCCCTCAATGCCTTTTGTATCCCAGGGTTTGCTTTGTTCTACAGGGCCGAGGAACATTTCATACATGCGGAAGGTGTCGGCACCGTATTTATTGATTATTTCATTTGGGTTTATGGTGTTGTATTTGGATTTGGACATTTTTTCTGTTTCTACTCCGCAAATGTATTTGCTCTTAACCTCACCTAAATCTTCTCCAAAGGAGAGGACTTTACCATCTTCTAAAATAAATGTTGCATTTGCATACTCGCCGTTACGCCATTTTCTAAATTCATTAATATTTAGTTCAACTCCATCAACGAGGTTTACATCAACTCTTAATGGATAAACTTCAAAACTGTAATATTCAAGTTCCTCCTCAGAAATTGTAAACGAACTAAAATTTTTCAAATAGATGTTCAATACTTCTCTTGGATCTACTCCCATTTCATCAATCAATTTGTTATAATAATTAATAGAGACAAAAATAAATGGGAAGGGATATTTTATTTTATGAATTAATTCATAGCCTCCTGGTTCGACAGGTATTGGGATAAATCTAAAGACTAGCCTGCTACTTCCTTGTATCATCCCCTGATTCAACAGCTTTTTAAACGGCTCATCAAAACTTATTAAGTCTAAATCAAATAAAATTTTTGTCCATAATCGGCTATATAGTAAATGACCAACAGCGTGTTCTGTTCCGCCAATATAAACATCTACCTGGTTCCAGTAATCCGTTACTTTTTTATCAGCGAATGCTGCATCATTATGCGGATCCATGTATCTTAAAAAATACCAGGAAGAACCGGCATAGCCAGGCATTGTGTTAGTTTCGCGTTCAGCACCACTTCCCAAATCAACCCACTCATGAATATTCGCCAGTGGCCCTTTCCCTTCTGGTCCCGACTTATAAATTTCCACATGAGGTAATTCAACAGGTAAATGTTTTTCATCAACAGCATAAGCAACACCATCTTTATAAATGATTGGAAATGGCTCACCCCAATAACGCTGACGGCTAAAGCCGGCATCTCTCATTTTATAATTTACCTTTCTTTTACCGATGCCCGTCTCTTCAATTTTTAGAAGCACAACCGGAATCGCATCTTTCATAAGCATTCCATTTAAGAAACCGGAGTTAATTAGTACCGCTTCTTTAGTTGGGTTGGCTTCTTCGCCATTATAATCATCGCCAATAATATTTGTAATGGGAATATTAAAATGCTTTGCAAAATTAAAATCACGCTGATCGCCACATGGCACAGCCATTATAGCTCCTGTGCCGTAGCCTGCTAAAACATATTCTGATATCCAGATAGGAATTTCTCTGCTGTCGAAAGGATTAATTGCATAAGCACCGGTAAAAGCGCCAGTGATAGATTTAACTTCTGCAAGCCGTTCTCTTTCACTCCGGCCTTTTGTATACTCAAGATATTTTGCAATTTCTTCTTTTTGTTCGGGGGTGGTAATTTGATTTACTAAATCATGCTCAGGTGCAAGTACCATAAAATCAACGCCAAAGATAGTATCGGGTCGGGTTGTATAAACTTGTAGGCTAAATGTTGAACGCTGGATGTTGAATGTTATTTCAGCTCCTTCACTCTTCCCGATCCAATTCCTTTGCATTTCTTTCATTGCATCACTAAACTCAACTGTTTCCAAACCTTGCAATAATCTTTCTGCGTAAGAGGTGATGCGTAAATACCATTGACGCATTTTCTTTTTTACAACAGGATGACCGCCCCGTTCGCTCACACCATTTATTACTTCGTCGTTTGCTAAAACTGTCCCCAGGGCTTCGCACCAATTCACTTCGCCATAGGCAATAAATGCAAGCCGGCGCTCCATTAAAATATCCTGCTGTTGTTTTTCGGAATACCCGTTCCATTGTTCTGCAGTAAAATACTTTGAGCCCCTGGTAGCGTATTTATCTATAAGTTTTGAAATGGGCAATGCTTTTTTTTCTGTATTGCAGAAATAGCTATTAAAAATTTGCAGAAATATCCACTGTGTCCATTTGTAGTATTTGGGATCGCTGGTTCTAACTTCACGGCTCCAGTCAAATGAAAAGCCGATGTTGTCTAACTGGCTGCGAAAGGTTTCAATATTTTTTTCTGTTGTTACGGCAGGATGCTGTCCGGTTTCCAAAGCATATTGTTCTGCAGGTAAGCCAAAGCTGTCGTACCCCATAGGATGCAATACATTAAAGCCTTTGAGCCTTTTATACCTTGCGTAAATATCACTGGCAATATAGCCTAATGGATGCCCAACATGCAAGCCAGCGCCGCTTGGATAAGGGAACATATCCAACACATAGCACTTAGGCTTATAAGAAGAATTGGCGACTTTATAGATGCCGCTATCTTTCCATTTTTGTTGCCACTTCTCTTCTATTTTTCTAAAATTGTAAGCCCCGTCTGAATCTCCCCCGTTAAGGGAGACTTGCGAACTGCCTTCTTTATTTATCTCAGTCATTAATAATTCATTTTTATATTCAGTTCTTTACTTGTATAAGGGATATGAGACGCACTATTTACAATGCAGGAAACAAAAATATGCTAATGTGAAAAATTTGTTATAAGCTACCGTTTTTGCTGTCATCCTTTTTTCAAATACATAATAGTAATAAACTTGCAGGTTGCAAAAATACTAAACCTGTGCAAAATCAATTATTTTTGCCCGGATCAAAACAGATAACACATTATCTTAAATTGATAATCTTTTCTAATGGCGCAATTTGGTAAAGCATCAGCAAAACGTGGCAAGCCTTCTTATATATATGCCATTATTGGTGTTGCGCTGGTTTTATTTTTATTTGGTCTTGTTGGCTGGATCTTTTTAAACATACGTAAAACCGGGGAACATTTTAAAGAAAGCATCCAGGTGCACGCATGGATAGAACGTGGCGCAAATAAAAAACAAATTGATTCTTTAAATAAGTACATACTATCTCTGCCTTATGTAAAAACTGCTGAGTATGTTACAAGAGAAAAAGCAATAGAAAAGTGGAATGCTGAAAATGATACAACCTGGAGAAAGTTTTTAAATAATAATCCATTGCCCGAGAGTGTGGATTTTTTTGTAAAAGCTGACTATATGGATAAAGATAGTCTTGCTTTGCTGGGTAATTACCTGCAAACGAATTTTAATGGAGTGGTATCTGAATTCCAGTATCCCACAGAAACAATCGCCTATGTAAGTAAGTTTGTACAAACTGCGGCTTTATGGATTTTGGTTATCGCTATCATACTTTCAATTTTAGTGATCATTTCCATTGACAATACCATCCGACTGGCAATGTATAGTAACAGGTTTATAATTAAAACCATGCAAATGGTTGGCGCTACACGATGGTTTATTGCAAAACCACTGGATATAAGAGCGCTTATAAATGGCTTGATTGCAGCCGGTGTGGCAATAGTGTTGTTAATCGGGTTTATTGGAATTACAGAAAAATTTGTTCCTTATTTTAAAGTTTTACATGATAACACCAACATGCTTTGGTTGTTTGCCGGTATAATTGTTTTAGGCCTTTTTATTACTCTTTTTAGTACACACCGGTCTGTTTTAAAATATTTGAAAATGAAACTTGACGATTTATACTAATCACTATTGTTATTATTATACAACCTGATTTAAAATGAAAAAAGCGAATACACCACCCGTGTCAAAATCTGTAATTGTACCTCCTGTTAAACCTGTTGAACAAATAAGGGTTACAAGACCGGCAGCAAATAAAGATAAAATGGTTACTCATCTTTTTGATAAAGAAAATTATAAGTGGATGGCATTGGGCTTAGTAGTAATTGCGATTGGTTTCCTGTTAATGGCAGGGGGCAAAAGCAGTAACCCAAATGTATTTCAGGATAAAGATGTATATAGTTTTAGAAGAATTACAATTGCACCAATTTTGATTATTGCGGGTTTTATAATTGAAATTTTTGCTATAATGCGCAGGCCCGCAGCGAAGGATATTGCATAAATTCAAAAAGAGGATTAATAAATAAACCGATAGTTATGGCGATGATTTTTTCATCGCCTTTTAATTAATAAAGCATCATCAATGACGGTTATTCAATCTATTATTATTGCCATTGTAGAAGGTATAACAGAATTTATTCCCATCTCTTCTACAGCACACATGCGTATTACCGAAAATTTGTTGGGAATAAGCAATACAGATAAATTCACAGAAGCATTTACTGTTGCCATTCAATTAGGCGCCATACTTTCTGTAGTGGTATTGTATTGGAAAAAATTCTTTGATTTTAAACGTTTAAGTTTTTATGTAAAGCTTATCGTTGCGGTGATCCCGGCTTTAATATTTGGAAAATTATTCAAAGACCAGATTGATAAAATATTGGAAACACCACTGATCATTGCTATTATAATGCTTGCCGGCGGAATTATTTTATTGTTCGTTGATAAATGGTTTACAAGGCCTCTAATACACGATGAAAAGGAGGTAACTCTTTCTACTGCGTTTAAAATTGGTTTGTTTCAATGTCTTTCAATATTATTTCCTGGGCTAAGCAGAAGTGCCGCAACCATCGTCGGCGGGATGAGTTTGAAATTATCAAGAAGCGCAGCAGCAGAGTTTTCGTTTTTTCTTGCTGTGCCTACAATGTTTGCTGCAACTGTTTATACGCTTTATAAATACACTAAAGAGAATGGAGCATTCACTTCTGAACAAATAAAATTTCTGGCAATAGGGAATATAGTTGCGTTTATTGTTGCCCTGATCGCTATTAAATTTTTTATTACTCTTTTAAAAAGATATGGCTTTCGCATGTGGGGAATATACCGGATACTGGTAGGAATAATTTTGCTCCTGTTTATCTGGCAGGGAATAATCAAGTAGCTCTTGTATTTCTTTTACCGCATTTAATTATTAAGTATTAATTTTTCATTCTTAATTATTACAAATGCAAACCGCCTCCAAAAAAGTTATCAATAGCTGGGCTATGTATGATTGGGCCAACAGCGCTTATTCACTCGTAATAACCTCATCCATTTACCCGGCGTATTACACTTTTATAGCGCCGCCACAGGTTAGGTTTTTAGGGAGAACCTTTGAGCGAACAGCCCTTGCTTCATATTCAGTTTCATTTTCATTTCTTATCATCGCGTTTCTTTCTCCTATCCTATCTTCTATAGCAGATTATAAGGGCAACAAGAAAAATTTTATGCAATTTTTTTGTTACCTCGGATCTGCCGCATGTGTCGCACTAACATTCTTAACCGCAGATAACATTTCTTTCGGAATTGTATGTGCAATCTTTGGCTCCATCGGCTTTTGCGGCAGCATAGTTTTTTATAATGCTTACCTGCCTGAAATAGCTGCCGAAGAAGACCAGGACAGGGTGAGCGCCAAAGGGTTTGCTATGGGATATGTAGGAAGTGTGCTTCTAATGATAGTTTGCCTGGTGGCTATAATGCTAAACGATTCTATGAATCTTGGTTGGGGTGCATGGCCAACACGTTTATCGTTTCTTGCGGTAGGGTTATGGTGGGCAGGCTTTGCGCAAATAACTTTTAAAAATCTGCCCCTATCAAAACCATCTCAGCAAATTTCAGAACGAAGCATTTTTACAAACGGATTCTATGAACTGAAAAAAGTATGGCAACAGTTAAAGGCTTACCCTGTAACAAAAAGATTTTTAACAAGTTTCTTTTTTTATAACATGGGTGTGCAAACTGTAATGTATATGGCCACTTATTTTGCATCAGGAGAACTAAAACTGCAATCTTCACAATTAATCATTACTGTACTTATTATTCAACTGGTGGCTATAGGCGGGGCTTTATTATTTTCCAGGCTATCTAAACGTACCGGCAATATATTTACACTGGGTGTTCTAGTTGTAATATGGATAGGCATTTGTTATTGCGCCTCCATTGTTACTACCGTAAACCAGTTTTATGCCCTTGCTTTTGCCGTAGGAATGGTGATGGGCGGCATTCAATCAATGTCCCGTTCAACCTATTCAAAATTGTTGCCTCCTACAAAAGATACGGCCTCTTACTTTAGTTTTTATGACGTTTGTGATAAAGTTGGAACGGTTATCGGAACCTTATCTTTTGGCTTTGTATCAGAATTTTTGGGCGGTATGCGAAATTCAGTGCTTGCTCTCATGACTTATTTTATCATTGGTGGCATATTATTATTTTTTGTGGAACAGAAAAGAAAAACACTGGCTATAGCATGAAGTTGTATTCAATAAATGCAGGGTATTTTAAGTTAGATGGCGGAGCAATGTTTGGCGTAGTGCCAAAAAGTATCTGGCAAAAATTAAACAGACCAGACGAAAATAATTTATGCAGCTGGGCAATGAGGTGTTTACTTATTGAAGATAACAACAGGCTAATATTGGTTGATAATGGAATGGGAAATAAACAGGATGCGAAATTTTTTGGACATTATTTTTTGTATGGGGATGATACCCTGGAAAAATCTTTGGCAAAAAATGGATTTAATAAGGATGATATAACAGATATTTTTTTAACGCATTTGCATTTTGATCATTGTGGTGGCTCTATTGAAAGGAATAGTGATAAATTAATTCCTGCATTTAAAAATGCAACATATTGGAGTAACGAAAGGCATTGGCACTGGGCAACGGAGCCGAATGACAGGGAGAAAGCAAGCTTTTTAAAAGAGAACATTTTACCCATAAAAGAAAGCGGTCAATTAAAATTTATTGAAGTAATTGATGGTTTTAATTTTACCGGTAACATTACCATACGCTTTGTATATGGACATACTGAAGCGATGATGCTTCCTCAAATAAGTTATAAAGGAAAAACAATTGTTTACATGGCTGACCTTCTTCCATCAGTTGCTCATATTCCATTGCCGTATGTGATGGCTTACGATACAAGACCACTTGAAACTATGAAGGAAAAAAAATTATTTTTAGCGGAAGCACAACAGCGGGACTATGTATTATTTTTTGAGCATGATCCGCTTGTAGAATGTTGCACATTACAATCAACGGAAAAAGGTATAAGAAGCAGGGATACTTTTAAATTGATGGATCTGTAATTCCACATCCGATCACCAACCTCCCTTTTATCTAACGAATACTTATTAATGAACTAAGGGGATACCGCAGATTTTTATATCCCATCATATCTATTTTTACACTCCCTACAGAAATAGGGCTTTCTGCCCGCAACATTAAATGATTAGGGTCATCGCTTATCCATACATTCATTTTTTCTCCGCCTTCAAACATAGTTCCCTTTATTAAGAGCGGCTTAAATTTTATACTCCTGAATTTTCCATACCGGGTTTTTATTGTTTCCTTGCCAATGTAGCGCAGGTAAAGGTGATAAATTTCATCATCTAAAAACATATCAAATGGAATTTTATCCCCCGGTTTATATTTATTAAAATCTATATTCCGTGCATAATAAGTTGCGCTTATAACATCCTGTATACAATTTGTAATTTTAAAAACTCCTTTAGTACTTACGGCAGTACCGGCTGTATGATTAAACGTTACATTATTGTACGTTTTATAACCGCCTTCGCTTACACTTCGGATAAACTTAACAGGTAACATGGTTGCGGTATCAATATAGGTTTCATACCTGTCTCTTACTTTAAAAAAATTATCAAAGAAGGGAAATGACTTTCCGTCGCCAACACAATGATAAACCGGTTTACCATTGAACTTTTCAACTGTGGTGGTAAATGATGCATCCCCTGCACCAATATACATTCCGAGGGTACTGTAATACACTCTCATTATTACCACTTCCCCATCTTTAAAAGCTGTATTTCTGATACCGCAAAATTCATCTCCCGCTTTTAAAGAAAAACCAATGATGGTGATAAAAAGTGTTCCCAATATTTTTAACTTATACTTCATGTTATTGCTACTGCACAAAAAACTTGTAACAGAAAATATTATTTTTCTTTAAAAATTTTTATACTTAAAATTAAAATACTACCCGCTATCGCAGGTATAAAAAGATTTATAAACCAAATTCCAAATGTGGCACCTATAATGCCCAGAATATTGGCGCTGTATACAGCTAATAATTCTATACTCATTTTCCCCCTGATGCCTAAGTCAGCAATGGCAAATGAAGGGATAATTGCCAGCACTAAAAACAATACGCTCATAATCCAAACACCTTCAATAAATGTGATCTCTACCTTTAGCACTTGCAAAAGCAATATATATTGTATGACGAATACCATAAAGCGGAAGAATGATAAAGAGAGTAACCTTAACAATATTTTGGCATGAAAATCTTCCAGTACGCTGATGTAATGGGCATATTTTACAACCTGGGGAATTTTTTCAATAATTTTTATAAGCCACGATAATCTGAAGTAAATAAAAATTAAGATCGATGCAACAATGGCTGAAATAAATAATAAAATTTTTATCCAAAAAAAAGACAACCCCATTACAGGCATAGCACTGAATTGCTTTGTATAGATTAAAAATAAAAGTCCTCCACATCCCATTGATAAGGTAATGATCAATTGGCTCAAGCTGCCCGCTATAGACAGTGATATTGCTTTTATGCGGTTACCTTCATTTATATACAATATTCTGCCACCATATTCACCTATCCTGTTTGGTGTATTCAAAGAAAGCGTAAGGCCGGACAATACTGACTTAAACGCAATAGCATAACTGATGTGCTGAAGGCCTTTCACAACTAACTGCCATTTTCTTGCTTCTATTCCCCAGTTAACAAAAACAAGTATTATTACTATCCAAAATTTAAAAGCGTGTTCACCAAAAGGCGCTTGCTTAATTAATTCAATAGAATCCTGAAGATGGGGTTGGCCCTTAACCTGTTTATATAAAGAATAGAATAACCATGCCCCGAGTAAGGGACCTAAAACATAGTTGAATAATATTTTGATATTTTTGTGTAAACGGAACATGTGAGGTTGCAACAAATCAGTACTCTCTCTAACTTTTAGGATTGATAAGTTTTTTTAACTGTGGCCAAAAATACTCTTCGATTTGCATACTAAATCAAAAATCATTTTAGGCATAGATCCGGGCACTTTAATGATGGGCTTTGGTTTAATAGAAGTGAACGGCAACAACATCACGCTTATTGTAATGGATGTTTTAAAGTTATCATCAAAAAAAGATGCTTATGAACGCCTGCAGATCATTCATCATAAAGTGTGCGAATTAGTAAAGATTCACAGGCCACAACAGCTTGCCATTGAAGCCCCGTTTTTTGGTAAGAATGTGCAGAGCATGTTAAAATTAGGCCGGGCACAGGGTGTTGCAATTGCGGCGGCGATGCAGGCTGGTGTGCCTGTAACAGAATATTCTCCGAGGAAAATAAAACAATCAATAACAGGTAATGGAAATGCCGATAAACTGCAGGTGATGAAAATGCTGCAACGAATAGTTTCGTTTAACAATGATCCCAAATATCTTGATGCCACAGATGCTCTCGCTGTTGCTGTATGCCACCATTTTCAAAATAATACAATGGTAGCAAACACAAGTAATAAAGTAAAGGGGTGGAAAGATTTTCTTACTAAAAATCCGGGGAGAGTTAAATTACTTTGAATTAATTAGTCCCTCCAAATTCTTTACTATCAGCTGTGCTGACACTGTCATTTCCTCCGGAGAAAGTTTAAGCTTGCTTCGTGTAAAATTTAAGTCATCAGCGCTATTAATAGGGATAAGGTGCATATGAGCATGAGGTACTTCAAG
>JBDSFG010000083.1:0-8283 GCA_039919615.1 Ginsengibacter sp. | reverse complement strand
CACATTTAATGTGGTTACAGAATTAGGTGTAAGGTCTGCATTTAGGATTGAACTGGTCAATGAAAGCTTGCTATATGGTATTGCCGCGGTGGCGCTGATGTCTGAACTTGTGATTGTGCTATCAAGTATTTCTGCTGTGGTTACAGCATCTGGTGCAATAGCCGGGTTTGGATAAGTACCCGAGAGACTGCCGCCTGCTGTCCCTGTTGGTGAGCCGGTTGGGGCTGCCCAGTTAACAGAACTGCCATCGTAGATCAACGCCTGTCCTGTGCTTGCGCCAGTTGTATTTATGTGCACCGGCGATACTGCACCTGTCAATAGTTTTAATCCATTGATAGCGCTGTCCGCCATTTTAATTGTTGTAACCGCTCCGTCTGCCACATTTAATGTGGTTACAGAATTAGGTGTAAGGTCTGCATTTAGGATTGAACTGGTCAATGAAAGCTTGCTATATGGTATTGCCGCCGTGGCGCTGATGTCTGAACTTGTGATTGTGCTATCAAGTATTTCTGCTGTGGTTACAGCATCTGGTGCAATAGCCGGGTTTGGATATGTGCCTGTAAGGCTGCCACCTGCAGCCCCTGTTGGTGAGCCACCGGGTTGACTGGTGTTTTGCAATAATAACCATCCTGCTCCATCATAATAGTAGAAGCCCGCAGGCGAGTTTGTCTGGTAAATCAATAAACCCGTTACAGGCGAAGTTACTGCTGCGGTAGAAGCCAAACGTGGTATTAATATACCTTTGTCGGTTGCTTTTACATCAAGCATAGCTGAAGGGTCTGCTGTGCTGGCATCTGTGTTTACAGCTAAACCCTGCGAATAAGAGCTTTTTGAAATTAATGTGCCAATAAGAATCAAAGAGGAAATTAAATACTTTTTCATAATAAATAGATTTTGTGTGAAGGGATAGCACAACGCAGAAAAAAAGAGATTATTGTATCATCGTAACTAAATATTTTTTAGAGAATGCCATAAATGGATTTTATGTTGTAAGAGGAGTATAAGAAACTTGATGAATTGAATTTTTTATTAGTAATCACCTCTTTGTTGAAAGAGAAATTAAGCCCCGGCGGAGAAGTTGCCGGAGATTAAATTAATTCTTACTGGTCACTTATTAGTTGTATCTATGTAACCTCTAACTACAAGAAATTAGCTTTCTTCCTTTTACAACATCTTTCGAACGAATTATTTTATCACGGGTTTTAAAAAATTTATTATTATGAAAAGATTATTTCTTGCGCTTTTTGCACTGCCATTTTTTGGTCTGTCCCAGGAGAGGAATGTTGTTTCTGTGACACGTGTTTTTCCGAAAAGTGATAAAGTTGCCGCTTTTGAAAAAGCGCTCACAGCACATTCCCAAAAATATCATAAAGGTGATTGGGCATGGACAGTTTTTACAATTGAATCAGGCCCGGATGCTACCGGCTATCAAATTGTAGAAGGACCATCAACCTGGGATGCCCTTGAGTCAAGAGGCGATATAAGTAAAGCACATACTGCCGACTGGGATTTAAACATCGCACCGCTTTTACAGGATAAGGGCTCCGTTGCTTATAGTGTTTTTCGCCCTGACCTCAGTACCGTTAACTTGACTGATTATTCTAACAAACTTGCTATAAATCACGTTTATTATAAGCCAGGTTATGCGGAGGAGGTAGAAGATATTATTAAAAAATTGAAAAAAACGTGGGATGCCGGTAAGCAATCAATAGCAGTATACGAGGCCAGCGCATCAGGAGAACCACAATTTATTATCGTAACAAGATATAAGCAGGGGCTAAAAGAAAGAGATGTCGGATTTCGTAAGCCAATGAAAGAGCGTTATGTAGAGACTAACGGGGAAAATTCATGGAGCGATTATATAAAAGGCGTAAAGAATACGGTAGATCATTCCTGGTCAGAACTGTTGTTTTTACATTCTGAGTTAGGTTCAAAATAAACATTTGAAACATAACTAAATTATTCCGTACAAAGCCCCTTTTTTCCACGATCAGGAAGGGTACAACACCTTCCTGGTTTTCTGGGCTGGATGAGCGCACCTTACCCGAAAGAGGAATTTTATGTTGTTACAGGTGCATAAGATGAATAATTTAAGATACCTGATAGCCATTCTTTTTATCGGTTTCGTGAGAAACAAACCCCTGTAGAAGTATTCAGTTACGATAAAGCAGCCCGTCGTAATAAAAAAAAATCATACTTTTTATTAAGACTTTCCAAATGCCAAACGAATGTTTGGATTGATTCTTATTCCTTTCGCCGGAAATAAATACTTTGGAACTCTTATTGAATTTACCAACCATTTTTGTCCTCTTTCTCTGAAAGTGTTTCTTACAAACCGGTACTACAAATTTTGAATAATATCTCTATAGCCTCTGCCAACAGGGATAGATACTCCATTAACCTCAACTGCTTCTGCTGTGTAGGATTCGATCTTGCTCATTGAAACTATGAAAGACCGGTGAATGCGTTTGAAAAGATTAGCAGGTAAAAGATCCTCAATTTCATGCGTACTCATTTTTGAAAAATATTCTTTTTTAGTGGTAACGATCCTGATGTATTCACGCTGACTCTCGATATAAACTATCTCTGAGAATAAAATTTTCAGCTTCTTTTTTTGTACGTTTAGAAATATATGATCTTTTATTTCCTGGCTTTCAGTTGGTTTTGCTTCGTCTCTTTCTGTTTTCACCTTATTTACCGCTATTAAAAAACGCTCGAACTCAAATGGCTTTAACAGGTAATCTGTTACGTTTAAATCAAACCCCTCTACTGCGTATTGATGATAAGCGGTTGTAATAATAACCGCAGGCGGATCTATAAGCGTTTTTAAAAAAGCCATACCTTTTAATTTAGGCAGGTGTATATCTAAAAAAATAAGGTCGGTATTACTATGCCGCAAATAATCAGTTGCAAGAATAGCATCTTTAAATGTTCCCTGTAATTCAAGGAACGGCACCTGCAAAACATAATCAGTTAAAACCTTTACTGCCAAAGGCTCATCTTCAACTATGATGCATTTTATGTTAGACATGGCTTGCAAGATTAATTTTTAAACTGGCGGTAAAATCAGCTATTCCCTGGTGAACAGAAAGATTGTAATCTGTATAAAGCAATTCCAGTTGGCGCCGCAGGTTGGAAAGCCCGATATTTTCTTTTACACTATCGCCTGAAGAGAATGTTTCAGCAGAATTTTTTATCACAAACTTTAACTGCCGCTGTTTAACTGAAAGATGAACATCTATATACGGTTGATCTCTTGTTTCAGATACACCATGCTTAAATGCATTTTCCACTAATGGCATCAATAACAATGGTGGTAAGGCTTGTTTCATATCTTCTACGTCATAATTTAAATTGATACGCAGGGTCTCATCATAACGCAGTTTTTCAAGATCAATATAATCGCTGATAATTTTCAATTCCTGTTCTATGCTTATATAATCTCCCCCGGTTTCATAAAGCATAAAACGCAATATTTTTGAAAGCCGCAAAATTGATTCAGGAGCAAGATCACTCTTATCCCTTGCCAATGAATAAATATTATTTAAAGTGTTGAATAAAAAATGAGGGTTGGTTTGCGACCTGAGATAGTTTAATTCTGCCGCTTGCTTTTCAATTCGCAGTTGTTGTGTTGCCTGTTTTAATTTTATATGATTATAAGTATGCCTGATAATACCGAAAAAGAAAACAGCGCCTGCGCTAAAGGCCATCTGCGATGTCAAAATCTCTTCTACATTTCCGGGTAGACCTAAGGGAGTATAAATATGTAAGGAGACCCCTAACAACCTCCAGGCATACAAACCATACGACCAAAACATCACATGAAACAATAAAGCCAAAATACCCAGTAGAATATTGAATAGTATGTATTTCCTTTTATTTAGTACAAACGGAACTGTGTACTCAAAAAATATAAAATTGATAACTACAATATACACTGCCCGCCAAAGATTATTAAAAATTGCCTGCAGTAAAGTCGCTTCATACCCTGAGATATCATGCCACACCCATAACAGCAAATAGACTAACCCAAGCCATAGATAAAATGTAAATCGCTTTATATCACTTAATTTCTTCATCAAGCTAATTAGGAGGATAAATATCGGCAATTCCTTCCCTTTATATTTTTTAGGTCTATATAGTTGGCATTGCGGTAAACTAATCACCTGAAACAGTCAATGGTGAGCGGTCAATAGTCAATGGTCAACAGAGAGAACAAACGGAGATGATGTTGGGAATATAATCTTACTAATGCCCTTGAAGATCACATTAAGCAGAAACGCTCGGTCATTGACCATTGACTATTGACCATTGACAACGATTGACCACTCACCATTCACCTGACAATTCACCATTGACCATTGACCACTGTTTGTTTACTACAACACGCTGTTTATTGACGAGTGGTTTCAGCGCTTTCTTTAATCAGATAGTCTTGCATAAATAAATTTAAAATTAAACATTATGCGACTTCAATTATTACTCCTGCTGACAGCGTCTTCAATTTTTTCCCAGGCACAACAAATTAACGGTTTAACAAAAGGTGAAGGCGGAAGTCCTCTTACCGGGGCTACTGTCAGCTTAATAAAAGCCAGAGATTCTTCCACCGTTAAACTAGCTGTTACAAAACAAAATGGATCTTATGACTTTTTAAATATTAAAGAAGGGAATTATAAAGTGATGGTATCTTATGTAGGTTATAAGCCTGCGTCTTCGCCAAGTTTTTCTTTTGGTTCATCTGATGTTACTGTGCCTGAATTAAAACTTTTTAAAATCGCTGGCAGTTTGAGCAATGTAAATGTTGCGGCAAAAAAGCCAATGGTGGAAGTGAAAGCTGATAAAACAATCCTGAATGTTGAAAATACCATCAATGCCATAGGATCAAATGCATTGGAATTGCTGCGTAAATCTCCGGGGGCTTTAATTGATAAAGACGATAACATCAGCCTTGCCGGTAAAAACGGCGTACAGGTTTATGTAGATGGAAGACCAACTTCTTTATCAGGGCAGGATCTTGCCCATTATCTTAAGAGTTTACAATCATCCCAGGTAGAAGCAATTGAATTGATCACTAACCCTTCGGCTAAATATGATGCTGCGGGAAATGCAGGCATCATCAATATTAAGTTGATAAAGAATAAATCATTGGGAACAAATGGTTCTGTTAATGCCGGATGGAATATCGGCACATCTGCTAAATACAATGCAGGCGCTTCACTTAATTATCGTAACAAAAACATCAACATCTTTAGTAATTACAGCTTTAGTTATGCGCCTAACGAACAACATTTAAAAACGGAAAGAACAGTATTGGACAGTCTTTTTTACCAGCAGGGAACTATCAGGGACGTTCGCCGATCGCATAATTTCAAAATAGGCGCAGATTATTTTATTAATAAGAAGAATACCATTGGTGTGATGGTAAATGGAATAGTCAGTGATCCAACTTCAACTACTTCGAGTAACACCTCTATTTCAAACATAACTACAAATGTTGTTGACCGCATTTTGATTGCCTCAAACAACAGCAGGATGAAAAGACAAAATGCCAATATAAATCTCAACTATAATTATGCTGATGCCAGGGGAAACAGCTTTGTGGTAAATGCAGACCGTGGCTCTTATGATCTAAGGAACGACCAGCTTCAACCAAATTATTATTACAATGCTTCGGGGCAAACGGAGCTGGGCAAAGTGATCTATCATATTATTTCACCTGCACAGATAAATATAAATTCCATCAAAGCTGATTACGAGCAAAATGTTATGAAAGGGAAACTGGGCATAGGAGCAAAGTCTGCCAAAGTAAAAACTGATAATAATTTTCAGCGCTATAATGTATATAGTTCAGTTGAAGAATTGGATAGAGATCGCAGCAGTCATTTTGTTTATAAAGAAAATATCAACGCCGGCTATTTGAATTACAACCGTAAGTATAAAACTTTTATGATACAGGGTGGTGTACGTGTTGAGAATACAGTTTCAGAAGGTGTATCAGATGGATTAAAATATACCGGAAGCAGTTACTCAACCAGCGCTTCTTCATTCAAAAGATCTTATACTGACCTGTTTCCAAGCGCTGCCATCACGTTTAATAAAAACCCTATGAAACAATGGAGCCTGAGTTATAGCCGCCGCATTGACCGGCCCACCTACCAGGATCTGAATCCATTTGAATTCAAACTGGATGAATACACATTCATGAAAGGGAATATTAATCTTCAGCCCCAATACACAAATAGTTTTGGTATCACGCATACTTATAAATACAAGCTTAATATAACGCTTAATTACAGTCATGTAAAAGATCTGTTCACACAGATATTTGATACAACAGAAAAATCAAAGGCTTTTCTTTCCAAAAAGAACCTCGCCACCCAGGATATTTTAAACCTGAATGTGAGCTACCCTTTTCAATATAAATCTTACAGCTTGTTCACCAACGTCAGCAGCAACTATTCAAAGTACAAAGCTGATTTTGGCGCCGGCCGAAAAGTGGATATTGATGCTTTTGGTTTCAACCTTTTTATGCAGAACAGTTTGAAGTTTGCAAAAACCTGGACGGCTGAGTTGAGTGGTTTCTATAATGCACCAACCATTTACATGGGTAGCTTCAAAGGAAAGTCTGTGTACAATGTTGATGCAGGTTTATCAAAGCAGGTTATGAAAGGAAAGGCTACGGCTAAAGCTTCCGTAAGTGATGTATTTCATACTATGAAATTCAGGGCTACATCAGATTTTGCCGGGCAGGTGATGAAAATAAATTTTCGTGGAGAAAGCCAGCAATTCAAACTTGGTTTTAATTACCGGTTTGGAAACAACGGTGTGAAACCTGCAAGGCAACGCACAACCGGCGCTGAGGAAGAAACAAAAAGAGTGCAGCAAAGCAATGGAATTATTGGGAATTAAATATTCAATACCGGAATGAAACATTATATCATCAAATAAAAATTACACTATTATGAAACTGATCATGCTTTCAATTACAATTGTTCTGGCTACACTTCTTGTTTGCGGTTGCTGAATCTTCATGGCTGCAAATAATAACAACGTGGGAGCACATTGCTCTCACAAACAAACAAGGGATGTGGTTCCATCCCTTGTTTAAAAAAATAAAATGAAAAAGAAAATAATAAAATTTGGTGAAGATGTAGAGGGTTATAAAATCTCTGTTTTAAATGAACGTGAAATAAGAGCCTCAGCAGGCATACTGTTTCTATTCATGTTCATCTCTTTAATGTTGATTTTGTTTAAAGAGAATTTTTTATTGATCAAATATGTTATCATAATATTTCTCAGCGATTTACTGATACGTGTTTTTATTAACCCTAAGTTCTCTCCTACTTTAATAATAGGACGCCTGATCGTAAGCAGGCAGGTTCCTGAATATGTTGGGGCGGCACAAAAAAAATTTGCATGGAAAATAGGGATTGCTTTGGCGGGCCTGATGTTTATTCTTTTAGCAGTAGTGAATTCATACAGCATTTTCACAGGTGTTACCTGCCTGGTTTGCCTGGCCTTTTTATTTTTTGAATCAGCATTTGGTATTTGTTTGGGATGTTTAGTGTATGGCTGGTTTTACAGGGAGAAAGCTGAATCCTGTGCAGGAAAAGTTTGTGGTGAAACAAAGAAACAGGATATTCAGAAGACATCATGGGCTCAGGTTCTTGTTCTCATGGGTTTAATTGTGTGTATTATTTTTATGATAGTTTTTTTCAATGATCAGTTTAGTGAAAAGCCAAAGAACCTGTGGACAATTATAAACCTGGGGTCATCTAAATAAAATTGCAGGAAGTGTTGATGTTCAATAAAGAGAAGTTGCTGCATCGACAATTTACCCTGTTGCAAATTTGCAAAGGCAATTTTTTCTGAAAAGTTTCTTATTCAGAAATTAAACTATTTTCATTGTAATCCTGTAACCGGAAAATAAAAATTAGGGAAAGATTTTGTTTCTTATAAACATAGCAGCGCATCATTTTACGAAGAAGGACTTGTCAGACATTTTGAGCCAAAACACTTTAAAGATTTATAAATTGAGAGTATGATAATTTATAGTGTATGTGTGCATCGGGGTTTCACGTAAAGGTTTTTTTTGTGATAGGTAATGCGGTGAAAACCCCGATAGGACCTAACTACATGGATAAATTATGATTGAAGAATGTCGGGTGAGGATTGCTATGAATAAAACAAATTAAAGTTTCCCTTTTTTTATGCTGCATATTCATAGTTGTTCACATACATTGTTTGATTATTCACAACAGCTACTGCTCTTAATGCTATTTT
>JBDSFG010000077.1:0-26554 GCA_039919615.1 Ginsengibacter sp. | reverse complement strand
GCCATATTCAAATGCACCGAGCAAAAAACCAAATTTATGTTGTGCTTCTTCCTTGCTCATTCCCAAGGCGGCAAACATTTTTTCCTGCAGTTCCCGTTGAAAAATTCTTATAGATCCGCCGCCGATTTCATTGCCATTTAAAACAATATCGTATGCGTTAGCCTTAATGTTTGCGTAAGGATGTTCTAAATATTTGTCGGCATTGTTTATTGACGGATCGTTGTTTATCATCGTTTCAATTTGGCCAGGCTTTGGAGATGTGAAAGGATGATGGCGGGCCACCCAACGATTTCCTTCTTCATCATATTCAAAAAGAGGGAAGTCTGTTACCCATAATAATTTAAACTCTTCCGGCTTACGCATTCTTAACCTTTCACCCATATACAAACGAAGGCTACTCATCGCTTTTCTTGTGCGTTCTTCTTTTCCTGCTAAAATTAAAACGAGGTCTCCTGGTTCAGCATTCGTTTTTGTTGCCCAGGTTTTTAGTTGTTCCTCATTAAAAAATTTATCTAATGAACTTTTTAATGAACTTTCAGCGTTGTACCTGCAATAGATCAATCCACTCATGCCTATTTGCGGACGTTTTACCCACTCCGTTAATTCATCTAATTGTTTGCGGGTGTACTCAGCACAGCCTTTTACAGCAATGGCTAAAATTGTTTCGGCATCTTCAAAAACTTTGAAGCCGCCCAAACCCCCGTCAACTAAAGAGGAGTTTTGGAGCGCTTCTGCTTTTGTTGGAAAGGCTGTTGCCGGAAATTTAAAATTCGCCAGCTTCATTTCAAATCTTACATCCGGTTTGTCATTGCCGTATGTCCACATGGCTTCTTCCCATGTGATGCGTTGAACCGGATCTGTGTAATTAATTCCTTTTACTTCTTTAAAAATATATTTTACCATATCCTCAAACATTTGCAAAATATCTTCCTGTTCTACAAACGACATTTCACAATCTATTTGTGTAAACTCGGGTTGGCGGTCTGCCCTTAGATCTTCATCACGAAAACATTTTACAATTTGATAATAACGATCATAACCGCTAACCATAAGCAATTGCTTAAAGGTTTGGGGCGATTGCGGCAATGCGTAAAACTCCCCGGCATTCATACGGCTTGGTACTACAAAGTCCCTGGCTCCTTCCGGCGTTGACCTTATAAGAAAAGGGGTTTCAATATCGATAAAATTATTTTGGTGCAGGTAATCCCGTGCCGCCCGGTTTACAGCATAGCGCAGCTCAAGATTCTTTTTTACGGCATTTCTTCTCAGATCAAGAAAACGGAATTTCATACGCAATTCATCTCCTCCATCGGTATCATCCTGTATGGTGAAAGGGGGTACGGCTGATTTATTTAAGATCACAAAATCACTTACTGCAATTTCAATTTCACCTGTAGGAAGGTTAGGATTTCTATTGCTTCTTTCATTTACCTTTCCTTTTGCCTGCAAAACAAATTCGCGACCCGGCGCATCAGCATCGAGCTTTGCATTCAGGGATTCATTAAAAAGTAATTGGGTAATGCCGTAACGATCCCGAAGATCAATAAAAGTTATGCTGCCGAACTTTCTTATAGTTTGTACCCAGCCGGCAAGAGTAACATCTTTATTGGCATCTGCAAGTTTTAATTCGCCGCAGGTATGTGTTCTGTACATTATATAGGTAAGGGTTTATTAGTTTATTTGCCCGTTTAGGGTTGCCTTGCGATAGGTATTTAAAGATGCTCAACGGAAAAACAGTTTCTGTATCACAAAATTAACGGCCTGCAAATATAAGCCTGTTACAGAAAGCAAACCCCGCCTTACAGCAGGGTTTCTTATCGCTATAAATTCTCTTATTTAGTTTCCGTCTTATCTTTCTTTTGGGTATCCATCATTTCCAACAGCTTCATGCCCAATAAGCCATTTACACCGCCCTCAGTTCCGCTTCCGCCGCCAATGAGAATATCAGGAATTATTTTGATATTACCTTTGGCTATCTCCTCGGTTATCTTATATTTTGTAAAGTTATCTCCCCCCATTGCTTTTACCTGAAGTTCATAAGCTTCAGCAGTTGATTTACCAATGGCCATGATCTTCTCCGCTTCAGCCAAGCCTGTCTTGCTTATCCTTTCTGCATCTGCACTTGCATTGAGTTTCGTTGCCTCGGCCTGTGCGCCTGCTCTTGCTTTGGTTGCTTCTGCTTCTGCATTTGCACGTTTTTTTGTTGCGGTGGCTTCCGCTTCTACCTGGAGTATCAAACTGTTTGCATCGCCTTCTGCCTTTTTTACAACTGCATCAGCGGTCCTTTGTGCTATCTCCACATTTTGCTGTGCTTTTACAATCTCCTTTTGCATGTCGGCAATAGCGGTTTCTTTTTCCATGCCCTGGCGTTTTTCCTGCGCCATACGCTGCGTAGCATAGGTCTTTTCTTCTTCCTGTGCAATTTTCCTGTCGGTCAGGGTTTTCATCAAGGATTCCGGTGGAACTATATCGCCGATCAAAGTATCAACAGCATTCACATTATATTCATCCAGCACCTGCCTCATGTTATCTTTTGCTGCCTGTTGCCTTTCTTTACGTGTGCTTAAGAAAGCGATCACATCACTATCCTGCGCTGAGTTTCTAAAGTAGTTGCCAATAGTTGGTTCTAACACCTGGCTTACAAGATTGTTCATGCTTCCAAAGCGTGCAATTACTTTGGGAGCTTCATTTGCAGGGATGTGTATTATCTGTGATACATCAAGGTTAAAAGGGAAACCGTCCTGCGAACGAACTGTAATTGTGCTTAAATTTTTATCCAGTTGATGTGATTCACTTCTTGTGTTTGCCCAGTTTAATACAAGATTGGTAGTGGGCACCAGTTCTACTTTCATAATGTATTTATTGAAAGGATATTTACCCGGCCCGTAGGGTTCCATCCATACACCACGTTGTCCTTTGCTTACAATGTTGCCATGTTTAAAACTTTCGCCGGTAAGATCTTTGCCATCCTGCCCAATATAACTAATCACTACACCTACATAACCAATAGGCACGTCAGTCATTGGCACCTCTTCAATCTGTATTGCCCAGGGATTAATGTTATAGCTGCCAGCAAGAATTATAGATGGCTGTAAGCCACGGTTACCATCGTTCTTTAAAAACGTATCAAAGTCCTGGAAATTATTATGGCCATCAATATACTTACCCGCTATCTGGCCGGTTTCAATCGGGTGTCCATCTAACGAGGTTACTATACCCACCATATTTTCATGTATGATGATCATGTCTGCAACTGTAATGGTAAATGCGTAAGTATTGAGGCGGTAAGTACCTGCAGTTATGTATGCTGTCTGTCGCCCTTTCTGTCCGCCATTATTCAGAAATTCTTCGGCGTTCTGAAAGTTATCACTGTCCACCTTTCTGGCAAGTATCGCACCGGTAGGAATTTCAGCACCATCATTACTTAATAGTAAGCCGATCTTCCCTTCCGGAATAACCGTAAAAGGCTGCATGATAACACCATATTGCCATGGCCACATCCCCCAGTAGAGGCCCGGTGCAAGTGTTTTGCCCTGGAAGCCAGCTTCACCTTTTGTCGCTATGATTCTGCCATCCGGCAGTTCTTTATTGGCTCCAAAAAGCACGAATTTTTTAGTCACCAGGCCAAGCCTGTTTTCCGGTACTATCACCATACCAAATAAAAACCGGAGTATTAGTTTATAAAGAATTAATGAAATCAGAATTACCAGTACCCACCAGTAATGTATTAGAAAATTTGAAAAATCCATTGCTGTTAGTTTTAAAGTTTACAATTTATTTTATAGAAAGCTGTTTTTAAAATTATGCCTGATTGCACTACACAGTTCTCATCAAACCCTGTTTGCATTTTTTATCATTTGATAAAATTCAGCACCGGATTAATCAATGATGTAAAAATGTAGTACGAAAATTAAAAAGAAGACATTGACGGTGGTTTAACTCTTTGACGAAAATTAAAGAGTAAGGCAGCAATAAAATGGTCCATTTTACATGTGAGCTAAGCTCCATTTAAATTTGAACTGTGAATATATTCAGAAGATTAGAATTGTGCAAATAAATCGGGTGTTGGGAAGATAGATTTGATATTTGTCTTACATAGTTTCTGGTACATTTTTGTGCATTGGTTTCCATACTAAGTAGTAATAAGCCAGAATTAAAATGCCTACGCTGAAAGGAATAATGGCTAAATATTTATAGGTGATCCTATTATAGACAATGAGATCATCAAAATGAAAAAATTCGCTGATCATCCAATATGCATTGGCAGTTATCCAAAATACTATGGCAACATTATGGCATATTTCACTTATAAACGCTCAGACCTTTTCGTTATTTTGTTCATTGATATGGCAACAATAACTAATAAGGACTTCATTTACTTTAATTTCTGTATTTGACAATAAAAAGGATGAAGCCATATGCTACCTATTACCATAAAGAATTTACAGGATTGAATATCTAAGACTTTTTATTAATCTTACTATTTTTAAAAGGAGTGTTTAAGGCTACTTTAAAAGAATCTTCAAAAGAAAGTGGTAGGTGTACAAGCTTTCCTTTTATTAGGAGCTTTTTAACTTTCCTGGGGTGGCTTTAGGTATTCAGGGGAGATACAAAATATTGCAAGCGTAATTTATGGTTGCCAATCTGTTTGAGATTCACGGAAACCTCTTATTTTATCTGCATCGGCAGAATTGATAATTTGTCGTTGTAAGGCTACTTCAAGGATAGTATCCAAATTACATAGACTGTCGTGTAAAATACCAGCGGCATAAAAGGCATCATTAGCTTCTTTAAATCCATAAGTCATTATACTCAAAAGACAGTTCACTTCTAAATGTTCGTCTCTCAAAGAATTAACCGCCTTCATGCTACTTCCGCCAGTAGAAATATGATCTTCAATTAACACAACTCTATTCCCAAATGATTGGTACTCGCCTTCTATTTCTTTTTTGAGGCCATGTTTTTTTCTTTCTTCTCGCACATAAATGAACGGCAAGTCAAGCCTATCGGCCACCAACACACCGTAAGAAATTCCACCAGAAGCCACCCCTGCAATTACGTTTGTATTAGATAAAAATCTGCCTTTAATTATGTCGGTAAATTTATTAATTACGGCATCTCGTTCTTTTACAAAAGAGTTAACTCTTCTACAATCGCAATAAATAGGGGACTTTATCCCAGATGTCCAGGTGAAAGGTTCGGTTACATTTATTTTGATTGCCTTAATGTCTAATAAATAATTTGCAATCTGAGTATCTTGCATTGTAAGGGTCATATTGTGCTATGAGTAAATGTTATAAAAGAAAGGCAAGCAATTTTTAGTATGGAAAAATTGCGATTATTAGCAATATTACAAAATATAATTATCAACCATTGTGCATAATCTAAACTACGGTATTTCTTCCTGCCAAAGTTTTATAATCTACCTTCTTTCAATATTTTGTAAAGACCGCATAAACCAATTACAATCTTTTATTTTCCCGTTATTATAACTATAAGTTTATTCATCACAAGATGTTGAAAATTTAGATTTGCATCTACAGCGTGTTACAATTCTCAATTACATAAGCCCCTTCACATGAGCAATTAGGGCAAAAGATAACATCATTCCGGCGTGCTTAAATTAAGTAATCCCTACAGTTTTTTTCGTCCGGCATTGTAGCTAATTCATAGGTTCTTAAATATAAATTTGTAGAGGATCCAGAACAATCCGAACGATAATTCTATTTCAGGTTTCCCTATCCACTTCTTATCCATTATTATTATTTGATGCCGTTTATATGGCATTCCCAGCCATCCATACCAAAATAAAAATTTTTCACTCCCCGTTTCTATTCGCTAAATGCAGTGTGTCACTGCATTTCAGCTCCTTCCATTAATATTGACAGCCAGCTACCTTAAAAAAACTGGTATTATGTATTGCATAGTATTATAATTATAACTATCTTTGTTTTATAATTAAAAAGAAAGGCTTTAAAATCTATTAAAATTAAAAGGCTAAAATCATGAATATTGAAAACACAGCAAGCCAGATGCGAAAAGGGGTACTGGAGTTTTGCATTCTTTCAGTGATCAAATTAGGGGAGGCTTATCCTTCTGACATAATCGACAAAATGAAAGAAGCAAATCTTAATATCCTGGAAGGAACACTTTACCCGCTTTTAACCAGGTTAAAAAACGCAGAATTATTGACCTACAGGTGGGTAGAAAGCAATAGCGGGCCTCCACGCAAATATTTTTTACTCACTGAAAAAGGAGCTGCCTTTTATAAAGAACTTGAAACTACGTGGGAGGAGTTAGCCAATGCAGTACAAACGCTAACCGGACAAAATGGAATAAACAATACAACTTCAACAAACCAATAAATTGAACAGCGATGAAAAAAGTAATTAATATAAATTTCCAGGGGAGAGTGGTTCCGATTGAGGAATCTGCCTTTGAATTGCTAAAGCAATACACGGATAGCCTGAGGATTTACTTTGCCAATGAAGAAGGACGTGACGAAATAATCAATGATATTGAAAGCCGAATTGGTGAACTCTTCCAGGAGAGAATAACAAAAGGCGCTACCTGTATAACGGATGATGATGTAAATGCCATCATTAATAATATGGGCCGCCCAAAAGATTTTGCTGATGCAGACAGTGATCAACCAAAAGAAAGTTACACTTCCCAGAATACAAAATCTTCAAACGAATACACTCAAAACTTTTTTGCCGGCAGAAGGCTTTATCGTGATGCAAATATTAAGATCATTGGTGGCGTATGCAGTGGCATCGCCGCCTATTTTAATATTGAACCTATAATTGTAAGGTTGGTATTCATTTTTTCAGGGGTCGGTTTTTTTGCATATATATTGTTGTGGGCTTTTGTACCAAGCAGTGATAATGTTCAAAATGGCGTACGCAAAAGGTTATACAGAAATCCTGATGACAAAATGATTGCGGGCGTATGTAGCGGTATTGCCAGCTATTTTAATATCAATGTATGGATACCGCGGATACTGTTCTTAATTCCCTTTATGTCTTTTCTTTTTAGATGGGGACATTTTGGACCATTTGTATTTCCGAACTTTTTCAATTTTTCATTTAGCCCTGGCGCATTGATCATATATATTATCCTCTGGCTTGTGATTCCGGAAGCACATTCCACGGCGGAAAAACTGGAAATGAAAGGAGAAAAAGTGGATTTGAATTCGATAAAGAATTCTGTTATTGAAGAAATGAAAGATGTACAACAAAGAATGGGTAAGATGGGTAAAGAGGCAAATGATGTGGCCCGTGAAAAAGGCAAAATGATGAGTGCAGAAATGGGTTATGCAGCAAAAAAAGCCAGCAGATCTTTTGGTGACATAATAGTATTCCTGGTGAAAGCTTTCGGATATTTTGTGATCGGTTGTGTAGCATTAGCGCTTATAGGCGCTTTATTAACGCTGGCTGTGGTATCTATCGGCTTATTTCCTTTAAAAAGTTATCTGCTTAACGACGGATGGCAAAGTGTTTATGCCTGGGGAGCCTTGTTGTTTTTTATTGGTGTACCGGTAATAGGAATTATAACTTTTATTATCAGGCGTATTGCCAAAATAAAAAGCAACAACAACCTGATGCGTTATAGCTTTTTGGCCTTGTGGCTGCTGGGTGTGTTTTGTTTTATTTCATTGATAATATCTGTAGGTAGAGATTTTAAAAACAGCAGTACTATAGTTGAACAAAATATTGCTTTAGCAAATCCCGGTGTAAATAAATTAGAAATCTCATCTTATGCCTCAAACAGGTTTTACGGACGAAATAACTTTTTACACTTTGAGCCATTTGCCAATTTTGATGAAGACACCGTATACATAAATAATGTACAAATAAGGATCGTTAAATCCGATAACGATAGTTTTAATGTTACGCTTGTTAAAATGGCTAATGGCCGCAACCGCAGATTTGCTGATACATTGGCTAATAAAATTCCTTATAAAATTACACAGGTAGATTCTCTTTTATTTATTGACAGGGGAATAACTATCACAAGGCAGGATAAATTTAGAAATCAGCAGGTAACAATAACTATAGCTGTGCCTGTAGGTAAGATCATTAATGTAAACAAAAAATTCAGAGATATGCGTTGGGAGCATTTTAACGGGCCATGGAATAATGGCGACTGGAATTGGGATTCGGATTGGGACAAAGGCGAAGTTAGAGGTTGGCAAAAGCACTATAGTGAAGATCTTATTATGAAGGCAGACGGCTTATACACCCTTGATGGAAAAGCTGCTGATAAAGACTATCATAATAATGAGTATGACGACAACAGGGAATGGAACGATGATAATAATCGCTCTAAACCTGATACAACACATGGCTACCGCTATGAAGAAACTCAAAAAAGTATAGACTCTCTAAGAATGATTCAGAACAGGCAAATTCAGCTAATGAAAGATTCTTTAAAAAAAGCAAAAGATCAGATTGAGAAAAACCTTGAAAAATTGGAAACTAAATCAGTGGCCAAAGAAGAGGCATACATAAAGTTTAACAATCAAAAAAGTGATTTTATAGTACACATTTAAAAACCGGTTAAAATCGTTTCATTAGTTAAGTTGAAGTTGAAACAAAGCGAAGGCTCCGATCGAAAGTGAGGAGCCTTTTTGTATCTGAACTGGAATTTATAGGATTATAGGATTTATAGGAAAAAAGTGCGTTGGCAATACATGAAGTAGTAATAATCTAATCTGCTAAATCATGATTCACACATTATATTTGCAATCTTATTAATCTCATAAATCCCATAAATCCTCGTTCAGACATGAAGAATACCCCTTTTACGCAAAAGCATATTGATCTTGGTGCAAAGATGGCTGAATTTGCAGGCTATAATATGCCTATAAGCTATAGCGGAATTAATGATGAACATGCTGCAGTACGCAAGAATGCAGGGATATTTGATGTGAGCCACATGGGAGAATTTATTTTAAAAGGGGGGAATGCTTTAGACCTTATACAGCGGTTGACCACTAATGACGCATCAAAATTAACTGCAGGCAAAGCCCAGTATAGTTGCTTTACAAACGGTACTGGTGGAATAATTGATGATTTGATAGTGTACTGTATAGAAGAAAATAAAGTGTACATGCTAGTGGTAAATTCCGGTAATATTGATAAGGACTGGAATTGGATTAACAGCAACAATACTGAAAAAGCGGAGCTGCATAACATCTCTGATAAAACCTGCCTTCTTGCCATACAGGGACCCAATGCGGTTAAAATGTTACAACCTCTAACTGAAATCGAAATATTGAATCTTAAATATTACACTTTTGTAAAAGGAAAATTTGCAGGAGTTGATAATGTTCTCATAAGCGCAACCGGCTATACAGGATCCGGTGGTGTGGAAATTTATTTTGAAGATACTAATGGCGCTGCCGATATAATATGGGATAAAATTTTTGAAGCAGGTACACCACAAGGTTTAAAACCTATTGGCCTTGGCGCCAGGGATACCTTACGCTTAGAAATGGGCTATTGTTTATATGGCAACGATATAGATGATAAAACTTCTCCATTGGAAGCAGGCCTTGGGTGGATAACAAAATTTACAAAAGATTTTACCGCAAAACATATTTTAGAAGACCAAAAGTTACAGGGAGTTACTCAAAAATTAGTTGGGCTCGAAATGGTTGAAAAAGGTATCCCAAGACATGATTATGAGATCAAAGACCATATGGGAGCAACTATTGGCAGAGTAACCAGCGGAACACAATCACCCTCGTTAAATAAGCCAATTGCGATGGGTTATGTTAATACAGTTTTTTCTCCCATTGATACACAGGTTTATGTAAAAGTTCGTGATAAATTGCTAATTGCCAAAGTTGTAAAAATGCCGTTTGAGTAAATGCTTATTTCTTAAAATTTTCCAAATTACTTTTAATGCTATCCAAACCCTCTGCACCTGTTCCTCAGTTACAAACGTGTTTATCCCCTGCACTTTTGCATACAAATGATGTTAAGCAAAGCATCGTGGTCATCATAGATGTATTAAGGGCAACGTCTACTATTTCTACAGCGATAAAAAATGGCGCTAAAAGCGTAATACCCGTAAACAGCGTTGCCGATTGTATAAAATTAGGTAACCAGTTAGAAGTTATTACTGCTGGTGAAAGAGATGGCAAAATAGCGGAAGGATTAACTTACGGTAATACTCCCTTTCAATACACAGAAAAATTTATAAAAGGCAAAACATTGGTGCTTACCACAACAAACGGAACCAGGCTGCTTCATATGGCGCTTGATGAAAATGCAAAACAAATCATCACAGGCTCCTTTACAAATTTATCTTCTGTATGCAAATATTTGATTGCACAAAAGCAAAATGTAGTTCTTGCCTGTGCCGCATGGAAAGACAGGGTAAATTTAGAAGATACCTTATTTGCCGGCGCTGTAATAAACAGGATTAAAGACCATTTTAGCATTGATTGCGATTCATCTCAAATTGCAGAAAGTTTATACAACATTTCCTATGAAGATATGTTCTCATTTATGCAAATGAAAAATGCGTCTCATTTTGAACGACTGTTGAATTTTGGCCTTGAAAAGGATATCAGGTACTGCCTGTCAGAAGATGTGGCCGATGTTCTGGTGATATATAAAGATGGACGATTGATTTCCGGGTAAATTTATTTTTAAATTTACATTCAGCCCTCGTATTACAGATAATTCTGTCCATTTTTCCTTTACTTTTGCAGATTGCTTTTTTCTGAATCAACTGGCGTTTCTTAATTGTAAATCGTACATCTAAAATCATAAATTTACTTGGCTCTACCTCACCTGATTAAATACGTTTATAGTTCCGGTACTGATGAAGTTATAAGACGTGGAAAAAAAATCCATGCGTTTGGTTATGTGGAAATGATCGAACATGATGACCTGATGAATGCTATTACTTTCCGCGTAAGAGACGATAGCTACACCACCTTTTATAAGGTTTATATACAAAAATACAACGATCCTAAAACTTTACTGCTACGTTGTGCATGTCCCTATAATCTTAGTGATATCTGCAGGCATGAAGCAGCTGCTTTATTCCAGCTACAGGATATGATTGATAGAAATTTATTAGGCAGTCCTTTGAACAAAACATATGATCAAAAGCATACCATTGCCAAAATGAAATTTATTGATCTCAGGATGTTGAGGATGTTGTCGTCTCAAAATATTTTTAACCAGGCAGAGGAATTATTAAGAGGAACCAAAGCAAATATTAAAAATGCCGCAAATGAAAGAGTAGAGGCAACACTGGAGCATGAAGGCAAAATTTACCAACTTACTATTCAAAAGAATGATGAAAGAAATTTTGATACTTCATGTGCGTGCAATGAAAGCCAGCATGCGTTATGCATTCATAAAACGCTGTTGTTTCTACAACTGCTCAATGCACATGGCCCCAATTATTTCGATAGCATCCGCAACTGGGATAAAGAAAAAAATAAATTGCTTGAAGCTTACGGGTATAGCCTCAATGAAGATTTAAAAGGCAAGTTTGAATTTGCCTACAAAGAAGGAAAACCATTTTTAAGGGTGCTGGATGCATCCATCAAAAGACTTACTCCTGCATCAAATGCAAAACCGGTTGAGCAGATCAAGGAGCCTGTAACAGATGTTGATATTTTGCCTGCACGCAAAAAAGCTGGTGTTGTGTTTAATGCAAACGAAAAGACATTTCCTTATTTTATCGTAGATATAATACAGGGAGATGCTGACGAAGAGGGCAAAAAATTTGTTTCCCGGGTTGAAAAGTTAGACCTCATAAAATTTATTAATACTGAATCGTTTTCAGAAGAAGAAAAGTTGTTAATCCAAAATGTTCGTAAAATACAACCTCCTGAATTAAATAAATACCTCAAGCGTAATTCGCCTTTCAGTGGCTTTTGGGAAAATATTATTCAGCAGGATAGTGATGAACTACCCGAAGAGACTAAAGCGCTGATGACTGAATACCTTCATCCGAAAATCAATAAAATTTTTGGAGAAAATTATGGCAATTCATTTGTATTTTATTTGCCTTTGCATAAAAATTTTAAAACTGAAAATCTACAGGAAATATCTCTTTCAAACGAAGCGATAACACCTTCTTTTAAGTTATCAGCCAAAAACGATTATTTTGAACTTTCCTGCTTTGTAAAAATTGATGGCCAGTTAATTTCTTTAAAAGTAAATGAGTGGAACAGCATCTTGTTGTTTTTATATAACCACCAGCTTTATCAATGGCAAAAGCCGGAGGATATTTCGCAGGCTGAGAAATATTTTAATAAAGAACCTGTAAAATTGTACAAATCGGAGTGGAGTGAAGAGCTAAAAAAAACCATACTTCCCTTAACAAGGGAATACCATGTCGAGTTTGATAAATCACTAATAAAAGAAGTTAAAGATGGAGAGCCGGATGTAAAATTAATGCTGGTTGAAAAAGGTGATTACCTGATGTTTCAACCGGTATTTAGTTATAAAGGTTATGCCACTACCGCAACTGATAAAGAGATAATTATTGTACCTGAAGATGATAAGTTTTTAATTATTCATCGCAACAAACTTTCAGAACAAAAATTTATAAGCTGGCTTGAAAGCCTTCATTCACAATTTATCCGCCACCAGGAAGGGAAGAGCCTGGTGTTGAAAGGTGCAGATGTTTTAAAGAACAATTGGTTCTTTTTATTTGTGGATGCCATGGAAGAAAAAAAAATACCCGTATACGGTTTTGAGGCGCTGAAAAACTTCCGTTTCAACACAGCCAAACCAAGTACACATATTCATGTGAGCAGCGGCTTCGATTGGTTTGATGCAAAAGTAGAACTGGCTTTTGGAGATCAGCGCATAGGTATTTCCGACATAAAAAAAGCGCTGGCTAATAAGCAATCCTTTGTTCAGCTTAATGATGGAACCCTTGGCATCCTTCCTGATGAGTGGTTAAAAAAATATTCATTACTTTTTAAAGTAGGCGAGGGCAAAAATAACCAGCTTCGGTTATCAAAATTTCATTTAAGCGTAATTGACGACCTGTACGAAAAACGGGATGAGAAAGAACTTTCATTCCAGCTTGACAGCAAGTTCGAGCGGTTAAGGAATTTTAAAAGTATTCCTGAAATTGATGTTCCAACAGAGCTTACAAATGTGCTAAGGCCTTACCAGGTATCAGGCTTTCACTGGTTAAACTATCTCAATGATGTTGGCTGGGGTGGCATCTTGGCTGATGATATGGGGTTGGGTAAAACGGTGCAGGCCCTCAGCATGCTACGGCATTACAGCAGCGAAACCGGCGGCCTGACAGCATTGGTAGTTTGCCCTACAACCTTAATTTATAATTGGGAAAACGAAATAAAAAAATTTACTCCTGCTCTCACGTATCATATTCATCACGGTAGCATGCGTACAAGGGATATAGGAGATATGCAAAGATCTAATATAATAATAACTACATACGGAACGCTCAGAAGCGATATACAGCTAATGTTGAAAATTGGTTTTGATTACGTGGTGTTAGATGAATCGCAGGCTATTAAAAACCCTGGTTCTAAAATAGCAAGAGCTGCATGTTTGCTTAAATCAAAAAACCGTTTGTGCATGAGCGGTACGCCGTTGCAGAACAATACTTTTGATATCTATGCCCAAATGAATTTTTTAAATCCGGGCTTGTTAGGATCAATGGAATTTTTCAAAAATGAGTTTGCAAATCCTATTGATAAGTTTGGCGAGCCTGAGCAGAAAGATCATCTCCGTAAACTTTTATATCCTTTTATTTTGAGGCGAACCAAGGAGCAGGTTGCCAAAGACCTTCCTGAAAAAATGGAAACAATTTTATTTTGTGAAATGGAGGAAGAGCAAAGAAAAGTTTATGACGTTTATCGTAACACCTACCGTGATAAGATCATTGGCGTAATTGATGACCAGGGAATTCAAAAATCCCAGTTAACCATACTTCAGGGACTTATGAAGCTGCGGCAGATTTGCGACAGTCCTGCAATTTTAAACGAAGAAGAAAAATATCCGAATCATTCTATAAAGCTTGATGAACTTACCAGGGAAATAACAGAAAATATTGGCGATCATAAAGCCCTGATCTTCTCACAGTTTTTGGGAATGCTTGCCCTTATCAAAGAAAAATTAAAAGAGAACAATATCGTTTTTGAATATTTTGATGGCAGCACGCCCCCGGCTGAAAGGGAAAGGGCAATTCAAAATTTCCAGGGAAATGATCTGTGCAGGGTGTTTCTTATTTCATTAAAAGCAGGAGGTGTTGGCTTAAATTTAACCGCCGCTGATTACGTATATATTGTTGACCCCTGGTGGAACCCTGCCGTAGAACAGCAGGCCATTGACCGCACACACCGCATAGGGCAAACGAAAAATATTTTTGCTTACCGGATGATTTGTAAAGACACTATAGAAGATAAAATTTTGCAACTGCAGGAACGTAAGCGCATACTGGCAAAAGAGCTTATATCAGATGATAGTTCTTTTGTAAAAGGATTGAGCAAAGAAGATGTTGAATATCTCTTTAGCTAAATTTGAATTAGCATTAAGAGGTTATAAAATCTTTTAATCGTTGAAATTCTTTTTTTTCTCCCGATTCAAAAAGCGTAATTAAATTTTTTGAGAATTTGCTTAAGAGTGAAGCAATTGATAATCTGTGATGGTTAATTTTGGCTCTCATATAGATGTTGGTTTTGTAAATCAAAAATATGAAATCGGATACATTGTTAACAAGAGCAAAAACACTAAATATTTTACATCGTAATTTCCGCAAGCATGGCTTAAATGTCAAGGATGATACCGGTTCTCACTACGAAGCCTGCCTCCTTTGCGATAATGCCGGATGTTATAATAATGAGGATGCTGAAATAGTTTTGAAAAAAACAAGTACACTTTTTTGCTCAGTGAAATGCGTCTGCGCAGGTCGTTATTCATAGTAGGGATTTTTATTAGAACGAAGGGCTGGTATCGTTTATTGTAGGGAATATTTTGATTTGTATCGCTGCAATTACTATGAAATTCAAAGTTGATAATTATTTGTGATTTCGTTTCACAGAACGCGACTAAAGAAAGAGATCAGGATATAATTTGCCATCGGGCGTTACCGAATATTTTGAAAGGTCAGAAATGCCGGCGAGCGCCAACACTTCCTCATCAATAAAATTATTAGCTGTACATTCTAATGAGGGCTTGCTGAGGATGTAATAAGCAGCATCTGCAATGATGCCGGGGTAGCGGCTCATCTTTATAAGATTATCACCACCTAATAAATTTTTTATAGCAGCAGTGGCGATAGTAGTTTTAGGCCATAAAGTATTCGAAGCAATTTTAAACCTTTTTAATTCCCCGGCCAGGCCTAATGCTATCATACTCATGTTGTATTTGCTCAACGTGTAGGCAAGGTGAGATTCAAACCATTTTGGTGATAAATTTATTGGCGGAGAAAGCGTTAAGATATGTGCATTTTCAGATTGCTTTAAATGAGGTATGCATGCCCTGCTCATAAAAAAAGTTCCTCTTACATTTATATCATGCATAAGGTCAAACTGCTTTGGTTCTGTTTGTTCTATTTTGGTTAGAGAAATAGCCGAAGCATTATTGATAAGGATATCAATGCCTCCGAATGTTTCGACGGCTTTATCAACTGCCGTTTGAACCTGGCTTTCAAAACGGATGTCACACTGAACTGCAAGCGCTCTGCCGCCTGCCTGTTCCATTTCGTTCGCAGCAGAAAAGATTGTGCCTCCAAGTTTAGGATTTTCCTCAATTGATTTGGCAGCAACTATAATATTTGCACCTTCCTTTGCCAGCCGCAATCCTATTGCCTTACCGATGCCCCTGGAAGCGCCGGTAATAAAGACGGTTTTATTTTTGAAATCCATAAGTGTTTTGAATAATTTTTAAACCACAATATATCTACGATTAATTCAAAATACAAGATTGCCAAAAAATAGACTATAAAGTGACAGGCATCAATGCATTGCTTCTGACAGATCAATTTTGTGTTTTTTGCTTCCTTTAACCAATAGTACAAATGGTACACAAATAAGAAACATTATTCCCAAATAAAGAAATACATCCATGTAAGAAAGCACCGAAGCTTGTTTCATCACACTATAATCCAAAGATTGATAAGTATTGTTTAAAGCTCTATTTCCAGTAATTCCTTTTGCCATAAAACCATGCTGCATTGCCGCTACTTTTTGCTGCACATTATAATTATTTACATCAAGATGACTTATTAAAGCATTGCGATGCACCATATTTTGCCTCGCCATAAAAGTGGTAATAGTTGCGATGCCAAAAGAGCCTCCAAGTTGCCGCATCATTCCTGTAAAAGCGGCGCCCTGGCCAATTTGCTGTCCTTTTAATGTTGAAAGTGAAAGCGTAGTAATTGGAATAAAAAGCATTCCCATTCCTATGCCTCTCAATATCAGCATCCAGAAAAAATCGCCTTCTGCGGTATCGGGAGTTAAAATTTTATATCCCCAATAAGCAAACCCAAAAAATACCAGCATTCCAAAAGCTACTAAAAATTGTTGTGGAACTCCCTTCTGTAAAAGTTGCCCGATAAGGGGCATCATGAAGGCAGTTGTAATTGCTGCCGGTATCATAAGTTCGCCTGCCTGCTGAGCGGTCCATCCTAAAGTTGATTGCGTGTATAAAGGGATGATGAAAGTGGAGCCATACAATCCAAATCCCATAATAAATGATAAGATCGTTCCTATACGAAGGTTTCCATTCTTCAACACTCTTAATTCTACAATAGGGTTTTTATAAGTAAGTTCTCTCCAAATAAAAAAATACAAACCCAATGCCGCTGTAATGGATAAACCAATTATTGTTGAGCTGTTAAACCAATCATCATCATGTCCCTTTTCTAAAACATATTGTAATGATCCAACTGTAATAGCAAGCAGTGCAATTCCTAAAAAATCAATTTCTCCTCTTCCCTTTTTTTCACCATACTTTGGGCTGCGAACAAACTGCAACGTTAACAACGCTGCAATAACGCCAATGGGAATGTTGATGTAAAAAATATTGGGCCACGAAGAATGTGTGATGATATATCCACCCAGCGGAGGGCCCAGCGTCGGGCCAATGATAACGCCCAATCCATAAATCGCCTGCGCCATACCACGTTTTTCAGGCGGATAGCTTTCTGTAATAATTGTTTGAGATGTAACCAGTAAAGCACCACCGCCAACGCCTTGCATGAATCTAAAAAAAACCAACTCCCAAATATTTGTTGCATTACCACATAAGAAAGAACACACTGTAAAAATTATTATCGATGCAGCAAAATAATTTCTTCTCCCAAATTGCTGCGCCAACCAGCTTGTCATAGGAATTATTATCACGTTGCCGATCGCATAAGCAGTTATAACCCATCCAATCTCTGTGAAAGTGGCGCCAAGATTACCCTTCATATCGTTTACCGCAACATTTACAATTGTTGTATCAACAATTTCCAACAATGCACAAATAATTGCGGTGATGGTAATGATCACTCTCCTGCTTCCGTATTCAACTAATGACGCTTGTTGTTCCATCATTTAAATTTATTTTTTAGCATTTGCAGAAACCATTTCATCCACGTGTACATCCACATCCACATTCATACCCGGCCTAAGTTCTGTAATTAATGAATCATTATTATCAAACTCAATTTTTACAGGAAGCCTCTGAACTACTTTTACAAAATTTCCGCTTGAATTATCTGGTGGTAGTAAGGCAAACCTTGCTCCGGTTGCAGGCGCAAAAGATGAAAGCATAGCAATAAAATCATGTTTGGGAAAAGCATCAGCGTGTATTATAACTTTCTGACCAACCCTCATTTTATTGAACTGCGTTTCTTTAAAATTTGCTACTACCCATTTGTCTTCATTTAATACAATGCTGAATAAAGATTGACCTGCCTGCAAATACTGCCCTGGCTGAACACCTACTTTAGAAATCAATCCATTTGCAGGCGCCGTGATAACTGTATAAGAAAGATTAAGCTTCGCATCTTCAACATCAACTTCTTTTTGCTTTATCACTGAAGAAGCAATACCTATTTGCTGCGATGTTGCGGTGCTCTGCGATTCCACTGCGCCGGTTTGTTGTGTGGCTTGATTTTTCTGTTGAACTAAAACTTGCAACTGCTGTTCAGCAGTTTGCTTTGCGGCCAGCGCCTGCTCATATTGCTGCTGTGTTATTGAATGATCTTTAATAAGATTTGCATACCTGTTATAATCCTGCGTGGTTCTCCATACATTAATTTTTGCAGATTCTATCTGCGCATTAACTATTCCCACATTTGCTCTTGAGGTATTTATGTTGGTATTGGCGGCGGTAGAAGTGGCCCGTGCAGCAGAAAGATTACTCTTAGAAGTGAGTAAAGCCGCCTCAGACTGCTCTAGCTTTAAGCGCAGATCCCTGTCATCCAAAATCAGTAACGTATCTCCCTTCTTAACCAACTGATTGTCTTTTACCCTCACCTCCTTTAGATAACCCGGAATTCTTGGGATAACAGGGCTTATATTTGATTCAACCTGTGCATCATCCGTTTCCTCGTGGTGTTGGCCGTGTATGTATTTTGTAATTCCAAACCATCCTCCTGCAATTACCAATAAACCTAATACTATAATAAAAGTTTTACTCTTCTTTTTTTCTTTTGGTTTGGTGTGATGTTCGTGAGTTTCATGTTTTGTTGTGGCCATGTCTATAGTTTAAGAACGTAAAATAATTTTAAAAAGATTTATTGAGTAAGCTGCCCTGTTGTTTGCAGAAGCTTATTATAAGCTGATATAACATCAGCCTTGCCCATTGCCAGATTTAACCTTGATCTTAGCAACGCAACATCCGCCTCTAACAAATCGCTTGTGGTTACAAGGCTATTATCATATTTATTTTTAGTGATCCTGAAATTTTCTGTTGCCTGGGTTAATGCATTTTGATAAACATCTATTTTCTTTTGATTAAGCAAATAATCCTGGTAATCATGATAAACCTGCAGCCTTATAACATCATTTAGCTGTGCCTCATTAGCCAGCAATTGTTGCTGCTGCGCCTTTGCCTGCAAAAGTTTGGTATTAGTTCTCCATAGAGATGCAAAATTGTACTGGAACCCAATACCAAAATCAAGTGCATTCGTTATGGTAATAACATGCGGAACGTATGCAGCAATATAACCTGCAGTAAGAAACAGATTAGGGTAAGCCTCTGCCCTGGAAGATTTAATATTTGTAAGAGCAGCCTTCTTCCTAAATCCAAGGGATTGCAAATCTTTCCTGTTTTGAAGCGCAAGCATTTCATAATCTTCAACATTTTTTAGTGAACCCGGAACTGGTATGGAATTAAAATCAGGAATCAATTCTGTAGTTTGAGGCAGGCCCAGCATAATATCCATATTTGCATTTGCCAGGTTACGATTGTTCTCTGCATCTAATAAGGATAATTCAATATCAGTTGTTTCGAGTTGAGCCTTCAGAAGATCATTGCGTGCCAGCAGGCCATTAGTTTCAAGTCTTGAAAAAGTGCTGTCCCGGTGGCGGGAAGAAGCAAGGTTCTCTTTAACGACCTCTATAGCTGTTTGAGCCTTGTATAAATTAGTGAAGGCATTAATGCTATTAAGAATAACCCCTTCCCGGTCATTATCTGCATCCAACACCGCGGCCTGCTGTAAATATCTGGCCGATTCTATTCCATACTTTAAACGCCCTCCTGTAAAAATTGGATAGGAGGCGTTTAAAATTCCGTAAGCTGCCTGTGAGATTTTTGGAGCAGTGCCATTTGTAGTTCCTCCGGAATTATTGCTTGATTTTTTTATATCCACGTTAGCATTACTTAAACGTAAATAAGACCCGGATGCCCCAAAAGAAGGAAGCCTGTTTTCTTCGGCTTGTTTTACAAGAGCTGCGGCTTCATTTACCGTGGCTCTTCCTGCCTGCAAAGTGTGGCTGTTTTTTATGGTAAGATCAATAGTTTCCCTTAATGTTATGATTCTTGCCTGCTGGGCTATTAAAGATGGCAATCCTCTAAATAATAGTACAGTCAATAATATATAAAAGAGAGAACGCTGAGAAAACCTGAGCCTCACGCTATGTAGTTTTGTATTCTTATAATTCATAAAAAGTTAAGCTTTGTTCTTTATTAATAAGTGAGATCGCATCAGTTGCTTTAAATGATCTTTCACCCTTATTCTGAAATTTTTATTTTGATAAGGATTAAAATCTTTGTTCTTGTGCAAAAGTTTTCTGCACAACGTTTCAGACATGGCTAACTGGTTGATGGTTCCAATAAGGGTTGCAACAGTAAGCTCCGGATCAACCTTTTTAAAAATTTTGGCTTCAATTGCGCCTTCAATTATCTTCTTTATCATGAACACATTTTTAAGCAACACATCTATTATCCGTTCATGCATTTGTGTGCGGTGTTCTAAGGAAAGCTCACGATGCAGCAAGTGATGGAATAAAGGATTTGAAAATATCCTTTCCACATAACTATCAATTATCACATCTATTTTGTCTATAGCAGACATTTGGGCGTTGCTCACGAGTTCTTCAAAAATTCCCTTTAAATAGCTCGCCTTATATTCCAGGGCATTTTGAAAAAGCTTTTCTTTTGATCCGAAATAATAACTTATCATCGCCAGGTTAACATCGGCCTCCATGGCAATATCTCTTACCGATGTGCCTTCAAAGCCTTTTTGGCAAAACAGTTTCAGCGCAGTACTTAATATGTGAGTTTTTTTATCCAATTTTTAAATGAGGCAGCAAAGTTAAACGTTTGTTTAATATTAAACAAACGTTTAATTAATTTATTTTTTAAAAAAAAACCCCGCATTGCGGGGGGCAGGTTTTGTTTTTCGTTTTATTCTCAGGCCAATATTGCTTCCATTGAAATTTCTGTGTTCAGCAGTTTAGAAACGGGGCAGTTTTTCTTGGCATTTTCTGCACACTCATCAAATTTTTGTTTATCGATACCGGGAACTTTGGCAGTTACCTTCAGCACTGATTTGGTAATTGCGCCATCAGCTAATGTAATACCGCAGTCTGTTGTTATTTCATCAGGTGTAAAGCCAGCCTCATTTAATACAAAAGTGAGCTTCATAGTAAAACAGCCGGCGTGTGCCGCAGCAACAAGCTCTTCAGGATTAGTCCCCGGGCCTTCTTCAAATCTCGACTTATAAGAGTATTGCACTTTGTTCAATACTGTACTTTGTGTAGTGAGGTCCCCTGAACCTTCTTTGCCGGATCCGTGCCAAACGGCGGTTGCATGTCTAAGCATTTTTATTGTTTTTTTTTATGATTAAAGATTACCAATCCCACATTTAAAGACCCTTTTAAAGGGGGTATAATATTTTGTAAAGGTAACTGGTGAAACTAACTAATCATTAAACAAACTCAAAGAAAAAAGGTTGTGTTTATTTTATTATCCCGGAAACTGAGAAGCAGGCACTTTAACAAAGCCAGTCGGGTGGAGAATGTGCCAGTCCTTAAAATCTTGTGGAGCATCCATGCCTGAGCCGTCAATAATATGCGTTTTAGTGCGAATGCGCACCGGCTTATCAGTGTAAAATTCTTTACCGGTTTTAGACCTGTCCCAATATAATTCATTGCAATAAAGGGTGTCTCCTGTACGGTTAATAACTTTTACGCTGTCTCTTAAAAAAACTTTGTTCTCGGTTTCCATATAGCGTGCATACCGTGCGTCAAGCCTGCTTTCTATAACCAGGCTGTCATTATAAAAATCGGCGTGTATGGTTTTAGGGAATTCGGTATATGGTACCGTATCCTGGTAACGCAACATTAATGGTGCAGTGATTCTTGCCTTTGTTTTTCCTGAAATACTGTAGTTGATATTTACCTGCTTTGCCTCCTCCACACCTATCCGTTTTGCCGTGGCATCTCTAATTTCCTTTAACGAATTTTCGCATCCTAAAATAAAAAAGCAGCACATAGTGATGGCTGCTAAAAAATTTATTTTAAGTGAAGTCATTTGCAAAGTTATCAATCATATTTATATCTTCTAAACCAGATATCGCTTAATGAAAACCCAAGTGTTATGCGCAAAATATTTTCGCGGATGTTATTATTTTTATCTCCCCGGTTGCCATATTCCACTCCTATATTCATAATTGAATGTTGTGTTTCATAAAAGTTTGTTTTCAATTTTAAAGGAAAACTGGCGCCAGCGGTAATTCCATATTGTGGCAGTTTATTTCCAGCGGTAATATAATCCGGGCCAAAATATAACCCAAACCTGTACTTAACAAAATTCCAGTATTTTTTTGATTCTAATGTTGCCGGGAAAAATTGAAAGCCCACTTTAGTTATCCAGCTATTTTTTACAAAATCTTTTTGCCCGTAAAAACGGTAATTATCCCAGTTTGTCATTTCAAAATCAGCACCAAAAAGAAAATGAACCTTTTCTATTGTGAAACCAAATCCAACTGTAGACGGCATTTCTATTTTTCCTTTTTGATCCTTTTTTTCATAAACGCTGTCAATTCTATCAGGGTTACCTGTTTGGGCATTATAAGAGAAGGTTTCCCGTAATACATCCTGGCTTGCATTAAGCTTTTGCTGCATTTTACCGTACACCCCTGCTCTGAATAATCCACCTTTTATTTTCGAAATGTATTGTATGCCCCCATCAAAGATCAACCCTCCAAAACTTGTTTTGGTTTCTGAATTTGAGCTATAGTATGGTATTGAATCATTTAAAAAAACCAACCGTGTACTGTAATCTTTACTTCCAAAGAGATAGCCGATGTTAACACCGAAACTTACATTTTTAATTTTGATACCGGTGCCTAAAAAAGCTTCATTAGCGCCGCCATTTCCCTCATAAGTTGATACAAGACTATCTATGTTAGTGCGGCCAAAACTATTGATCTTATAATTAATTTTACTAACCGGGCGTAGGCCGAAATTAATCCCCCATGAAATCTTTTTGCTGATGGCGCTTTTATTACCATTTAATAAGGGAATACCAAGTTGCAGGTAAGAAATTATGGCGTTATTAGATGTAAATTTGTTCTGGGGGTTAGTGCTGTTTAACGTTCTGGAATCGACCTCTGCTCCAATATCAAGGGTGGTGTATAGTAAATTACTATAGGCGGCGGGATTAATAAAATTTACATTAGCAGGATCAGCGGTGCCCGCAGAAATGCCACCCATACCCCGGTTTAAAATATTTCCATCGGGCACAAGATTACCAATACCATACCTGGAATAAGGAGAATTTTCCTGAGAAAAAGTAATAAGAGGAAGTGCCAATAACAGAAGGCAGGATAGTTTAAGTTTTGGTGGTATCATTATATTCACTAATTGCATACAGTCCTTTAAAGATCAAATCGGGGTCGGCAAATATCTTATTTTTAAGGTGGGCAACAAAATTAGGTGCATCCCCCCCGGTTAAAAGCACGTTAAAGTTGGCGTAGTTTGCGGAGTAGGCCTCAATTATCCCATCTATTTCGGCACATATTCCTAATAAAACACCACTCAAAATGTTGGTTTTTGTATCATATCCAATCAAAGGAAAGTTCCAATGGGGCTGTATTAACGGAAGTTTTACAGTAAATGTATTTAGTGAGATAAAACGCATTTCCATTCCAGGTGAAATACTTCCGCCTATAAACGCGTTGTATTTATTGATAAAATTATAGGTGATGCATGAGCCCATACCTATTACAAGATTGTTTTTGCCCGGATAAAAATGTACTGCCCCAGCGCACAAGGCAATTCTGTCTGCGCCGATGGTTTCAGGTTTTTTTACAGGCGTGGTGAAGGGCAATTTGGTAGCGATGGAAATTTTATGAAAAGCCGTAGTGGAAGCCAGGATTTTTTCCACCCCAATGTTGTGATCAATTACGGAAGATAGAATTGTTTTTGAAGGACGATATTTGGCCACAATTTTGTGTATAGTTTCGGCGCTATCATCAATTAATACTATTACTTCCTTAATTAAACCATTTTTAAATACACCGCATTTCAGGCGTGTATTGCCAAAATCGAAACAAATTGTGGTATCGTTCAAAATATTTTTAAATTTTTACCATATTGAATCTGAATATTGAATCAGGCACAGTTATAAATCCAATCCAGTTAAATTTTTAAAATGCCCGTTAAGCTTTACCCTCTCTCTTAGTATTTCCATTTCGGCTACCACAGGCAAAACTTTAGTTATGTGTCTTTTTAAATATTCCTGCCGTTGCAGTTCAGTAAAAAGCCCTAATAATTCGTACTCTTCTTTTAGAGAAAGTCCTGCATGGTGTGCCACATCGTAACTCCATAGCTGGTCTTCAGGTTTTTTAAACTGATCAGTAACTTTAAGCAACCTATGTAATTCACGAATTCCATTAATCACTTTCTTCATGAGTGAAGGGCTTCCATGTCCTTTATTTTGCGGGTAGCTTACAATAGCTCCACCATATAATTTTTCAGGCACGTCTTTTATCTCTTCAAGAATGCGAAATATTTTATTACCCCTTGTCTTTATGTCCATTTCTCCATTATCATAGGTTTTGCTTAACTCGATAATATCAACCAATGTTCCCAATTCATTTATATGATTATTGATAACCGAAGGAATACCAAATGCCCGGCCTGCCTTGTAAGATTCGGTGATTAATTGTTTATACCGGGGTTCAAAAATATGAAGGTTGAGTTCTTCGCCAGGGTAAACTACAATTGATAATGGAAAAATGGGAATGAAGTTCGTCATTAAGAGCTGTTATTATCTTTTAATTTTTAGGCAATATAAAAATACACTCCAAAAAATAACAAAGAAATATTCAAATTAGCTTTCAAAATTCACCAAAAAAAATGTTTATGAAGTAAATATTTTTATATCCTGTTGCCAGTGATCAAATAAACACCCGATTTTTTGGAATTTGAAATCTATCGTTTGAATTTTGTTGCATGTGGCAGCAACTTTTACAACAACTAATTTTTGGTAATGCAAAGGCTTTAGCCAGGTGTATTTCAATAATAGAAAACGAAATTGAGGGATACGAAGAAATACTTCTGCAATTGATCAGCGGCAGTGCAGCAAAAATTATTGGCATTACCGGAGCGCCGGGTGTAGGAAAAAGTACATTAACAGATGCATTGATCGGTTTATTTGTAAGGGACGGTAAAAAAATTGGTGTGCTGTGTGTTGACCCTTCTTCACCTTTTAACCTGGGAGCTTTGCTTGGGGATAGAATCCGGATGAGTGAATGGTACAATAATCCAAATGTTTTTATCAGGTCGCTGGCAACCAGGGGCTCATTGGGAGGATTAACTCCAAAAATAATTGAGATTAGTGAGTTGATGAAGGCAGCAGGATTTGATTATATAATTATTGAAACCGTTGGAGTTGGCCAAAGTGAAATTGAAATAGCCGGCATTGCAGATGTAACAGTTGTTGTGATGATACCTGCTTCGGGCGATGAGATTCAAACTATGAAAGCGGGAATTATGGAGATAGCGGATATTTTTGCAGTTAATAAAAGTGATAATCCCGGCGCTGATATTTTTGTGAAGAATCTTAAAATGAACATTGAAAGAGCTTTCCGAAACAAGAATCACGAAATTTCAATTATTAAGACTATTGCTTCTGAAAAAAAGGGAATTGAGGAATTAAAGAAAAAGATTGAAGAACAGGCTTCCGTGGGAACACCGGAAAAAAAATACTTATTACTCACCGAAAAGGCCTATCAGCTTATTCAAAATAGCAGAATGAAGGATGTAAATAAAAACATTCTCAAACAAGAAATAATTAAAAATTATTCCAGCCAATTTAATTTGTACGCCTTTATAAAAGAATTTAATTTGGCATATCCTCTTTCGCCCAAAACTATTTAGGCCACTTTTAAAATATGCCTTAACCAAAGCACAAATGAAAAGAAATATGCCGGATAAAATTAATAGTGACCTTAAAAAATTACACAAAAACTATTAAAATTCCCTGTTGTTCTTCCACCATTTGTAGCCTACAAAACTTATTATGGCAAAGGGAGTAAGCATTAAATAAATTATTCCTGAATTAAAACCACGGGCAGGTTTGTCGCCCATTTGTTGTGTTGTTTTAGCACAAATGGAGCATTGGGCAATAGTATTTTCAATGGTGAAAAAAGAAAAATGAAAAATGAAAAGCAATATGAGCAGCAACTTCTTCATATGGTTTGCAAAGATATTTCAAAATGAACTTGGAATTGCAAAAATCATATATAATTTGACAATTTCACTTGCTGGTGCTATCCCTGGTTTTACTTCGTATCTCTAGTGGCTGGTAACGGGAAAATAATGAGTGTTATTTTATAAAACATGGAGCAAACACAGAAATTAAGAGCCTTAAAGAATAGAGGTAAGTCGCTTTTATTTCGCAGGCAGTCATTTATTCAGACATGTATTCTTTATGAGGATATTTAAATTTGAGTATATCTTTATGTTGAACTAACATCGCCTATCCGGCGCTAAGTTTTAGATTCCGTAAATTGCAAGTTTATTTTTAACTCAAAAATTTACAGAATCATGGAAAAAAAAATCACTAAGCCCGCAAGCTATTGCGGCACT
>JBDSFG010000069.1:0-30005 GCA_039919615.1 Ginsengibacter sp. | reverse complement strand
TCAGGCGATGGTCTTGTTTGAGATGACCAATTTTTGGTTCTATGGCTGCTCTTCTTTTAAATCCTTTGCGTAGTTTTTGTTTTTGGTATAATGTCCTGTCTTTGCCTGGTGAATCAGGAATAATAATGGTTTCAAGTTTTATTCGCTATAACTCAAATATAGCAAAGACTTAAGGGTTGGAGAGCAAGCCCTATTTACCGGCCAATAAGATAATATCCCAGATGCAAATGGGCCATAGCCGCTTTATTGCTTTTATGATAAATCGGTCGCAGGTCCAGATATGTTTTTAGCGTACGGAAGTGTTTTATATTTCTCTTATGGTGTTATAGATGTTCTATACAATAACTTCATCGGTTAAGTTCATATTTGTCCGTAAAAAATTAACACCCTTATTATTTGTTTTATAGTCATGTTTTCCTTCGTCCTTTTGCCAGGTAATATTGGTAACTACCTTTGTTTCCTCATCGGGTGCATTTCAAATTGTCCCACTTAAGAATATAGATTTAGGGAACCAATCTACATTGATATGACAAAAGAACAATTGTTAGAAGCCATTAGCGCCCACTACGATGAGTTGAATGCCTTAAATAAAATTGATAATTTTTATGAGTATGAGAGTGACTTCATTAAGCTTTGGGGCAAGATGGATCGAGAAGTTTTAGAAAAGAATATCAGCACACTTTCTGGCGACAGGAGAAAAAAAAACTCTAACCGTTTTCGGGGAGTTGACAATAGCGAAAAGCCATCCATTTAGCGAGGCGGTAAATGGCTTTCAAATAAGCCCCCGGATGCAACAGTTAATGACCTATTGCGGGCAGTTAGCCAGCTATGAAAAAAAGTAATGAGGTTCTTAAAGAAATATTGCAGGTAGAGGTAAGTGAAACACAGATTTACAGGGTGACCGATTTTTACGGCAAAGCAGTAGAAGCTTCAGTAAATGAAGAACCTGGTTTAAGTCCTGTCAAAGCGGACGAAGTGATGTATGCAGAAGCATATGGCTCTATGATACTAACGCGTGAAGAAGGCTGGAGTGAAGTAAAAGTGGGCAGTCTTTTTAAGATCAGCGATTGCCTTCATGCCGATGGAAAGCCAGTCTGGATAAGCCATTCGCAATACACCGCTCATTTAGGCAGTCATAAAGAATTTACAAAAACAATGGATGGTTTAATAGATAAATATGGAAGCTTAGGTAATCGTTTGGTATTTGTTTCGGACGGGGCGACATGGATAAAAAACTGGATAGACGATGCTTTCCCAAAAGCTATTTCCATTTTAGATTATTATCACGAATGTGAACATTTGACCGGAAAGAAAACCGCAATTTTTTTGAAGAATCCTGTTTAATAATTTGTGTAAGCAAAATGCCACACGAAAATTAATTTTAAATAATTTGTTTCTTAAAAAAAAACGTCTACTTTTACATTATCACAAGCAACCCACTCTTTTCCACCATCTCTTGAATTCTATTTCTTATCTATCATAAGCCTATTTAGTAAGCACTTTTATTGGTTAAACCTTTATTAGCAATAATAATCTGTATCCAATAAATTACCTATAATAATTCGTGAGTTTCACTATCCTCTGAGAGTTCTCAACTTCAATATTTAACTATCTGCTTTGTTTATAGTATCATACAAAACTCTTAAAAAAGTTTGTATTGGTATCTTAAGTGCACAGAGAATTTAAAAAGATCGTTTAATTCCTAAACATATTATTATGGAGATGAAATGGTACACTATTTATACAAAAGCAAATTCAGAAAAAAAGGTAACAAATATTTTGGAACGAAAAAAAGTTCTTAATTTTTGTCCCGCCAACTCAATGTCGGAGCTATTAAAAAAAGATAAAAGTAATGAATATTTTAACAGGTATGTTTTTGTGAAAGTTTTTGAGGGACAAATTAAACAACTTAAACAGATCAGCGGCGTAATAAATGTTCTGTACTGGAGAAATGAACCTGCTGTAATAAATGAAACTGAAATTGATTTGGTTAAATCTTTTTTGAAAAGATGCGTCAATATTAAATTTGAAAAAAGAGAATTAGGGTTTTACAGTATGGCAAATAATGTTTCCAGTTCTACAAACGAGAACGGAGGAAAGCTAGTTGATATGAATAATAATAATAAGATTCAGGTTGTTCTACCATCATTAGGTTATACTATGAGTGCAGAATTAGAAAAATCACTAATACGCTTAGTTTCCAACGAAATTACATCGGATCATTCAAAATTAGAGATGTATAGAATGGCTAAATGACTTATTATAACACTTCTCTAAGCAGAAATTCTGCTTTACAAACGATGTGCCACTAATGGCAATTTATAAAAAAACCAAAGTTTTTTTCGGCCTTATCTTCAAAGGTTAAATTATTCAATTCACCATTAATAAGGATATGTTATTTCATGTATACATATTTCAAATTAAGTAGACATTAAGTAAGAGATATAATGCGTTTTAATTGTTGATAAATTATCTAAAAAAATAAAATTTAATGCTTTTGTGCAATTACCTTTGGCTAAATTAATTTCTTCTAACTAGCTTTTAAATACATAATATGGGGAAATAAGTCTACATAATAAAGAGATATAAATAATAGTACCAAATTTTATCGTTATGAAAACTTTCTTTGTAATCCTTTTTTTATACCTTTTAGATTCCGCCCAGGCTTCTAATTATTATTTTTCTTCAGGTTCTGGTGATGATTCCCGAACTGCCACGCAAGCAAAAAATCCTGCGACGCCATGGAAAACCTTAACCAAATTAAATTCAATTTTCAGTACTCTTATTGCCGGGGATTCTGTTTTATTGAAGAGAGGTGAAACATTTTATGGTTCAATCACCGTAACTAAATCAGGTACCTCCATTGCACCGATTGTTATTGGGGCTTATGGATCAGGAAGCAAGCCTGTTGTTAGCTCTTTCGTTGCCCTTAATAATTGGGTGTCTAAAGGTAACGGCATATGGGAAAGCTACTATTCATCATTAGGAAGTACTGTTAATATAGTACTTTTAAATGATGTGCAGCAACAATTGGGAAGATATCCTAACGCAGATGCCATAGATGGAGGGTACCTTTACTTTGAGTCACATATTGGTAATACTTCTATTACTGATAATCAGTTAACATCTACAATAAACTGGACCGGGGCGGAACTAGTTCTGAGGCGCAGAAGGTGGTTTTTGGATAGGGATTTAATCACAAGTCATGTCGGAACCACAATTAAGTATATCGCGGCTACTGCATCTGAACCTTATGATAATTATGGTTACTTTATACAAAATGATATAAGGACACTTGATAAATTTGGGGAATGGTATTATAGTGCTTCCACAAAGAAAATAAGTATATATTTTGGCTCGAACTCTCCATCTTCTTATCACATAGAAGCTACGGCCATTAATAATCTGATTTCTGCTAATAATTTCAGCAATATTGTTTTTGATAATCTCACGGTAAAAGGCGCTAATGAGTATAGTTTTTTACTTCAGGGCGGCTCAAATATTTATATAAAGAACTGTGACATCTTGTTTTCTGGCAGATCTTCTGTTGAATCAAAGGGGCATGCAAACTTTAAAATTGAAAATTGTGATATTTCAGGTTCAAATGGTATGGGGATTGATCTTGGATACGGTCAATATGCAATAGCCCGAAATAACAGGATAACTAATACTGCAGTTATCGCCGGTATGGGGTTCAAGGGTGAACCTAATTCCAACGCGATTATCAGCAATGGTCTCGGTAATATTGTTGAGTATAATGAGGTGCGAAATACAGGTTACACACCTATATTTTTTGTTCAGGGAGATTACACTACAATCAAAAACAATATTATAGATAGTTTTTGCTTAAACCTGGATGACGGAGGCGCTATATATACTGTTGACGATAGTCTGAACATCCGTAAGGGGAGAAAGATTACAGGAAATTTTATATCGAATGGCATAGGAGCCCCAGATGGCACAGATAACCGTGGAATAAGACCAGCCGAAGGAATATACATCGATGTTAGTGCATCAAATGTTGAAATCACAAACAATACGATTTTTAAAGTAAATAGAGGTTTATACCTGCATAATGCTAATAACATAATTGCGAATAACAATACAATGTATAATAATAACGGGCAGCTATACATAAAACAAAATCCTTCTACAGATCCGATCAGAAGTAATGTGATAACTAATAACATTTTATGCGCAAAAACATTATCTCAATCATCTTTATATATTATATCAGGCGCAGATGACATTAATCTTTTTGGCAGGTTTGACAGTAATTACTATGCAAGACCATTGAATGACAGGCTGTTAATTTCTAACAATTATACAAAAAGCACAGGAGTAAAAGTTACACAATATTTAGACTTGGAAGGGTGGAAAGATAAATACAACAAAGACGGCGCGTCAAAGGGCGCACCCAAACAAATCGCCCCTTATAAACTAAATAAATTAATAGGACTAAATCTGACCATTGATGGAACTTTTTCGGCTTTAACCGGCATATCTGCCAATTCTTGTTCCATTTCATTATCTTCGTCAGGCCTTTTAGACGGAACTTATTTAAAGGTAGTTCCCTCTGCAAGGGCATCTTCTATTTCCACAAAAATCGGAAGCGTTACCGCAGGCAAAAAATATATTTTAAGGTACACGGTAATAGGATCTGTCGACAGTACTATGAGTATGGGTACATATTTAAGGCAAAATGCCAGCCCATATATTAGCCTTACTCCAATACAGTATCGTAAAGTAAGTGTTACCCGAAATAGTTATGAAATGTTATTTTCGCCTTCTGCGAGTGACCCTTCAGCTAGTGTATTATTTAAAGTTGATGATCAAAATGACTATTACATTGATAATATTCAATTTTATGAGGCTGATGCAATTGAGACTAATCCGGACGATTCTCTCAGGTTTGAATTCAATACAACTACTGTGACTAAAACAATTGCTTTAAATGGCAGCTATGTTGATCTTAAAAATAAAAGTTATTCAAATAACCTAGTTCTGCAGCCTTATACATCAATCATATTAATTAAAACAAGTGGAGGCTCTCAAAATGCAGCGCCAACGGTTTCAATTTCAACCCCTGTAAATAATGCAAATTTTACAGCACCTGCTTCAGTTACTATAAGTGCTGCAGCAGCAGATAGTGACGGATCAATCACAAAAGTTGAGTTTTATAATGGTAGTACATTATTAGGTACTGATGTGACAAGCCCATACACATTTACATGGAACAATGTTGGCGCTGGAAGTTATACGCTAACTGCAAAGGCTACTGATAATAGTTTAAATGTGACGACCTCTTCCCCGGTCATCATTTCAGTTATTCAGAATGGTGCGCCAATAGTGGCAATCACCAGTCCGCTAAATAATGCAAACTTTAAAGCGCCAGCCTCAATTACAATAACTGCCACAGCGGCTGACGCCGGTGGATCGATAACAAAAGTTCAATTTTATAATGGCACTACTTTATTAGGTACTGATGTAACAAGCCCATACACATTTACATGGGGCAATGTGGCTATAGGAACTTATACACTTACCGCAAAAGCTACCGATAATACTTCACTAGTGACAACCTCTTCTCCTATTAAAATTTCAGTAAACAAAAATCATGCGCCTTCGGTAAGTATTGTTACTCCGGCAAGTAATGCAAGCTTTACCACACCAACGGCAATCAATATAAGTGCCAATGCAGATGATGTTGATGGAACAGTATCTAGGGTTGAGTTCTACAATGGCACTACTTTATTAGGGAGCGATAATACAAGCCCATACACATTTACATGGAATAATGCTGCCGTAGGAACTTATACTTTGACTGCAAAAGCTATAGATAATGATTTACTTGACTCAACTTCTTCCCCGGTTAATATCTCAATACGCCAGAATGGTGCGCCAACAGTATATATCACCGACCCCTTAAATAATGCTGTGTTTAATGCGCCGGCAACAATTCTTATCCGGGCTATTGCAACTGATGCCGATGGTTCAATAAAAAAAGTTGAATTTTTTAGTGGTACAACTTTATTAAGAACTGAAAATTATGCCGGATATTCCTGGAGTTGGCAAAACGTTCCGGCAGGCAGTTATGTAATTACTGCTAAAGCGACAGATAATAGCGGCCTTGTTACTACATCGAAAAGTATTTCTGTAACTGTAAAAAATAAAACATCAGGCAGGATGAGTTATGCTAATATTGAATCTTTGAATGCAGTGAGAACGGATAGTATTAACCTTTTCGATTTTCAATTGTCACCAAATCCGGCAACTAAATATATTCAATTGAACTTTGAAAAGTTGCAAACGTATAAAAAAGCGAATTTGTCTATAATAAGTTTATCGGGCAGTATTTTAAAAACTATACCTTTTGTTCCATCTAATAATAAAATAAAGTTGGATATTTCTTCATTGATGCCGGGTATGTATATCATGAGGGTATCAAATGAAAATTATATGGTTACAAAAAAGTTTATTAAACTTAATTAAAACAGGTTTAGCCCGAAATCGATGATTAAATCGTTTTAAATATTTCCCGGATAACGAAAAAAAAATCTTATCCATTGCTGGTAATATAGGCAGAATAATTTTCACTTAACCTGATTAAGCTGGCAGAAGCCATTGCGCTGTTGGAATTTTTTAAAAAAAGTATGCCTTGGAGGCTTTTGAAGAGCATTTCAATTAAGCTGCAAACTTATCTTTTCATACAATTCTTTTGGTTGAAAAGGTTTTGAAATATAATCATTCATTCCGGATTGTAAACATTTGGTTTTTTCTGAAACCAAAGCTGATGCAGTCATTGCAATTATGGGAGTTTTATTAATAGACTCTTTTACGCTGTTTCTTATATATTGAGTAGTTTCAAAACCGTCCATTTCAGGCATTTGAATATCCATTAAAATTATATCGTATTTAGTTTTCTCCAGCATCATAATGGCCTCTTTTCCGTGATTGGCAATTTCAACTTTTGCACCTTGTTTTATTAAGGTATAAGATGCTACTTTTTGATTTATGAGATTATCTTCAACTAAAAGAATTTTTAAATTAGAAAAAGGATAAGTCATTTTACCAGCTTGTACAACATCTTTTACTGCAGCAATGACTGCATTTCCTTTTTTAATCACCAGGCAAAACGAGAAGGTACTTCCTGCACCAGGCTTACTTTTTACAGAGATGATGCCTCCCTGTAGTTCTATTAGTTGCTTTGTAATAGTAAGTCCAAGCCCGGTTCCGCCGTATTTTCTTGTGGTAGTGCTCGAAGCCTGTGTAAAGCTTTCAAATATTGATTCAATCTTATCTTCCGGAATACCAATTCCTGTATCTTCAATCGCAAACTCTAATTTTACTTGCTTTCCATCATCTTCAAGCATCTTAACTTTTACTTTCACTTCTCCCTTTTCAGTAAACTTAATAGCATTACCAATTAAATTTATTAAGATCTGATTTAATCTTACAGGATCTCCTGCTAATACTGAATGAATATTTTTATCAATTTCACTGGTCAGCAACACTCCTTTACCTTCTGCTTTGAACTGAGTAATCTTTATACAATTTTTTATAACGTCTCTAAATACATAATCAACTTCTTCAATTAAAATTTTACCGGCAACAATTTTAGTAATATCTAGAATATCGTTAATAATTACCAATAAATTAGATGCCGATTCTTTTATAGTTTCTACATATTCTTTTTGTTCTCTGATTAGCTCGGTTCCCCCTAAAAGCTGCGTCATACCGATTATTCCATTCATCGGGGTTCTTATCTCGTGGCTCATATTTGCGAGAAACTGTTCTTGTGTTTTTCTGGCTTCATCTGCTTCAAGCTTAGCTTTTAGAATTTCAAGCTCAGCATTTTTTCTTTCTGTAATATCCTGCATAGATCCAATCATTCTTACCGGTTTTTTGGCGTCATTTTTAGAAATATAACCCCTTGTATGCATGTAGGCATAGGTTCCCTCATTTTTTAAAAAGCGATGATCACTTTGCCATGATGTTTCTCCGGCAGCAATTACTTTATTAAGGCTTTTAATAATTTTTTCTCTTTCATCTGCATGCAAACCTTTCATCCAAAAATTGCGTTCAATATCTTTTTCAATTGTATTGTCAGGTAAATAATTTTTCAATCCCTGCCCAGTCCACGAAACTTTACCAGTAATCAAATCCCAATCCCATAAAATATCATTGGTTGCTTTTGAAATAGCATTATATCTTTCATTATTCTCTTCAATTATTTCAAGATTTTTCTTTCTTTCTATACAATATCTGACGGTTTTTTCCAGAAATTGTTCTGTATAATCTCCTTTTATCAAAAAATCCTGTGCCCCGAGAGAAATCGCATTTAATGATAATTGAGTATCAGATAATCCAGACAAAATCACCACAGGTATTTTTGAATTTTCTTTTGACAACTCGGTAAATGATTCCAAACCGTTGCTGTCCGGTAAAAAGAAATCTAAAAAAATCAATGAAAAGGTTTCTTTTTTCAACAGTGTTAGGGCATCTGCAAGCCTGTCCACCGCTTTAATATCAATAATTTCCAGGTTGGTACTTTCTAAATTCATCCGCAGTAATTCCTGGTCTGCAGGGTTGTCCTCAATAATAAGAATTGAAATGCCCGTTTGTGACTGATCCATTTGTTTTATTTTAGGGTATGGGTTCTTTATAAATAACGATACAACGTAATAAATAGTATAATAGGCAATGTTTAGTTTGAAACCATTAACCTCCCTGCAAAAGTTGGCACTGCTGCAACAATTGCGTTCTAAAATGATTGAACTCTTTTATCGGATTTACACGTTTAAATTTATCATTTATAAGAATAAGAAATTGTAGTGTATAAATGAAAGCTTTGTAGAAATTCGTTGACAAACGGGGTAACGACCTAATGGTGAGGAATGAGTTCTTTTAAATACCTCCGCATTTTTTGATGCTTGGTAACAACATTTTACTATCTGGATTATTGGTGTTTATAAATCTTCTTTACGGTTTTATTTTTCTTTTTAATTTCTTTTTTATTTTCCTTTATAACATCCCAATATTCTTTTCCATAAGCTACGAGAATTTCAGAATTAGCCGGAATATCTTTTTTCGATTCAATAAATACTCTTAGGTCATCGTCCTGCAGGTATTGACAATTATTGACTAATGTTTCTATTTTTTTTAATCCCTTGGCATCATTGGCATAGCGGGCAAGATTTTTATTTGAGGATGCGTCAATTACCCGATTTCGGTTTACATAATAAATGTAAGCATTCAAGCCTTCCTTATGGTCCACATCCTTCCATTTTGAAATCTTGCCTTTGTATTCAACTATGAGTGTTCCTTTAGGTATCATTTTTTTTGTATATAAACCTTTGCCTGCACCGGGTATTGTTGATTTTTTTATTACAAGATATTTTTCTAATAATGCCATTAAAATATATTTACGTCACCAAATAAAACAAAACAGCGTCGTGATCAATATCAGCAACATTAAGGTATTTTACTTATTTTTTTATACTTGCAAAACATTTTATATCACTTAACTAAAATTATTTTAAAAAATCTTCAAACTCTTCCAGAAACGCCTTTAAATCCGGGTTAGAAATTGTTTACAAGTCTTAAGTGTTTACAACATTATAGTTCAGTATAAGTAAAATAAGTGGTAAATTATTTTACCTTTATGTTACTATTCTTTTACCTGTAAATACGGCTAACAAATTAACTCCTCTAAATATTATAAATATGATTTTCATATTTAATTTTAAATTTAGCATTGTATTAAAATATAAATATTTTATTCTTCTGCTTGTTACCTCTGCATTTAATAATTTCTCTTTTGGTTCATCAAACAATTTTATAAATGGCTCCACGGATATGTTATTAGTAAACAATCCGCCAGTATTTAGCAGCAGCAATTATTCTTATAACATTTTAGAAACAATCGCTTTGGGAGGTACCGCAGGTACGGTATCCGCAACTGATTCCGATGGTGATGCACTGGCATATTCAATTAGCTCAGGTAATACAAACGGGGCATTTTCAATTAATTCTTCAACAGGTTCAATTACCGTAGTTAAGTCTTTAAATCATCACACACAAAATCTTTATAATTTAGCGGTAAAGGTTAGTGACATAGAAGGCCTCTCAAACGAGGCTTGGGTTGTAATTAATATTGAAGAAGGGGTTACAGTGTCAGCGCTTGATAGTATTACGTGGGGTATCGCAGCAAATCTGCCATATCGCGTTAGTGAATCACAGGGAGAAGTTGTAAAGGGCAAGTTGTACACTTTTGGTGGTTTTGATAGTCAAAAATCGGGCTTTACTCCAACGAGCAGGGCGTATAAATTTGATCCCGAAATAAATGTTTGGAAGGGCATTGCGCCAATGCCACCTATGAATAGCACAAATTACGGTGGTGTTACACACGCAGGTTTTACAACCGATGGTACTGATATTTATTTTGCAGGAGGTTATACATCCAATTCAACAGGTACCGGACAAATATATGGCACTAAAGAAGTATGGAAATATATCGTTGATCAAAATCGTTATGTGAGATTGCCTGACTTACCTATAGCAGTTGCAGCAGGACAACTTGAATATTTGGCTGGCAGGTTACATCATATCAGCGGAACTAATTCATCACGTACTTTGGATTTGGGAAATCATTATGTACTTAACCTGGATAGTTTATCTGCAGGATGGAAAACATTATCACCCCTGCCTAATCCTCGTCAACATGCAGGTTCGGTGGTATATGAAAATAAAATTTATTATATAGGCGGGCAGCACGGACACGATGCAAACTTAGTAACGCAAAAGGATGTACATTCATATAATCCTGCTACCAATACCTGGACAAAAATGACAGACATACCCGTTCCTGCCGGCACAAATGGACGAGGACATATTTCTGCTGCCGCAATTTTAATTGGAAAGTACATTTTAGTAATAGGTGGAGAAACTTCGAATTCTGTAACTACAGATATGGTGTCCGCTTATACACCTGAAAATAATACCTGGAGGAACCTGACCCAGTTACCTTTGCCCCGGCGTTCCGGTGTGGCCGCTAATTTAAACGGCTTGGTTTATTATACAGGAGGTTCAAATTCACAACGCACATATAAAGGAACACCTTTCTTTATACAAAAAGTTGCAAGCTTAACCCTTATCAATGCGGATACTGACCAGCCAATGCGAACGCTAAAAAATGATGATACGCTTAACCTCGCTAATTTTCCTACTGCTAACATAAATATTAGTGCCACCACTAATCCGCCAGTAGTGGGCAGCGTGAAATTTAGTTTAACGGGCCCGCAAAATTATACTGTTATTGAAAACCAGTTCCCATATGCGCTATTTGGTGATGATGGCAATGGTGATTATTATGTATGGACACCTTCTTTAGGGAAATATACTTTAACTGCTACCCCTTATAGCAATTCAGGTGCTGCAGGAAGCACAGGGTATCCTCAAACTTTGACGTTTACGGTGATTAATGATATGTCGCCAAACGTTATTTTGTCGTGCCAGGCTGATGCATTTGTTAGAGATGGAAATCAATCCGGTGTAAATTATGGCAACGATACTTCATTACTTATTAAAAGCTCCTCAAATGGTTACAACAGGTCATCGTATTTAAAATTTTCTTTGCCTTCTACTGATGGTATTACCTCCGCAAAGTTGCGTGTTTATGGTAGTAATACCGAAGATAATAGTACGGTGAATATGTTTATTTATGGCGTGGATAGTGATGCGTGGACTGAAAATAATATTACCTGGAATAACGCCCCCCCGGCATCGGCTACCTCTTTAAGTTCCCTTGCTATCAATACCCCAAACTATTATGAATTTGATGTAACTAATTTTGTTCAAACACAGCCTGCAAATGATAACATGGTGAGTTTTGTGATAAAGGAAAAACTCAATACATCTAAATTAATTAAGGTTAATAGTAAGGAAAACAGCCGGAATCCCCCTCAATTAGTTATTGAATATAGCTCTTCAACTTCACAGCAATCCAGAGGGGACAGCCAGATCAGCAATTCTAAATTTTCTTTACCTGTCACCGGCAAAATTTCAACTTTGCCATCAATGCATTATGGAACGATTATCGCAAAAGTGTACCCTAATCCATTACACAAAACATTTACTATTGAATTTGAAAAAGAAAATAAAGCAAGTTATAATTTGGAAATTATTGATCCGGCGGGAAGAATGTATGAATTGGGGAAATTTCAATCAGGAACTGGGAGGAATAGTATGCAGATCAATATTTCAAAACTGGGGCTTAGAGCAGGCATTTATTTTTTAAGCATAAATTCCGCTACGGGGCAAAAAGCGGTTCTTAAATTGAAAGTAAATTAAGTATACAGCTTCATACGATTGTGTGTTCCAAATAGAAGCAAAAGCCAGTTTATCAGCATAACATTAAGTTATTAAAAGCTTTTTGGCCCTGCATTTCTCCATACGAAAATATTTTTTAAGATATAAAATATAGGGAGAAAAAAAATCTACCACACAATAAGATTATTTTACAGCAGATACTTGTGTAGTAGTACAACTCAAAATAAAACCGGTAATTTGATAACCAATTTATAAGGGATCTTAATTCATATAAATGAAAAGGAGAATATTTTTTTTGTATTTCATTAGTTTTACAATTACCAGTTGTACCGCCCAGCAAAATAATAAGGTTTTTAAAATTGCGGCTGACAGCAACTCTTTGCTTTGGCAGGTCAGTGGTAACGGGCTTTCAAAACCCAGCTTTCTTTTTGGAACTTTTCATTTGTTGTGTAGGGAAGATATTAAATTCAGTACTCAGCTAAAATCAACCATGCAATATTCAGATGAGATTTATATGGAATTGGATATGGATGATCCATCAATCTTAGTAAGTGGGCTTTTATATATGAATATGAAAAATGGTAAGGCGCTTAAAGATCTTTATACGCATGAAGAGTATAAAAAAATTGAGCAATTTTTTACTGATTCGCTGCAGATGCCTTTGTTTATGTTTCAGAAAACGAAACCTTTTTTTTTAATTGCATTGCTCTATCCAAAAATGATGAAATGCCAATCCTTTAGCGGGGTTGAAGAAGAAATTATGAAGTTAGCCAAAGAGTATAAGAAAGAAATCAGGGGATTAGAAACTATCGAATTTCAGTCGTCGGTCTTTGATAGCATCCCGTACGATTTACAGGCAAGAGAGCTAATAAAAAGTATTGACAGTCTTTCAGAATATGCAAAAAGATTCGACACCATGATGCTTGCCTACAAAAATCAACAATTAAACATAGTAGAGGAGAGCTTAAATGATGGTGAATTTGATATGAAAAAATATGACGGCCTTTTAATTAACCGCAGAAACGCTAACTGGGTTAAACAATTAAAGGAGCTAATGAAAAATGAAAGTGTTTTTGCAGCCGTAGGCGCCGGTCATTTGCCCGGCGAAAATGGATTGATTAATTTATTGAAGAAGACAGGATACATAGTTAAACCCTTGCAAAACTGGTAAACAATCTTGTATTTTTTTAATAATCGCAAGTTATATAATCTTCATTTTGCGGATACCCGCAAGCAATGATCCGATCTGTCCATAGTGATAATAATCATGTTCTATTACACCATGGAGAAGGTAAATAAATGAATAATTTCTTCCGGGGACCGTGTTATTCCAATGGTCTGAGGGGAAGCCTTCTATGGCAGACAGCAAGGCTTGTTGGGATAGTTCAAATTCTTTGCAGACATTTTCCCAATCAGAGATCGGTGCCCAATTTACTGAAGATCCATCTTCAATATCATAGTCGTTGTTGCCGGTTAATTTTTGTGCAGCAAGTTTCTCCATGCTATCATGTGGCCAACTAATTCAGTCACCGAATGACTATGTCCCTGAATCTTTTTTAATGCTTCATCCGGTATTAGCGAAAGCACCTTTGTGGCAAAATTATCCGTTACCCATGGGTTTCCATTATAAAATGCAGCCAACTGTGTTTTTGCCCTTTGCACCACAGCCTCAATATTATTTACCTCATCCATAAGTTGATCAATTTTATTGTTAAGAAAATGATTATTGTACTGCAGTAAAAATAAAAATAACCGAACAAAATAAGCAAGATTCAGCTAAAGATCAATTGTACTTTCAATTAGCTTAGGCTTAAAATTTTAAAATAAGATGTGTTATAACTAAATCCTCCTGCAATACTTACCTCTGAATAGGGTAAAATGATAGCGATAATACCCAAAAGTATCAGCATAACTTTAAACTACCTGAAACAAAGGCAATCAGTTTTTATAGGCTGTGGTAAAATTATTAAATAAGTCTTGTCTTTGTGCCGCATTTGGGGCACTCAATCATTACAATTTCACGCAGACGGAACATTAGCAGCAGGCTTTGTGTATTAATATCACAATGTTCTGGTTTTAACTCTTTCCTGTTTACTTCCGTATTACATTTAATACAGACAGATTTGGGTTCTTTAACCTGGTTCATAAAATACTTTAATTTTTCAATACGATTTGGATAAATAGTTAACGGTAATTTTTTTTCTTTCTTATATTTAATTAAACATTTTTAGCATCAAAAAATATGGAAACACAGGATGCCTATAACAATTGGGCTAAAACGTACGATAGCGTAGTAAATAAAACAAGAGATCTTGAAGCGAACGCAATAAGAGCTGTTTTAGATAATGCTGCTTTTAACAGCGTACTGGAAATTGGTTGTGGTACGGGAAAAAATACCGTATGGCTTTCAGCGAAAAGTACATATTTAATTGCCGTAGATTTCTCGGAAGAGATGTTACAAATAGCTAAGCAAAAAATATCATCAGGAAATATAGAGTTTCAGCAATTTGATATCACCAAAAAATGGGCGTTTGAGAAAGTAGATTTAATTACCTGTAGTCTTGTATTAGAGCATATAAAAGATATTTCATTTATTTTTCAGCAAGCTGCTTCCACACTCAAAACAAGTGGGAAATTTTACGTCTGCGAACTTCACCCTTACAAACAGTTGCAGGGGAGCAGCGCAAAATTTGAAAAAGATGGGGGCATATTGGAACTGCAATATTTTGTACATCATATATCGGACTATTTCGGAGCTGCAAAACAATATGGCTTTACCTGCGACGATCTTTTTGAATGGTTTGATGATGATAGAAGTCAGCCGCCAAGGTTGATTTCATTTCTCTTTAAAAAAAATAATTAAGGCAATCAATAAAGAATATTTAACTGCTGGTATGGTTTTAATAGAAAAGAATATAGCCTATTAAAAAGTATTAAAAAATTAAGAGCAACAATACTGCAGATAACAATAAAATTGTAAGTATAGATAATCGCTTTCTTAATCCCATTAAACGACGGAAGCTTGAGTGATTCAAATAATGGCGCTGACCTTGATGTTCCTGGTGCTGAAGACGATGATGCTAATGAAGAAATAGGAGAGGAAGATGAAGAGAATAATGGTTACAGTTTAAGTGATTCAGAATAAAACCTTTCTTATTCATACCAGACCGGAGATTTTTTTAGCGTTTCATATTTGGTAAGATCATGCTGGATCCAAAGAGTCGCATTTCTGTTCTTCAAAAATGTATCAATCATTTTTCTCGTGGCCCTCGTTTGTTCCGTGTTAAACTCAAAGTTGGGAACCTTGTCTAACGTCTTCTCTTCAGGATAATGATAGAGATCGCCGGACAAAACTATGTTGCCGGTTTTTTTCAATTTCAAAAACAAAACCTGGTGGCCGGGTGTATGGCCGGGCGCTGATTTAATGATCACTGTTCCATCACTAAAAACATCATACTCATCTTTTGTAATAATTTGAATCTTACTTTTTTTTAAAGAAGAATAATATGAAGGCAAAGTGACCTTTGGAGGGGGTAGCGTAAACATAGCATCATATTCGTTTTGGCTTACAAGCCAGGTAGAGTTTGCAAACTGGTATGCATTCCTGGTATGGTCATAATGATAATGCGACAAGGCAAGGTAAGTGATCTCAGCAGGAGAATAACTAATTTCCGATAACTGCATTCTTAGTGGTTTTAGTAATGTTATCTCCCGTTGCCTGTCGGGCAAAATCACCTTATGTGTTACAGGAGCACCCGTGTACTTCCAGGCTGAGTCAGGTACTATTCCGGCATCCCACATTAACGTGCCTTTCAGATGAACTACCAGGAAACAAGGACCAGGGAAACGGTAGAAGCTAACATCTTCCTTCTTTAAACCAAATCCTGTTACGTCTATATTTTCAATAGTACCGCCATCAAATACATATAACTTCAGTGGATGGTAGCAGGATTTTTAGAATCACTTTTTTGTTCAGAGGTTGATACTTCAAAAGAAAATATTATGGCTGCAAATCCAAGAAAAATCCGAATTTATTATTTGAAAATTCTACTAATTACATAAATAGTTAAGTTGGATGTGGCATTGAAGTAAATCAGAAAATATTTTTAATCATTTTAAATAAGAGTATTTTGAGGAAGAAAATTTAAACCCCCTTTTCATTTTCAAAAAATAAAATTACAGGAGATAAAATTTCATGAACTGGACTCAGGTGATTGATCCGTTTAAGAACATTGCCTTATCGGCGCTGGTTGCAATTGTCCCTATACTTTTTATTTTTTGGGCATTGATCATAAAAAAAATGAAGGGCTACATGGCGAGTTTGATCGCAATTGCGATTGCTATACTCATAGCCATTTTTATTTATGGTATGCCCGTAAAACTTGCTCTTCTTTCTACCGCAAACGGAGCATTATATGGCCTTTTCCCTATTTGCTGGATTGTAATTTCAGCAGTTTTTTTATTTAATATCACTGTCAAAAGCGGGCAGTTTGAGATCATCAAACATTTCATGGCCTCCATTACTTCCGACAGGAGATTGCAGGCATTGCTGATCGCTTTTTCTTTTGGCGCTTTCCTCGAAGGCACTGCAGGCTTTGGCGCTCCTGTTGCTATCACTGCAGCAATGCTTGTTGGCTTAGGCTTCGATCCGCTGTATGCAGCAGGGGTGTGTCTTATTGCCAATACTGCACCTGTTGCATTTGGCGCCATCGGCATTCCTATTACTGTAGCATCGCAGGTCACATCAATTCCTGAAATGGCCATTTCACAAATGGCGGGAAGAACACTTCCTATTTTATCAGTTCTGCTCCCATTCTATCTTGTAATCCTTATAGCCGGATTTAGAAAAACGAAAGAAGTGTTACCGGCCATATTAGTGTCAGGAATTTCTTTCGCATTCCTGCAATGGCTCACTTCAAATTTCCTTGGCCCGGCGCTACCTGATGTAATCGCAGGGCTTGGGTCTATAATATCACTCATCATTTTTTTAAAATACTGGAAGCCAAAAAATATCTGGAGATTTCCTAAAGAGCCGGAACCAACTATTAACGTTGATGAAAAATATACTACCGGTCAGTTGATCAGGGCATGGTCTCCATTTATATTATTAACAATAATGATCATAGCCTGGGGTACACCTCCTATCAGGAATCTTTTTAATTCAGTGGGACAAGTTCAATTTGAATTCACCGGACTTCATAATGTTATTCTTGATAAAAACGGGAAAGCCATACCGCATATATTTAAATTTAATTATCTCTCGGCAGCAGGCACTGCTATTTTGTTATCGGCAATAATTGCAATACCTCTCGTTGGATTAAAATTCAGTGAAGGAGTTAAAGTATTTCTTTCAACACTCCGGCAATTAAAATTTCCAATAATCACCATAGCTTCGGTATTGGCATTTGCTTACATCGTAAATGATTCAGGCATCACCCTTACCATCGCACAGGTACTGGCAAGCACTGGTGTATTGTTCCCCTTCTTTGCCCCGGTACTTGGTTGGTTAGGCGTTTTTATAACAGGCTCCGATACTTCAGCAAATGCATTATTCGGAAAACTGCAATCTGCAACGGCAACATCAATCGGGGTTGACCCGGTTGTTACTGTGGCGGCAAATGTTTCCGGTGGTGTTGTAGGGAAAATGATCTCTCCGCAATCAATTGCAGTTGCTGCTGCGGCAGGTCATTTGGTTGGTAGAGAGTCAGAACTTTTCAGGTTTACCGTTAAGCATAGTTTTATCATGCTACTTTTTATTTGCTGCATTGTATTAGCCCAGGCTTATTTATTTAGTTGGATTATTCCGCATTATCAAATGCTTGCAGCAAACGCTGCGGTGGTAGCTCCTGATTTTTCTAAAGGGATTTTTTATTTGCTGGTACTGGTGGGAGTATTAATTGCTTTGGCTGTAGTTATCGTTTTATTGACAAAAAAGAAATCATCTCCGCCAAAAACATCTGTTATAACTATAGTTAAATAAATTTTTAATAACGAGCATTCTATACGGATGACATCCTTAAAAAGGATGTCATCCGTAAAACGAAGCCTAAAATAAGTTATGAAAATAGTAGTACTCGATGGATACACACTAAACCCCGGCGACCTTAGCTGGGATGAACTAAAAAAGTTTGGTGATGTTTCTATTTATGATAGAACACCTGCTGATAAAGTAGTGGAATGGGCAACCGGAGCAGATATTATTTTTACCAATAAAACTCCGATCACAGAAGATGCAATAAATCAACTTTCTTCTTTAAAATTTATAGGCGTGCTTGCAACAGGTTATAATATTGTAAATACAGATGTAGCAAAATCAAAAGGTATTATTGTTGCTAATGTACCGGGTTATGGAACTACATCAGTTGTTCAATTGACGTTTGCTTTGTTGTTGGAATTATGCCATCATGTGCAGCGGCACAGCGATACTGTCATGGAAGGCAAATGGGCCAAGTCACCCGATTGGAGTTATTGGGATTACCCTTTAGTAGAGCTTTCAGGTAAAACAATTGGTATCATTGGCTTTGGCAGAATTGGTCAGCAGGTTGGCGATGTTGCCACTGCTTTAGGAATGAACATTATTGGAAACAGCAGAACACAAACAGACCAATCCCACCGGAAAAATTTCAGATGGGCAACCATCCCGGAGCTGTTGACAAACTCCGATGTAGTAAGTATTCATTGCCCGTTATTTCCTGAAACAAAAGGTCTCATCAACAAAAAAAGTTTGCAACTCATGAAAAAATCTTCTTTCTTATTAAACACATCAAGAGGGCCGGTAATAGTGGATGAAGACCTGGCTAACGCATTGAATAATGATGTGATCGCAGGAGCAGGAATTGATGTGTTGTCTGTTGAGCCACCTTCAAAAGATAATCCACTTTTCGCTGCAAAGAATTGCATTATCACTCCACATATTGCATGGGCAACAAAAGAAGCAAGGGCAAGACTAATGCAAACAACAGTGAATAATCTTTTTGCTTTTTTAAATGGAAATCCTGTTAATGTTGTAAACAAATAAAATTTTTCTGAACAAACAATTGAGGGATTTTTTTTGATCTTTAAAAGAAGGGTTAACCTAAAGAAAAATATATTTATCATGAAATTATTAGCAGCAATTTATTTGGTTCCCAAGTCCCATAGGGACTTCTGCTGGGTAGAAAATGTGGTAAAGCACGAAAAGTTCCTTCGGAACGTCTGGTGTAAATCAATCTTGAATTCTACCAACCAATTGTGCCTATGGTACATAGAAAAATATCCTTTTAAAAATTAAAGAAGTTTTGGCTTTGCTTATTATCTGCCTAATCTTAAATTAATGAAGAATCTTTTTTATTTTTTTATTTCAATTAATGTTCTTTTAATTACCTCTTGTAATTCCGCAAGGCATTCCAGCGCATCCATAAATTTTGATCTTTCATCTATTGATCCGGGCAGATATGACAGCACATGGTGGAACCGTACCCCATACAGGCTTGTGCAAACCAATCTTCGTGAGATTGATGCCACGATGGATGTTGATGCTTATGTACAATCAATGGTTGATGCATCTGCCAATATTGTTTTAATAAATGTAGGAGGCATCGTTGCAAACTATCCTACAAAACTTCCATATCAATATAGAAACCCTTTTATGAAAGGCGACCTTGTTGGTGATTTGGTAAAAGGATTACATGCCAAAGGAATTAAAGTGATTGGGCGTTTTGATTTCAGCAAAATAAATGAAACGCTTGCCGCAAAAAAACCGGAGTGGCTCTATGTTTCCACCGCCGGTAAAAATGTAAATTATAATGGGCAGGTGCATACCTGTATCAATGGCGGTTACCAGCAGGAGTATTCAATGGAGATATTGAAAGAGGCTATTTCTTCCTATCCTCTTGATGGAATCTTTTTCAATAATATCGGTTATACAACTTCTGATTACGGCGGTAACTATTATGGAATTTGTCAGTGCGAAAATTGCAGGAAAAGAATTCATGATTCTACCGGTCATACATTACCTGTAAAAGCAGACATGAATGATCCTCTATTTATCGAATACAATGCCTTTAAAAAAACAACATCAGATGAACTTTTTACCCGCATAAAAAATCATATCAAAAATCTTGATCCAAAAATTATGATCAACACTTATGCAGAGGCAGGAGTTGATATGATCGCAAGTGAATCAGGAGCAGACCTAACGCCGGAATATGAATGGAATTATTCTGCAACAGATAATGTGAAACGTGTTCTCGGGTCTTACAAAGACAGGTCGCCAGGTAACCTGCTTATATATTTCCAGGCAATAGGTTATCGTCATGTGGGCGCTTCACCAAACCTCGCTAAAGTGTGGATGCTTGAAAATATGCTGCATGGTGCACCGCTGGGATTTGTTGTGGTAGGCACTTTGGTGAATTATGAAGACAGGATATTTATTCCAACACTAAATGATCTTTATGGTTTTCATAAGGCGAATGAAAAATTATTTACCAATGTACAAGCCGTAAATAAAATTGCTTTGATAAGAGGATCAAAAGATGAGTATGAAGGATTGATAAAATTGCTTACAGAAGAACATATGATGTATGATATCATTGAACCCTCCGCCTTGTTAACCGGCAGAACTCCCCGCAAATTGGAAGACTATGATGTGCTTATTCTTGGTGATATATTAAATATGGATGATCAATTGATTTCTGTTATTGATAATTATGTAATGAATGGAGGTAAAATATTAACCACTGGTTTTACCTCAACAAAAGATGCATCAGGTAAACCAATGAAGAGCATAAGGCTCAAGTCACTTGGCATATCACCAACATTTGACACTTTTGAAAAAGCAAAATCAACTTACCTGAAAATTTCTGAAAGCGATAAAGCATCTCTGGGGCAAAACGAATTCAAAGACTTTAGCATAATGATGTTGTATTCAGATTTTCTGAAGTGCAAGCCCACAGCCAATGCAAAAGGGTACATGAAATTCTTACCCGCAACAAAATTTGGTCCGCCGGAAAAAGCTTATTACACACCTGATGAGATCACTGATTTCCCGGGAGCAATCAGTAATACTTATGGCAAAGGAAAATCGTTTTTTATTCCCTGGCAATTAGGCGCTCAATATCTTTTTAAGGGGCAGTATGAACACCGTGAATTATTTGTTGCAGAATTACAAAATATTTTGAATGTTGACAGAACCATCATTACAGATGCTTCGCCATTAATTGAAATGAGCCACCTGGCAAACCGCAACGGCGCATACGAATGGATAGGAATGATCAATCACTCCGGGCAGATAGGTGCATCTTTTCGTGAGCCGGTTACTATTTACGATACGCATATTCGTTTTAAACCAATTAAACTGGTAAAAGAATTATGGCTGACGAGATCAGGAAAAGCCGTAAGTTTCAAACAATCTGACGGATGGGTTGATTGTACTATACCCCGGCTTGATGATTTTGAAATGCTTCTTTGTCTCTACAAATAAAAATTGTTTTAAAATTGCTTACCATAATTTTATCGAAAAGATATTTCTGTTGCAAAATCAAAAGAGGAGGATGCTTATATTTAATTTCTTAAGTTCCATTGGAACTTTTTGTGGGTAGAAAATTCAGGAGAAAAGTACGATATGTTCCGAAGGAACATCTGGTGTGTTTTAATTTACATTCTACCTGCGAGATGTGCCTACCGCACAAGGAAAAAATTATTTTAGATAGAAATTTATCAACCCGAATTTTGGAACACAATACCTGATGAATATTTAAAAAAAACTAAAAACAACACTACGATGAAGGATAAAATAATCGGGTGGATTGGTACGGGGATAATGGGAGCTCCAATGGCTAAGCATCTTGTTAATGCCGGATATAAAGTAAATGTATATAACCGCACAAAAGAAAAAGCGAATGAGCTAATTGAGCTGGGCTGTACCTGGTTCGACACTCCAAAAGAACTGGCAGCAAACTCTGATGTTGTAGTAACCATTATAGGATTTCCAAAAGATGTTGAAGAATGTTATTTCGATGACGAGGGAATTTTTAGTGGAATAAAGTCTGGAACTATTTTAATAGACATGACCACAACCAAACCAAGTCTTGCTATAAAAATTTCAGAAGAGGCAAATAAAGTTGGTGCAGAGTTTATAGATGCGCCTGTTTCTGGTGGACAGGTAGGGGCAATAAATGGTACACTCTCAATAATGATCGGTGGTAAAAAAGAAGTGGTTGATTCTGTTCATTCAATATTTGAAGTCTTCGGAAAGAACATGGTTTACCAGGGATCTGCAGGCGCAGGTCAACATACAAAAATGTGTAACCAAATTACTATTGCCGGCACCATGATAGGCGTATGCGAAGCGCTCATCTACGGGGCAAAGTCAGGACTGAATTTAAATACCATGTTAGAATCAATAACCAAAGGAGCTGCCGCTTGCTGGACGCTTGATGTGCTTGCTCCAAAAGTTGTGAAAGGAGATTTCGCTCCCGGTTTTTCTGTTGACAATTTTGTAAAAGATATGAGTATAGCACTTGAAGAGGCAGAGGCAATGAAATTATCATTACCAGGACTGGCTTTAGTGAAACAATTATATTTAAGTCTAAAGGCAATGGGGAAAGGCGGTTCCGGGACACAGGCATTATACCAGGCTTTGGAAAAGCTTTCTAATATGGATAGCAAATAATAGCTATTAATGATTTGTAAATTATGGAACCGAGTAACAAAGAAAAAACTTTTGGCGCAGTAAAAATGATGCGTGACATACGGAACAAAATAAGTGCTGAAACGCAAAACATGACTTTTGAAGAGCTGAAAGCGTATATCAATAAGCAATTATCTGAAAGTAATACTAAACTCGTTGGACAGTCCACGAAGTAGAAGTATTACATCACAAGGCATTTTGTTTTACGAAATTTATCGACACAATAAAACGCTATCCAAAATTTAACTTTGTTTATGCCAAAGAAATCATTGTTTGCAATTTTTTTAGCAGCCTTAATTTATAGTTGCGACACAAATGAAGGTTTATTTGGCAATAGTCATTCAAAAAAAGAGGCGATCGCAAACGGAGCAACTGTTGTTGAATATCTGCCAGACAAAACAATCTTTACACTTCTCGATGGAACTAAAATGCAAATTGATACGGCTTGGACTGAAGAAAGTTTTACATATCATAACGGTAAAAGAATTATGGATAGCTCAGACGGTTACGACTTCGCTGTTCCTGTTAAGAACGATAGCATCGAAAACTTTACTTTCATATTTAGTTTACTCGATACGACAAACCGAATGTTTACTAATCCAGGACCGGAGGAGGATGGATTTTGTCATTTACGTCCAAAAAAACTACTTGACGAAATGAAAATTGTTTTGGAACAAAAAGATACAGATACATCTAAAGGTTGGATGAATCCAAGTATAACAGATACAGTTATCTTTAAAAAACTACAAAAAGTAAACTGACATTCGTACACAACTAGTTTGCTGCTATGCTGGCTTGCGGAACGGACCTAATCAATTGTACTACTGCCAAACAATAAAATCCTTTCTTCAACTTTAAAATTAAATCAAGCTGCGCCAGGCTTCCCGGCAATGCCTATAAAATCACCTCACTACAGAGAATTTGTTTTAAACCTGTGATATTTCAAGAAGCTTAGTACGTTGCAGATAAATGCTTCTTTTAGTTTAATAAATTAAATTGAGATCTGTAATAACTGATATAATTTAGAATAATTTTATTCTCTTTGCCTTATGAAAGTTGGCCTTTTTATACCATGTTATGTAAACCAGTTTTATCCTGGTGCAGCAAAAGCTACATTACAGTTGCTAGAAAAATTAGGTGTTGATGTTATATATCCTCCAAAGCAAACCTGCTGCGGACAGCCAATGGCCAATTCAGGTTTCGAATATCTCTCACAAGGATGCAATGATCTCTTTATAGAAAATTTTTCAGCGTTTGATTATATCGTTGCTCCTTCCGCCAGTTGTGTGTTACATGTTAAAGACCATCTTCATTCTGATAAAAATAAAGAGCAGGCAGCCGTTATCCGTACAAAGATTTATGAGCTCGTAGAGTTTATAACCGATGTTTTAAAAGTACAAAAATTAGATGCTGTGTTTCCCCACAAAGTCGGCCTGCACCATAGTTGTCATGGATTGCGTGGGCTTCATTTATCACAAATGAGTGAACTTAATGCGCCGCCATTTTCAAAACCACAACACTTATTAAGTATGGTGAAGGGCCTTGAACAAATAACTTTAGACAGGCTGGATGAATGCTGTGGCTTCGGAGGCGCATTCTGCGTTACTGAGGAAGCCGTGTCTGTAAAAATGGGTAAAGACAGGGTAACAGATCATACAAAGAATGGCGCTGAATATATTACCTCATCAGACCTTTCCTGTCTTATGCATCTTGAAGGAATTCTTCACAGGAATAAGAGTGCGGTAAAGATCATTCACATTGCTGAAATATTAAATGCTACAGTATGAGCCAGGCAAAAACAAAAGATCATGCAACTTTAGCAGGAGCTTTCATTAAAGATGAAGAACGTGTTGACTGGCATGACGGTGCTCTCTGGTACATCCGGGAAAAGCGTGACATCGCTTCAAAACAAATACCTGAATGGGAAGAGCTTCGTGAGGCTGCTTCACAAATTAAAAGCAATGTTATTTCCAATCTTCATGAATACCTTTTACAGTTTGAAGCTAATCTTAAAAAAAACGGCGTTATAGTTCATTGGGCTGACAATGCAGAAGAACATAATGAAATTGTGTATTCAATTCTAAAAGCAAAAGAAATTAACCAGATGGTTAAAAGTAAGTCAATGCTTACCGAAGAATGCCATTTGAATGAATACTTGGAAGAACGTGGAATTGAAGTGATCAATTCTGATCTTGGAGAATATATTCAACAGATAGATAATGAGCCGCCGAGTCATATTGTACTTCCATGCATTCACAAAAGAAAGGAAGAGATAGGTGAATTATTTCATGAACATCTCGGCACAGAAAAAGGGTTATCTGATCCAACCTTATTAACAAGAGTTGCCCGTAAACATTTGCGCAATATATTTCTTACACGCCGTGTCGCTCTTACTGGTGTAAACTTTGCCGTTGCTGAAACGGGGGAGTATGTTGTATGCACCAATGAAGGCAATGCTGATATGGGCGCTCATTTATCAGAAGTGCAGATCGCTTCAATGGGCCTTGAAAAACTAATACCTCAAAAAAATCATCTTGCTATATTTTTAAGATTACTTGCAAGAAGCGCAACCGGGCAACCGATAACCATTTATTCAAGCCATTATAAAAAACCACGTAAGGGACAGGAAATGCATTTGATATTGGTAGATGCAGGAAGAACAAAACAATTGGGCCGTGCTGATTTCAGGGACTCTTTAAAATGCATCAAGTGCGGCGCCTGCATGAACACTTGCCCGGTGTACAGGAAGAGCGGTGGCCTTAGTTATCACAATACAATTTCAGGCCCCATCGGTGCAATACTGGCACCTAACCTTGATATGAAAAAACATGCTGATCTGCCTTATGCCTCTACACTCTGCGGATCATGCTCAAATGTGTGCCCCGTAAAAATTAATATTCATGAGCAATTGTATAAATGGCGGCAGGTGATAGTTAAAGAAGGCTATGCACCAAATACAAAAGCAATAGGCAATAAAGCCATGGCCTGGACTTTATCTTCACCAGCATCTTTTGCAACAGCGGGTAAAGCAGGCCGGTGGCTCTTACACAACGTACCATTTGTTGTAAACAATAAATTTAATCCATGGTATAAGCAACGGGATATGCCGGAAGGCCCGAAGGAATCGTTTGGAGAATGGTATGCGAAAAATGAAAGGAAAGAATAGAACGGGTAAAGTTTTTTGCACCAATTAAAAAGTAGCCGGATGAACACCAGAGAAAAAATATTGGAAGCAGTCTTAAAAAATCAACCTGCAGTAACACCGTTGCCTGATATAACTATTTTTAAAGGAGATGAAAATAGTAAGGTCGAAAAATATATAAATGTTTTTAAATCTATTGGCGGTTCAGCATATTTGGTTGATGATATAAGTGCAGTAAAAAAATTTATCAATGAAAATTTTGATGTTACCAAACGCATCATAACCACCTTGCCTGAATTAACTGACATTGCAGAAACTTTGGCAATTACTAACGATCCGCATACTTTGGAAGATATAGAATTGGCTGTGATAAGAGCTCACTTTGGCGTGGCAGAAAACGGGGCCGTATGGCTTACTGAAGAATTGATGGGCCAGCGTATCACGCCTTATATTTGCCAGCATCTTGCTGTTGTTATTAATACAGAAAGTATCGTCCCCTCTTTACATGAAGCGTATGAAAAAATTGGCGCAGGCGACTATGGCTTTGGTGGGTTTATCGGCGGCCCATCTAAAACCGCTGACATAGAACAGGCGCTTGTTCTTGGTGCACATGGGCCTTTAACAATGACTGTGTTTATATTGAAATAAAAAAGAAAAATTTAATTCATAAAACAAATAAATGGCTGATCATATTACCATCAACGGAAATCTGCAGGATGCATACAGCGATGTTTATACACCAGAGGCATTGGCAGCGCTTTCTTTGCTGGCGCATTTTAATAAAGAGATAAAAGAAGCAATGACTGCAAGAATACAACGCAGGGCAGAAAGGCAGCAACAAAAAAAACGCCTTACATTTTTAGATCCTGAAAGTTTTATCCCACGAACAAAAATAAAAGTGCAGGATGCAAGAGATGGGAAATTTGAAGGCGCAATAATACCCGCTGATCTGCAAAGGCAATGGATACAAGGCACCGGCCCGGCTGCAAAACCAAATGCTACATTAGAAAGCAGCATACGCAATGTAGCCTATGCCTTACTTTCCGGCGCTGATGGTTGGATGTTTGATGGCGAAGATGCTTTGGGGCAAATAAAAACCATGTCTCTCGATAACCAGCGTAATCTCAAACTCGCCATCAGTAAAGACCCTGTGTTCCTGCAGGCAGCACAATTGGTCGCATCAGAAATGAACCCCTGGTCAATGAAATTTTTTGGGCATAGTATTGTTGCCGACTGGATGGAGCAATTAAATTTTACCACTAAACTATTTCGTGCCCGTGGCCTTCATCTTGATGACCGTCATATCCGTGATGCAGATGGTATTGCTATGGCAGCTTCTATTGTTGATCTTGTGTTATATGTTGTAAACAATTATATCGAATTGCAAAAGGCAGGTTCATCTATTGCCTTATATCTTCCAAAAATTCAAACAGCCGGAGAAGCTGCTTTATGGAATGATATGCTCACTGAACTTGAAGAACATATTTCTGTTTCCACAGGAACAATTAAAGTATATGTATTGGTTGAACAACTGGAAGCAACACACCAGTTAATGGAGATAAGAGCTGCTCTTGGAAAACATTTTGTTGGATACAACACAGGTCGATGGGATTATATCAATAGCGTAGCCGATGCAATGGCCTGGGATAAAAGTTTTATCAACCCTGACATAGAAGCCATCACAATGACATATGGCTATATGCGCAATTATGAGAACCGTGTAAGATGTGCTGTGAATACTCCTGATATCAATGGCAACTTTGCTTTATGGCAGGGTGGTATGGAACCAAACATCCCGGTAGGCTCTGAAGAAGGTGTTACAGCAAGTATGAAGAAAGCCTTTGCCGGTGCAGAGCGTGAACAAAGTGAAGGGGCAAGTGGCAAATGGGTAGCGCATTGGAAGATGGTGAATATTGTAAGGCCTGTATGGGAAAAAGTTAGCCAGGCAAATCAATTGGGAAGAAAATTTCCAACACTTACTTACACGCAACAGGATGCTGATGGATTAATATTAATTGAGAAGGCACCTACAACAATTCAAGGCGCAAGAAATTTATTAAGCGTTGCAATACAATATGGAAATGCCTTCGGGCAGGGCATGCAGGCAGCAGCATTGAAGCCTGCAGATTTTTTTGGCAATGATGATATTTTATATTTGATGGAAGACATGGCCACCGGTGAAATAAGATTAAGCATTCTTTGGGAGTGGGTTCATAAAGGAGCTATCATTACAGAAGATGATGAACAAACTCTTATCAAAGCTGGAGATACATTTTCTATTGACCTCTTTGAAAAATTACTTAAAGAGGAATATGAAAAATTATTAAAGGCGGATAATAAAGATGTATTTGATTCTTCTAAAACAACAACATTACCCATCTCAAAAGAAATTGCCATAGCCTACATTCATAGCCAAGAAAAATTTCCGTGGTTCATTGACCTGCTTAATATTAATCTCAATAACCCTGATCTTAAAATTGCAAGGCAGCGGATTAATATGTACATGGAAGCATTTAAAAAAGATGGTACACGGATAACAGAAAATTTGGATTTTTAAAAAAGCCCTTTAAGAAAATAGAATCTACGCAGGCTTCATATAACAGGCAGAACCTCTCAATCCAAACCAATGCTCCAAGAGCGAGACGATTTTTTTTCTCCCAGCTATAAATTAACCCGAAGGAGCTTGATTCAACATGGCACTGGCATTGCGTAAGGCAGAATGTTCGTAATTGAGAGGAGGCATGGCCAAGCAATCCTATAATAAATTAAGCATACAATGAAAAGAGGTGGATGTGTTTATATCATAACAAATCAATAAAATAAAGTTTAATATACAGGTGTGAACCCAGCGCTAAGAGCAAGAGTCTGAGAGCATAAAACCAGGTATATCCAAATAGTTTTACAGCAAAATATAATTGTAATAAAATAGTATAGTGCGAAACATTTCAGGGAATTGAAGAAGCTCGTGAAAGCTACCTAACCTTACCGGCTTCATCCTCCAAAACCACATTAGAAAGTATAGCAGTATCCGGCGTAACTGGCTGATGTGAAGTGAAGCCAATGCCAACATAGAAGGTCCCGTCAAAGTGCAGTTGAACAGGATTCCCGAACTGGTGTAAAGGCTCACCATTCTGACTTACGAAAATAGCAAGTGAATCACCCCGCTTTTCTATGCCAAGCCTTAGAGCGCCTTTCTGGTCAACTCGCATTTGCTGAATGCTTTCGCCTTTTGAAGGTCGCCATGCAAGGTGTACAAGTCCCCCACCATGAAGAGCCACCATAGCTTCTTTGGAGTCATCATCAAGATTTTGACGAATAATAAGCACAACTTTTCGGTCGAAGTAGCCTGCTGTGTCAGGGAAATTTATATCGGCTGCCAGCGATACATCACCGGACATTTTCTTCCACAGGTAACGGAATTCATCGCGGGTGTACCATATGTTATAACCGGCGGAAGTAATGGTATATTGTTTAGTATGTTTATTATAAGCTGAAGACCCGGGTACCAACGCACCTCCAACATCGCTTTGGCCTTTGAACATTCCAATTTTTTTATTTTTAGTGACTGTCTCCCGATGGAAATCGGCAGGGGGCGGCACCTGTTTGTGCGTCTTGGAACCAGGAAGCGACCATTCGGGTACTACCAAATTTGTTGCTGTTGTTTGTGCTGATACTTTGTACGATTGGCCGCACGATAACAAGGTGCACATCAAAACATTCCACATGTAACGGTAAAAATTATTGCTCTTTTCGTTTCTTGAATTTGAACGCATCTCAATTTTAATTTTATTTTTTATAAAAAAAAACGATAATTAAAAGTAGCGGTTTAAATGAATAAAGCCAGATCGCTCGTAGTGAGTGTAT
>JBDSFG010000001.1:0-3909 GCA_039919615.1 Ginsengibacter sp. | reverse complement strand
TCAGGATCAGCTTCCAGCTTTGCTTGTATTTTAGCCCATTCAAAACCTTTATGACGCTTCATGTTTTTTTCAAAACGGACTTTCAATGTATCGAGTAGCGCTAAACATTTTTCTGATGATAATTCCTTTTTGTTACTCATGTTGTTTATTGGGTTTAATTATCTCTCTTATCAGTTGTTTCAGATGTTTGCATGAATGTATGATTAACCAGCAAGCATATTGCAGGTATCACTAATCATCCAATCCCTTTCCAGTTAGAATTTGCTGCAAATATTTTTCAACTCTTGATTCCCGGGTTTTGGACTGTTTGGGTTGAGAAAAATAAAAAATGTATGCCCTTTGCCGCCCCGGTGTTAATGCACCAAAAGCAGTTTTCAATGCAGGCATCTTATTTAACTTCTTTTGAAACTCTTCGGGAGTTTTGTATTCTGAAGTCTTTTTTAATTTCACTTTCAAACCAGCTTTTTCAACTTCAATGGCTTCATAGATATAGGCCTTCAGGGTTTTTTCCAGCTTAACTATTTCCCGGATATTGGTGAACCGGATCTGGCGTGCCGACTGCACATTTTGCGTTTGTTGGATCAGAATACCACTAGCATTATTTAACAAGGCGCCTTTGAAAAACAGCAAAGCACAATATTCTTTAAATCCATGTATTAAAATGATATTGCTTTTCTCAAACATGTAGCAAGGGCAACCCCACTTCAATTCTTCGGCCAGTCCGCAGTCGAGAATGATCATTCTTAATTTCTCATATTCTGCCTGCCATTTTGTGTCTTTACTAAAAAACCAATCAACCTTTGGATTCATGTTATTCGTTATGATTAATCATTAAAAAAGCCCTGAAAGCGAATACTATCAGGGCTAAAACTTAATCTTGTGCCCAGAACAGGAATCGAACCTGCACATCCTTGCGAACGGCAGATTTTGAGTCTGCTGCGTCTACCAATTCCGCCATCTGGGCTTTAAAAATTGACAAATTCAACATCAATCCAGGGAGGCAATATTACACATTCCATGTTACCTCTCCAAAATAGTACCCGGTATTTTCTTTTAACCAGGTTGCCGCTGTGTTGTAGTATTTTACATTTTAGGTTTATCGGTTGCGCTTCTCAATTTATATACTTTGCCATCCGGCTTGGTTAATATATATAATTCCCCGGCATTATCCTGGCCAAAGTGAAGGTCAACCCTTTCCGTTCCGCAAAGTTGCGTAAGTGTTTTTTGTATTCCCATAAACGAAACTTTCCATTCTTTTATGACAGCTTGTTTTCCTGGTTTAAGATCGGCCATATTCACATAAAAAAGCCTGCCTGTAGGGATATCACCAAAGAGATATTTGCCATTTAATTCGGGTATTTTAGAACCATGATATTCAAAACCACCGCAAATTGCTTTGCCTTCATCATGGTCATATTGTGCAACAGGATAGGTTATATTATAACTGGCATCATCTGGCGGAAGGGAGTAAACTTTGGTAAGATCTCCGGAAGGATTTATAACAAATATACCCTCTCTTAGAGGCCACCCATAATCATTACCTGGCTTAATTATATCAATTGCTTCAATATTACTGTGCCCTATATTGCAAGCCAGCATTTCACCTGATTTACTCCATGTTATACGATGTGGATTTCTAAAACCGTATGCATAAATTTCTGCGAGGGATTTTTTATTGCTGGTAAATGGATTGTTTACAGGAATTCCATATTGCCCGTTTGCGCTGTTTTTCCCCATAGGATCAATTCTTAAAATAGTACCCCATATTTTTTCTTTACTATGGGCAAGGAGCGGATAACCATTCTCTGTACACCCACCATCTCCGATACATATATATAACAAGCCATAATCTTCAGAACCTTTATGGGCTGTGGGATTGAACGCAATTTCCTGGATACCGTGAATACCGCTTACCATATTTACCCTAAAAAGTTCCCGGCTTTTTCCTGTAAATACAGAAGCCTTTGGCTGGTTTGTTTTCCACTCAGTAACCACCCACTGCAATGTTATCTTTATTGAATCAGCATATCCAAAATCAGCTTTAGCCGAACCCGTTGCTTCAGAATGTGTAGTGTAAAACAGCCCGTTTTTTTCAAATTCCGGATGAAAAGCAAAACTGCCAAACCCTGTAGCCTTGCCTGGCTCGTTAATGAAATTAGATTTTAATTTAGCCATATCCATGTAAACCGATGGCTTACTGTTATTCCCGAGTTTGTATAGTTTCCCTCTAAGGTCAAGCACAAATGAGGCACTGTTACCTGGCTGAAAATCTAATTTGGTAATTCTTGTAAGAGGTAACTTGCCATTATCGCTTGAAGGAGGCACTTTCGTAAGCAGTTGCAAGGCAACTACAAGGCCCGAAGCGGTTATAGAGCCAGGTATCGGGTTCAATAGTTCTTTGCCATAAGCAGCCGCAACCTGCTGCTGAGGCTTTTCATGGGTATTTATAAATGCAATAATTTCATCAATTTCTTTATCGGTATAAGTTGTAAACGATGGCATCACCGCTTTATATTTCTTAAATAATTTTTGTGCCCTGATATCCCCCGAGTCAATAACCTGTTTCGGGTTCCTGACAAAATGTTGGATCCACTGAGGGGAAACTTCTCTAGTTAAGCCGCCTAATTGCGGGCCAATAGCATCGCGTAAAAAATTATGGCAACCACTGCAATTCAGATCGAAAGAAGCCTTGCCTTTGGCAATTACTGCAGAGTCGGTTGAAATAATATTTTTGAAGGAGGCGCCAGGATTGCATGAGTTAAAATGTAGCAAAGTGATAGCTGCGATAATCAGAATTTTAGTTTTCATGATTTTTAATTTACCTGCAAGACGCAAAATAAAGCAAAACTGGTTTAAATAAAATTATCTCTGTGATACTTATCTAAATTGGAAGTTTATGATTTATGGTTGCTTTTTGCAATTGCACGTACGGCCGGATAATTAAAATTAATTTATGCAACAAATGCAGAACTGCTGATATAGAATGTAAAATGTAAATTGCCATCATCAATAATTAAAAAGAATGATTATAATTGGTTTAATAAGAGAAGGCAAAATTCCGGAAGATAACAGGGTGGCTTTAACCCCATCTCAATGTAAATGGATCCAGGAAAATTTTACTGATATCAGGATACTTGTTCAACACAGTGAACATCGTTGTTTTTCTGATAAAGAGTATTTAAAAGCCGGCATAGAGGTAAAAGAAGATTTAAGAGAATGTACTATTTTAATGGGTATAAAAGAAGTGCCGGTGGAGATGCTTATAAGGGGTAAAACTTATTTTATTTTTTCTCACACAAAAAAATTACAACCACAAAACAGGGAATTGTTGCAGGCTATTATTAAAAAAAAGATCACCCTGGTTGATTACGAATGTCTTGAACATGAAGATGGCACAAGGATTTTAGGTTTTGGTTTTTTTGCGGGAGTTGTAGGCGCACACAACGGAATTATGGCATACGGTAAAAGAACCGGAACCTTTGAATTAAACAGGGTTAATTCACAAAAAACCTTAAGGCATTTAATTCACACTTATTTTGGTTTAAAATTGCCGCCTATAAAAATAGCTGTTACTGGCAGCGGAAGAGTGGCGCATGGTGTTTTGGAGGTTATGAATCTTTTGGGAATACACGAAGTTGAACCAGATCAATTCATAACTGCAAAATATTCGTATCCCGTATATGTTCATTTAAAAGGGGCAGATCTTTATGTACATCGTTCTACGGAAAAGTATAACAGGATTGACTTTCATAATAATCCGAAGAATTATAAATGCCTTTTTCCTTTGTACGTTTCCCAAACTGATATATTGATGAACGGCGTATATTGGGAAAAAGATACTTCAAGGCTTTTTGAAATAACTGATATGCAAAAAGAAAATTTTAAAATTGTAACTATAGCAGATATTTC